>CAYQDZ010000001.1:0-38935 GCA_964416375.1 uncultured Bacteroidales bacterium
TCAGCGAAGGAAGGCTCGAGTCTCACACTCCAAACTGTTTTAGTAGCCCCACCTGGAATCGAACCAGGATCTACAGTTTAGGAAACTGCTATTCTATCCGTTGAACTATGGGGCCTTTTTTCTCTCATGGTAGCTTCTGCAAAGCCAGGAGGTAATTAAATAAGCAATACCCGCCTTCGCTATCACCTCCGTCCCAAAAAATCTGGACTATAGCGATCAAAGAAAGCTTCGGCGGGCTATGCTCTCCTATGCTGAAGCTTCGGCGGGCGATGCTTTCCTACGCTGAAGCTTCGGCGAGCGATGCAAAAGTATTCAAAATCATCGAATGTATCAAAATTTACTTTGCTCACAGAATTACATCCTATTTGCTATATTTTCATTTCATTTCCAATTCAGCTTTCATTACATTTGGCAAAATTTTGTTTATGATTTTTGATATTCTCTTTCTGATCATATTTTTATGGGCAATTTATAAAGGTTATACCAAAGGTTTTATTCTTCAGGCAGCGACTTTAGCAGCTCTGATACTGGGTATTTTTGGTGCCATCAAATTCTCAGGTCTGACAGCAACTATCATTATAGAAAAATTGGGCTTCAATTGGCAATATATGCATTTGATAGCCTTTGCCATTACATTCGTTGGTATTGTTATTGGTATTCATTTTTTGGCCAGACTCTTTGAAAAATTGTTAAAAGCCATTGCTATAAATATGCTTAATCGATTATTGGGTATCATGTTCAGCCTGATAAAATATGCTTTTATTATCAGCGCTGTTCTTGTAGTGATTAATGGCATAAACCGGCGTGCGCACTTTATATCGGAGGAGAAAATTAATCAGTCTGTTCTTTACAGGCCGTTATCTATGCTTGCTCCTCTTCTCTTTCCATACCTTCATTTTGATTTCACCCATCCTCTTGATGTCCCCGATGAACCTGATGAAGAAATTATTGTGTAATCAAAATACATTTCATGTTATTTTGCAAATGTTATCTTTGCAGAAATTTATAGCGGATGAATTTTGTTGAAGACCTGAAATGGAGAGGCATGGTACACAATATTATGCCGGGAACAGAAGAGCAGTTGCAAAAAGAAATGACAACTGCTTACATTGGATTTGATCCGACTTCTGATTCTCTTCATGTTGGAAGTTTTGCCCAGATCATGTTATTGAAACGGTTTCAGCTTGCCGGACATAAACCCCTTGTACTGGTTGGTGGTGCGACCGGAATGATCGGGGACCCTACAGACAAAGCTTCAGAAAGAAATCTCCTCGATGAAAAAGCCCTTGAGTACAACTTAAACGGAATAAAATCTCAGTTAAGAAAATTCATCGATTTTGACAGCAATACATCCAATGCAGCTGAAATGGTGAACAATTACGACTGGATGAAGGGATACAGTTTTCTTGAATTTATTCGTGATATTGGTAAGCATATAACCGTAAACTACATGATCGCGAAGGATAGCGTGAAAAGGCGAATTGGTGAAGAATCAAGCCAGGGAATGTCTTTTACCGAATTTTCATATCAGCTTGTACAGGGCTATGACTTCCTTTGGTTGAATCAGAACAAAAACTGTAAACTGCAAATGGGAGGATCAGATCAGTGGGGAAATATTACCACGGGTGCGGAATTGATCAGAAGAAAAACAGGGAATGAGGCCTATGCATTGACGATTCCTCTGGTTACAAAATCAGATGGAGGTAAATTTGGTAAAACCGAATCGGGCAATGTATGGCTGGATGCTGAACGGACTTCACCTTATGAATTTTACCAGTTCTGGTTAAATGCTTCTGATGCAGATGCTGAAAAATACATCAAAATATTTACGCTGATTGAAAAGGAAGAAATTGAAGCTCTGACTAAAGAGCATCGTCAGGAACCTCATCTTCGTTTGCTGCAAAAAAGACTTGCCAGGGAAATCACCACCATGGTTCATTCTGTGAAAGAATTTGAAAATGCTGTGGAGGCTTCTCAAATTCTTTTTGGCAAGGGAACAAATGAAAGCCTTGCCAGACTTGATGAAAGAACATTCCTGTCAGTTTTCAGCGGAGTACCACAATATTCGATTTCGCTTCCTGTTCTTAAAAAGGGAGTAAATGTTATTGATCTTCTTGCTGAAAAAGTGGCGGTGTTTTCCTCAAAAGGTGAGTTAAGAAGAATGATAAAAGGAGGGGGAGTCAGTTTGAATAAGATGAAAATAGACAATGAAGAATTAGAAATTAATACAAGCAATTTGCTTAACAACAAATATTTACTAGTTCAAAAAGGAAAGAAAAATTATTTTGTTATTACTGTTAAATAATACATGTCATGGTAAAAAAATCTAAAGATCAGGGGTTTGTATACGATGCATTCGATCTGATAAAATTTGCCTGGGATAAGAAGTGGATTCTGATAGGCCTTTCATTGATTGCATTTGTTGTGTCTGTCATTGTTTCCTTAACCATTACTCCGAAATTCAGATCGCAGGTTACTCTGTTCCCGGCTGCTTCAGTTTCTGTTTCAAAAAACCTTGTGGAAACAGCGGTTATTACATCCGACACCAAAGACATATTAACTTTTGGCGAAGATGAAGAAGCTGAAAGATTGTTGCAGGTATTGAAATCTGACCAAATTAAGAACCATATTATCGGTAAATTCAATCTGCTGGAACATTATGAAATAGATACGGCCAGTAAGTTTAAAAACACTGAGCTTTACAATAAACTTGAAGGCAATGTCGGTTATCGAAGAACTGAATTTTTATCCATTGAGATATCTGTTCTGGATGAGGATCCACAAATGGCAGCCGATATTGCCAATGGAATTGCTGGCTATATCGATTCCGTTTACTTCAATATCAAGAAGGCACGTGCACTGGAAGCATCTGCAATTGTTGAAAGAGAATACCTAAGCTCAAGGTTGATCATTGAGGAATTAACAGATTCATTAAACGAAATTCGCTCGCTGGGAATTCATGATTATGTATCCATGGCAGAAGCTTTGAATGTTGCTTATGGTGAAGCAGTTGCAGCTAACAATACACGAGCCATACGTGCTATTGAGGATAAGATGGATCTTATGGCTAAATACGGAGGTAGCTATGTTGAACTATCTGATAGACTGGAATGGGAAATTGAACGGTTCAGCCTGTTAAAATCAAAGTTTGCTGCAGCAAAAGTTAACCTTGAATCTACCATGACCAATGTATTTGTGGTCGATTATGCAAACAAAGCAGAGAGAAAAGCCACCCCACACCGGTCAATGATTGTGATGGTTTCAACCCTAACCACTTTTGCCCTGGCTCTTCTTCTATTGCTCATTATAGACAATATTAAGGCCCGCTACTAAAGTATGCTTAGGCTCAAAGAGTATAAAAAATACTTGTGGGTAATCATACCTGCACTTTTATACATTGTGGTTAACATGATATTAACTCACAATGAATTTTATTATTTTAATTTTCTTCCTGTCTTCGTATTTTTTGCCTTTATAGCTTTCCGCCGGCTTGATATTTTGTACTTTATTATTATTTTTCTTACCCCTTTGTCCATTCCTCTGATCGAGTTTATTCATTCCTCTCCCATAGATTTTGCCATTCCTACCGAACCTTTGCTATTTGGTGCTATGCTAATATTTCTATTTAAAGTGGTTAAAGAGGGCTATCTGGATCGAAGAATAATCAACCATCCTGTCACCTATGCCATTTTGTTCTATCTGTTCTGGATGTTTATAACAGCTGTTACAAGCTCAATGCCTTTGGTGTCTTTTAAGTTTTTACTTGCAAAGCTGTGGTTCATTATAATATTCTACTTATTGGCCATTTTAATCTTTAGAAAAACTGAGAACATATCAACTTTTATATTGTGCTATGCTGTACCTATGGTCTTTGTGGTTTTTTATTCCATCAATCGGCATATGTTTTATGGATTGTTCGATAAGCAAGCAGCACATTCCGTTATGGGCCCTTTTTTCCGCGATCATACATCGTATGGAGCAATTCTGGCTATGCTGTTTTTTGGAGTAGGAGGAAATATATTAAGACAAGGGAAAAATTTTCTTCTGAAAATTTTCTTCTGGTTTGTTTTGTTTGTTATTTCAGCAGGCTTAATTCTTTCTTATACACGTGCTGCCTGGACCAGCGTTGTCCTTTCATTTGGCATCATGATCGTGACGCTTTTGAAAATTAAATTCAGGCATTTACTAGTGGCAGGTACAGTATTATTGGTATTTTTTATAGGTCAACGTACTGAAATTGTACACAAATTGGAAAGAAATAAACAGGATTCTTCAGCCGATCTGGCAGAACATGTTCAATCTATTTCAAACATTACCACAGATGATTCTATCCTGGAACGATTTAACCGTTGGGATGCTGCTTTCAGAATGTTTAAGGAACGTCCCGTTTTTGGCTGGGGACCGGGTACATATATGTTTCAGTATGCTCCCTTTCAATTTTCAAAGAAAAAAACACTGGTCAGCACAAATTTTGGTGATGCCGGAAATGCCCACAGTGAATATATCGGGCCTTTATCCGAATCCGGAGTATTGGGTTCTGTATCTTTTGTGCTAATCATTATATTCGGCCTAATTACAGGTTTCAGAGTCTATCATCGGATCCAGGATAAAAAATTAAAACAATTGGTTCTAGCCTATATCTTAGCGCTTATCACATATCTTCTTCATGGAGCACTAAATAATTTTCTCGATACCGATAAAGCTTCAGCGCTATTTTGGGGATTTATTGCAGTTTTTGTCTCGCTGGATATATATTACTTACCTAAAGAAAAGGCTAACAAAGTTTCGGTGAAGAAATCGGAGGAAACTGAATCCTATTAGAAAATTTCAATCCCAAGGATGGAAATATCATCAAAAATTGCCGTTGAGTCTTCCAAAATTTTTTGCCTCTTAATGATATTCTCTATGTTATCATCTATTGACTCCTTATTGCTCAAACAGGCTTCTATCTCGGAGGTTTCTGTAGATACTCCTCTTCCATCCATCAATTCTACAAGCCCGTCTGTGTAACATAAAATCTTTGAAGGATCCTCAATAATCATAGATCCTTTTCGTATCAGCGGAATTTCATCAAGCATGCCTATCCCCACACAACCTTTGTCTAGAAAAATAAGGCTTTCATCTTTCATCTTATACAATATGGGCTGATTATGACCCGCATTTATATACTCCAGTTCCCTTGTCTTGAAATTGAATTTGCCAACAAAAAGTGTGATGAATTTTTCTCCGTTTGCGGCATGTAATACACGTTCATTAAGTTTCTCCACAAGTGCCAGCAAAGAAATTTCATGGGTAAAGAGAGCTCGTAAATTCGCTTGAAAATTAGACATTAGTAAGGCTGCCGACATACCTTTCCCCGAAACATCAGAGATGCAAAATCCCATTTCGTCTTTACTAAGTTCAATATAATCATAATAGTCCCCCCCTACTTCAAGATGAGGATGATAAAATGCCGTCATGCGAATTTTATCATTATTAGGCAATGCAGATGTATGAGGTATAAGCATGTTTTGCATTTTCGAAGCCAGCTCAAGCTCTTTCTTCATTGCCTCCTGTTTCAGGCTTTCTTTGAATAATCTGATATTTTCAATAGCAACAATAATAATATTGGAAAGCGTTTGAATGAAATTCAGGTGTTTAATGGTAGGACTAATTCCCGCTCCTTCTTCATCTATATCTCCAATGATTACAAAAGCCATATGCTTACCATTATGAATGACAGGAATAACAATGTCATAATTCGCCAATGCGGAAGATTGACCTGAAGTAACAAAAGAGATTTCCTCATAAGGTAACAATTCTTCTTCAACATTTATATTTTTTTGATTTTCATCGTTTATTCCTGAACTTAAAATGCATTTCCATTCATCTTCCAGCTTATACAAAATAAGCTTACCTATGTTCAGGTCTTGCTTAAGAATACTTTCGTAACGTGATAATAGTTCTTCCTGAGTCAGATTTTCATTTATCGCCTGAGTAATATTCAACAACGATCGAAGTTTAAACGTTGTTAGCTTAAAACGTTTTATAGAAGCTTTATCATTCATGCAAATATTCTAAGAGTAAGTAAAATAACAAATTATTCTTTAACTCTTTCAGAATATGTGTTTGTTCTTGTGTCAACTTTAATTTTTTCTCCCTGTTCTATAAATAAAGGGACATTTAGTGTTGAACCCGTTTCCAGCGTTGCTTGTTTCAAAGCGGTTGACGATGCCGTGTCGCCTTTCATTCCGGGTTCGGTGTAACTTACTTCAAGAACCACAAATGGGGGCAATTCACACGACAGAGGTGTATCAATATCTGTATGGTAAACTATTTCCACTTCCTGACCTTCTTTTAACAGATCAGGAGAATTGATCATGTCCCTGGGGATATTAAGCTGCTCAAAAGTTACGGTATGCATAAAATTATATCCCATATCATCCTTATACAAAAATTGGTATGTTCTTCGTTCAACACGTTGAGTATTGATTTTATGACCGGAAGAAAACGTGTTATCAATCACTTTTCCTGTTTTAATGTTCTTCAGTTTTGTTCTGACAAATGCCGGCCCCTTACCGGGTTTCACATGCTGAAAATCCACTACTGTATACAAATCATTATTGAATTCTATACATAAACCATTCCTGATATCTGAAGTTGTAGCCATCTATATTCTTTTATACAATGGCTACAAAAATAAGGGAAATCAATTAATGACTCCAAACATTTGGAATTTTTATTTAGCTATTAAATAGAACGCAATTCGGCAGCCAGATTTTTGTATTTTGCCAAATCACATTTGACAGATCCTACGATCATATCAAATTTGACCCGTATTGGCACCATATTCTGATCTGCACTGATCCACATCGTCATGTCGTCTTCACTTTCAAACATTCTGCCTACTTCAACAACCGGATCAAAACGGTAACATCGAAATTTTCCCAGCTTTGTTTTCACTGTTTCTATTCCCCGATAACGAAGTGGAAAGGGGAAAATTTCATCTCCGAAAAAAGTAGTAATTGGAATTACATCTCCTTTTTTTAAAGTATCCGGACGTATATTTCTCAAATAATACAGAGAAGATACAACATCCAGAATATTTGAGGGGACTTTGTACACGCCACTCTTCTGGCTAACAAGTATACTGTCATTATGTGAAAAACGCACCTCATTATAATACTTATACCCTCCTTCACTTATATTCCTGATCGCTTTGTATGGAAGGCAGGTCTTCGTATCAAAATAGCTTTCGTATACATCCTCTATTTTAAATAACTTATCCGTTATGCCGGCTGATTTCGCATGTGCACGGGCATGATAAACCTGTTTGCTGTTATAGTCTGCTGTATTTAATGACAGCGTAGCATCTCCTCCATGGATAAGCCCATATTTTAATGTATAGATCAATTCTTCACCACTTTTAAAAGATTCTTTGTCATCAGAATTTTTTATGTTCCCATCATGACTTTCTTTTAAACCAAATCCAAGTGATACAATGATCAAAAATGTATATAACCCCCATTTCATGATATCCAAATTTACGTTTGGTAATAATAAATCAAGAACTGTGCCCCAAATTTATTTTGTCGGGAAGAAAAAATTCTTTTTAGACGTAGTGGTAATAAAATCCTTCAGGTAAAATGGTTCGAAATAGGCTAAATCAACAAATTTTCCTGCACGGTATTTTTCACAAGCAATAGAAGCCATATGGACAGATGAATGCATAAAATGATTTGCAAATACGGCATTTCTGTCCGTAATGATCTCTGATAGTTTTTCTGCTCCTGAGCCAAAGAAATAGACCATGTATTCCGATAATAGATCGTCAAAAGTGTCCGGTTTAATAATTTGAGCTGAAGTCTCTTTAAAAATTTTATTTCCGGAAGTAAATAAAGCCGTATACACTTCCATACGTCGTGCATCAATCATCGGAGAAAACAAAACATTTGCCGGTATGGTCTCATTTGATGTTTTTAACTTATCCTGAAACCCTTTACTCATTGCCTCAAGAGTAGGGACTGAAATCAATGGAATGTTAAATCCATAGCATAATCCTTTCGCTACCGATACTCCTATGCGTAAGCCGGTGTATGAACCAGGTCCCATGCTTACAGCAACAGCATCAAGGGGTTTGTTTTTCATGTCGGTGCTCTTTATTAATTCATCAACAAAAACGGAGAGGGTCCGTGCATGAGATTTTTCTTCTGATGTTTCTTTCACTGCAATAATTTTCCCATTCCGGGCAAGTGAAGCAGAACATACTTCTGTTGCAGTTTCAATATGTAGTATAAAACACATGGGAGACAAAAATACAAATTCGGTTGAAGAAAAAATCACAATTTGTTGCTATAGAAACATATATTTGCTCTATGATAACAATGAATATTCCTATTGAAATCAGATGATTACAATACAAACCTTGAAGGCATTGGTGCTATTAGGCTAAGAAAAAGTACCAAAGCCAGATATTTGCGACTAAAAGTTGATCCCAAGGAAGGTATAGTAGTTGTCGTTCCTCAATACGTTCCGGATTCGAGGGCTATTCAATTTGTACTTCAGAAAAAAAAATGGATTGAAAAATCGGTAAAAAAGCAGGCCTCTTTAAAAATACAACATACCCTTTTTACAGAAAGTTCTTCTTTTATAACCCGTTCACATCAGCTTTTTCTCTTAAAACATCCAAAAAAAACGATTAAATCTGTTGTGTCGGGGAGTAAAATCTTAGTATGGTATCCTGAATTTGCTAAAGTTGAAGATCAACGAATTCAAAATTTTATTCGCAAAACGGTTGAAGAAACCTGGCGGATTGAAGCGAAAAAGTATTTGCCGGTAAGGGCGAATGCACTGGCAAAAAAATTTGATCTTCAATACAAAAGAATAAGTATAAAGAATGCGAAAACCAGATGGGGAAGTTGTTCGGCTGCTAACAATATTAATCTGAATCTGCAGCTGATGCGACTGCCTGACAATCTGATTGATTATGTGATTTTGCACGAACTGATGCACACAAAAGAAAAAAATCATCAGGCTTCTTTCTGGAAAAAATTTGAAGAAATTCTTCCTGGAGCCCGACAATTGGATAAGGAACTAAACAGGTACAATTTGACTTTCTGGTAATAAAAATACCTTCCGGCTATAATTGTTTTCCATTATTCTATAGTAAATCCATTGAATTTCAGGAAGATTGATAAAGTTTGGCAATGTTTTTGTACTATTGCATTCAAATTACAAAATACAAATTTATATCTCTGGATCACCCATGTTAAAAGGCTTTTTTTTATTATTATTCATTTCTCTCGGAATTTGTCTTTTCGGACAGAATTCAAAACAACATATGAAAGCTGCTGAACAATTTATTGAAAATGGATATTATGAGGAAGCCGTTCAACAATACGATAAAGCACTAGAACTTGATCCACAAAATGGTCAGGCATACGAGGATCGTGCCAAAGCCAATGAATTTATTGAAAACCTGGAAAATGCATCAAATGATTATAGAAGTGCTGCAGTTTTTGGCACGAATTCAGCAGAAAATTATTTTCATTCCGCGCTCATCCTTTTTCAGCTGACGCATTATGATCAGGCATTAGTAAATATTGATAATGCTCTTTCAGAGAAACAAAAATTTCATGAAGCTTATATTCTCCAATGTGAGATTTATCGTTCAACAAACAACTATACCAAAGCATTACAAGCAGCTGAAAAAGCTTTGGACTCCAAAAATACTTCCTATGCTAATTATCTGCGCGGTCTTATGCACTTTCATTTACATCATTTCGAAGAAGCAGAAAAGGATTTTGAGAGAGCAATAATAAAAGACAAACTTCTGATTGATGCTTTTCTCTCATTAGCACAATTGCAATTGCAAACAGGTAAAATCAATTATGCCATTGAAAACAGCACCTATGCATTGGAGAATGGAAATAATATTGCCGAAGCCTATCTGTTACGCAGTCAGTGTTATAGACGGAAAAAAGAATACTCTAAAGCAATATCTGATATTTCAAAAGTAATTGCTCTTGATACTACAAAAAGTGACTATTTTACTGTACGGGGTGAATATTATTTTGACTTTGCCCAGTATCAGAATGCAATAAACGATTTCACGATTACTCTTCAGCAGGACATAACAAATGTCGATGCTATGAATAGAAGGGCAAACGCATACGAAAAGATTGGCATGATATCCAAGGCTATATCAGATTATTCAATGCTGTTAAACTTTTCAGCTGATCTTGATCCTCCATTTGTAAGCACTCTTGAAAAGAAAATATTTGAATTGAACCGGGAATCTAATAAACCTGTAATCAGGCTTACACAACCTGTTTTGAGTTCGAACTTTCAGGTCCCCGTGCCAAATGATAAAGATCAGGTTCCTATTACGGGATATATTGAAGATGAAAGTAAAATCAGGTTTCTTAGAATAAATAGTGATACCATTCTAAATGATTCCACAGGCAAGTACCAGAAAGAATTTTCAAAACAAGTTTATACTTCTACTCTTGAATTTATTACCATTTCAGCAATAGATATCTACAATAATGCCAGTACAGTAAGCTATGCTGTTGAGAGAATAGAAACTCATGCTCCCGGTATCTTTTTACGAAATCCGTATGCTGGGGATGATGGTATAATTGTTATTAAACCGGATGATAATTATTTGTATTTAGATGGGCAGATTCAGGATGAAAGTATGATTGAAACAATCAAAATTGAAGATGTTAATGCAAGTTATGCCCCTGGTGATATAAATCCACGCTTCACTGCAACCCTTGATATTACAAAGAAAAACCGTATTAAAATTACGGCCATTGATAAATATGGAAATGCAAGTGAAAAGAAATTTTTATTTCGACGTGATGGAAGAATTTTAAGCAATGATAGCCCCATGGGTAAAACCTGGGTCGTGTTGATCGAGAACTCAAACTATAAAGATTATCCCAATTTAAAATCCCCGCCTCAGGATATTAACTTAATGCAACAAGCGCTGACCCGTTACAGGGTAAATAAAACCATCGTGAAAAGAAACCTCACAAAAAGGGAGTTAGAACGTTTCTTTTCGATTGATTTACGCGATTTGATCAGGGCAAATCATGTAAACTCATTGTTTATATGGTTTGCCGGTCATGGAAAAAATGTTAATGGAACCGGTTATTGGATACCTACTGATGCAACCATGGATGTGGAATTCAGCTATTTTAATATCAATGCCTTAAAAGCGTCTCTGTATTCGTATAACTCCCTCTCTCATCTGCTTGTTGTAAGTGATGCTTGTGAGACCGGGCAAGACTTTTGTCTTGCTTTAAGAGGGCCTATTAACGGGGCTGCCTGTTCTGATACTCAGTTGGCTTTGAAAAAATCTTCACAGGTTTTTACTTCTGCAGGGATGGGCTATGCTTACGATAATTCACTTTTCACCCGAGCTTTTGCCAATACCTTGTTAAATAATGAGGATGACTGTGTTACCATTGATGATATTGCTAAACGAGTAAGCATCGTATTAAGAAACAGTTCTCTTCAGACTCCCGAGTTTGGAAGAATTAAAGGCCTGGAAGATGAATTGGGATCTTTCTTTTTCATCACCCGTTAATACTCTGCTTACCGCTCTTCATAATTCTTTTCATGTAAAAGCTTCCATGCTATAACCATATTATCCTTCTGAATTCATAAGAGAAAATACAAATTTACATTCTATTAGCTTATATAAATCATTGTATTTGTTCATTTTATATAAGCTCATCTTTATTTTTACTTTATGTATTAATGTTTTACTTATTCATTCGTTCACATCTCCTGTTACACCAAGAAATACCTATTTCTATCTTGCATTCCATTTTTGCTTCCTTCTGTCCCTACTTGTTAATAGTTTATAGATTTAGATCGCTATCCTTCTGAATTTTACACCTATTTATTTCATGTTATTATTGAATAAAAAATGATGCTTCGTTTATATTGTTTCAGAAAACCTCCAATTATTAAATATAAACTTCATTAAAGATCATTTTTATTTTGAATATCAAGGTGTTAAAATTTCTAATAACTGCGTTTAACTAATCGTGAAATAGAAATTGCCTGTAAGAAGAAAAGAATGTACTATCCGGGAATCATATCATCCGACATTGAAAAGAACTCCCGGTTTCACCATTGACCGTATAGCCAAAATAATGCTGTCGGGATCAAAACCACATTCTTTATACAATTCATTTTGTGTTCCCTGATCAATAAAACGATCAGGTATTCCAAGTCTTTTTACCTGGGCATGGTATGTGTTTTCGCACATAAATTCAATCACTGCACTCCCAAATCCTCCAACTATAGTTCCATCTTCCACTGTAATTATTCTGTCGAATTGTTTGAAAATACTATGTAAGCAATCTTCATCAAGGGGTTTGACAAAACGCATATCATAATGAGCAATGCTGATACCAGGCGATGTATTTAACATTTTTAATGCTTCCTGTACTAAGTTTCCTGCATTACCTATCGATAGAATAGCCATATCAGATCCTTCTCTCAGTTTACGGGCTTTCCCCGGTATTAGTTCAGCAAAAGGTTTTTGCCAATCAACCCGGTTTGCCCTTCCCTTTGGATATCGTATTGAAAAAGGTCCGTATTTACCCAATTGAGCAGTAAACATCATATTTCTCAGTTCTATTTCATCCATAGGAGCTGCCACTATCATATCAGGAATGCTACGCATATAGGCCAAATCAAATACTCCATGGTGTGTTGCTCCGTCAGCTCCAACGAGCCCCCCCCGGTCAAGACAAAATATTACTCCCAACTTTTGTAATGCCACATCGTGAATTACCTGGTCGTAGGAACGTTGCATGAAAGTTGAATAAATATTACAAAATGGAATTAATCCCTGCGATGCAAGACCTGCTGAAAATGTAACCGCGTGCTGTTCTGCAATGCCCACGTCAAATGTTCTTTCCGGCAGTTCATCCATAACAATTTTCATCGAACAACCTGTTGACATAGCAGGGGTAATGCCAACGATTTTTTCGTTTTTCTTTGCCAACTCAAGAAGAGTATGACCAAAAACATCCTGGTAAAGAGGAGGTTGGGCTTTATCAGATTTAAATTTGACAAGTTCTCCGGTATCTTTATTGAATTTTCCCGGTGCATGAAACTTCGTTTGATTGAGTTCTGCCTGCTTAAATCCTTTTCCCTTTTTCGTAAGAACATGCAATAATTTTGGTCCCGGAATGCTTTTAAAATCATCAAGAATTCTTGCAATATGCAATACATCATGGCCGTCGATCGGTCCAAAATATCTGAAGTTAAAGGCCTCAAACAGATTGCTCTGCCGAAGCAGGATTGACTTGATGCCATTCTCCAGTTTTTGAGCATAATCCCTTGCGTGCGGGGCCACCTTATTGATCTTGCCCAGTATTTTCCAGAGATCGTTTTTCAGTCGGTTGTAAGTTCTCGAGGTAGCAATGTCTGCCAAATATTCTTTCAGTGCGCCCACACTTGGATCAATGGAAATGTTATTATCATTCAGTATTACAACAATATCCGTTTTTTCTATTCCTGCATTATTGAGCCCTTCAAAAGCCAATCCGCCGGTTAATGATCCATCTCCGATAACAGCAACAACATTTCTTTTTATTCCCTGTTGTTTATCGGCAACTGCCATACCCAGGGCTGCTGATATAGAAGTAGATGCATGGCCGGCACCAAATGCATCATATTCACTTTCATCCATCTTCGGAAATCCGCTTATCCCTTTGTATTTACGATTGGTATGGAATTGATTTTTTCGACCGGTTAATATTTTATGTCCATATGCCTGATGTCCTACATCCCAGATAATTTTATCGAAAGGAGTATTGTAAGCATAATGCAGAGCAACTGTAAGCTCAACCACCCCTAAACTTGCACCAAAATGTCCGGGATTATTGGAGAGCTCATCGATAATAAGCTCCCGCAACTCCTTACTGACCTGTACCAATTGTTCAATTTTCAATTTCTTCAGGTCATCAGGAGTGTTAATCTTTTCTAACAATTTGTATGTTGAAGTCATATGAGAAAAATACTAAATCATGCAAAGTTAATAATTCTTAATGAGATAGTTTGAGTAGACACTCAGGTTTTTGTAATTTCGTTTTATTAAAAATACTATTGTATAATGAGAATACGAAAGTCAAAATTTAGTTTACTATTTCTTTGCATTTTCATTTTTTCCCATTGTGTGCCTCCAAAATATTTATCTGAAATAGAAGAAGAAAGAGATCACTGTAAAAATGAAAGGGAAGAGCTTTGGACAGAAAATGAAAAGCTTACAGTTAAAAATACCGAACTTGAAGCAGGTCTCGAATTGGAAAAAACAACCAAAGAAAGGATGGAAGAAAGAGGTCTGGAAAATGCTGAAGAATTAAAAAACCTGAAAGCGCGACACAATCAGTTGAATACGCGATATGAAAAGCTGGAGGAAACACATCAGGCATTAATAAGTGATAGCGATGCTGAAACCAGAAGCTTAATGGCGAAACTGGAAAACACGCAGAAAGATTTGTATCAGCGTGAGAATCAATTAAACCAGACGCAAAACAAACTGGATCATGATAGGGAAGAACTGGTAAAAATCAAGAAAGAATTGGATACTCAAAATGCTCAACTCATCGAATTGCAAAACATTCTGAACCGTAAGGATGCTGAAGCAGAAGCTTTAAAACAAAAATTATCCCTTGCTCTTATGGGTTTTGAAAATCAGGGATTGACCATCACAAAAAAGAATGGGAAAGTTTATGTTTCCCTGGATGAGAAACTTTTATTTGCCAGTGGCAGCACCGAAGTAGATCCGCAAGGCAGAAATGCACTGAATAAACTGGCAGGAGTGCTGGAGCAAAATCCCACAATAAACATCATGATTGAAGGCCATACCGATGATGTACCAATCATTGCAGGATCAAAATATATCGACAATTGGGATTTGAGCGTTCAACGTGCGACAGCAATCATACGAATCCTGCTGGATGGGAGCAGCATTAATCCGAAACGCCTCACTGCTGCGGGAAGAGGAAAATTTTTGCCGGTTGAGCAGGGAAAAACAGTTGTAACAAGGCAGAAAAACAGACGTACTGAAATTATACTGGCTCCCAATCTCGATGAGGTATTTGAATTGCTTGAATAGAGAATAGTAAAATTGGATACTGTTTGTTGAGGAAGCTAATGGAATGATGCTAAATAGTCATGATGTCTTTTTCCTTAGCTTCAATCAATTCATCCACTTTCACTGCAAAGTCATTTGTCACCTTCTGAACTTCTTCTTCCGCATCTTTTTCGAGATCTTCTGACAGGCCATCCTTCTGCATTTGTTTAAGAGATTCATTCGCTTCACGTCTTGCATTTCGGATGCTGACTCTGGTATTTTCTCCCAAAGTTTTTATCTGCTTTACAAGGTTAATTCTTCTTTCTTCTGTAAGCGGCGGAATACTAATATGGATTATCTCACCACTATTCATAGGTGTAAGCCCGATATTGGCAGCAAGAATAGCTTTCTCAATAGGTTGAACCATAGCCTTTTCCCAGGGTTGAACTGCTATTGTTTTCGCATCGGGGGTATTTATGTTTGACACCTGACTCAATGGTACCATTGAGCCATAATAATCTACAGTTATACCATCAAGAATATTCGGAGTAGCTTTCCCTGCTCTGATATGCAGAAGTTCATCTTCGAGGTGTTGGACGGCCTTAGCCATCATTTCTCTGGTAATTTCCAGTTGTAGTTGAACGTCTTCTTCCATAAAGGCTTATATTTTAACACATAAACAAAAATATAAAAATATCTATACCCTTTTACAATAGAATTTGTTACTGATTATAAATAAGTGTTCCAACAGATTCTCCTTTTAACAATTTTAACAAATTCTCTTCTTTATTCATGTTAAACACAATGATAGACAAATTATTTTCCGAACACATGGTAATGGCTGTAAGGTCCATAATTTTTAAACCCCTTTTGTACACTTCCTCAAAAGTCAATTTGTCAAACCTGGTGGCTGATGAGTCTTTTTCAGGATCGGTTGTATAAACACCATCTACTCTCGTTCCTTTTAGTAAGACTTCTGCTTCCATCTCTATACCACGCAATGCAGCAGCTGTGTCGGTTGTAAAATAGGGATTCCCTGTTCCAAAGACGAAAATTACCACCTCTTTGTTTTTTAATGCTTCCTTTACTCTTTCCTTTGAATACCTGAGTCCGACAGGAGACATTTCAATGGCTGTTACCAATGTGCTTTTGCATCCTAATGATTCCAGCGCAGACTGAATGGCAAGCCCGTTAATAACAGTAGCCAGCATGCCCATGTAATCTCCTTTGGTGCGATCAAATCCTGCCATTTCTCCAGACATCCCTCTGAAAATGTTCCCCCCTCCGATAACAATGCCTGTCTCAACACCTAGTTCATTTGCGCTTTTTATCTGTTTTGCATAGGCTGATAATCGATTTTCATCTATCCCATATTGTTTATTACCCATCAGCGCTTCCCCGCTAAGTTTTAATAAAATCCTTTTGTATTTAGGCATATTTTTATGAGTTTTTCTACAACGAAGTTATATGAATTTCGAAATCAGCCAAAAAAAAAGAGGGCCTATTGGACCCTCTTTCCTATTTCAGAAGACAAAATATTAATTCGAAAGTGAATATCTTAAGAATGCATTCACTGTAAGTTCTTTATCATTGTCCTGCAAATATTGACGAACTGTTTTCTTACTGTCCTTGGTAAATTCCTGATTCAATAAGGTGTTTTCCTTATAGAACTTATTTAATTTTCCTTCAGCAATTTTATCCACTATGTTTTCCGGTTTCCCTTCTCTTATTGCTTGTTCTCTTCCGATTTCTCTTTCTTTTTCAATAATCTCCGGAGAAATATCTCCTTTGTCAACAGCAACAGGATTCATCGCAGCTATCTGCATAGCAATATCCTTGGCTACCTGAATTTCTGTATTTTTATTGAATCCGACCAGTGTGGTCAATTTATTGCCGGGATGAATATAGGCCATTACTTGTGCAGCATGAATTTTATCATAATAGGCAAGCTCAATTTTTTCACCTATAACCCCAATTTGTTCAACAATTTTTTCGGTAACTGATTTTCCGTCTATCTTAAGTTGTTTAAGTGAATCCAAGTTTGCCGAGTCATTGGCCAGTGCCAGATCAAGGATCTGTTTTGCAAATCCGATAAAATTCTCATTCTTGGCAACAAAGTCTGTTTCACAATTCAGCACTATGATTACACCGAATGTGCTATCATCATTAATGCTAGCCAGTGTAACGCCTTCGCTGGCCTCCCGATCTGCACGCTTATTGGCAACAGCTTGTCCTTTTTTACGAATTATCTCAATAGCCTTATCAAAATCCCCGCTTGTTTCCTGAAGAGCCTTCTTGCAATCCATCATACCTGCGCCAGTGGTTTTTCTTAGTTTGCTGACGTCCGCAGCTGATATTTGAGTCATGTATTTCTACTTTTAATGTTTTTTTTTATTCATCTTTTGTTTCTTTCCCCTCAGCAACCTGATCTTCTATTTTATCTGATCCCTTTTCTTCAGGACTATCCGATTTTTTTGCAGCAGATTTTTTAGCTGATTGTTTGTTCTTTTCCGCTGCTTCTTTTGTTGCAGCTTCTTTTTCTCGTTCCATCTTTCTTTCTTCCAGACCTTCATATATGGCTTCACATACTTTGTCTATAACAAGAGAAATTGATTTTGAAGCATCGTCATTTGCCGGTATAGGGAAGTCAACCATATTCGGATCAGAGTTCGTGTCAACCATAGCAAAAACCGGAATATTCAGCCTGTTAGCTTCTCTAACTGCTATGTATTCTTTTGTGATATCTACAACAAACATTGCAGCAGGCAGACGAGTCAGATCTGCAATACTACCAAGGTTTTTTTCCAGTTTGGCCCGTTGACGGGTTATTTGTAACCTCTCACGCTTTGACATGTTAGTAAATGTGCCGTCAGTTGCCATTTTATCAATGGAGCCCATTTTTTTTACGGCTTTTCGAATGGTTGGAAAGTTTGTTAACATACCTCCGGGCCAACGTTCTGTAACATAAGGCATATTCACCTGCTTCACTTTTTCAGCCACCAAATCTTTTGCCTGCTTCTTTGTGGCAACGAATAAAATTTTCCGTCCCGATTTAGCTATCTGTCTTAAAGCGGCACTGGCTTCTTCGAGTTTCACCGCAGTTTTCTGCAAATCAATAATGTGAATTCCATTACGCTCCATAAAAATATAAGGAGCCATGCTTGGATTCCATTTTCTTTTCAGATGTCCAAAATGTACACCTGCATCTAATAATTCATTGAAATTTGTTTTCGACATGTTCAATTTGTTTACATTCTATAATTTGTCAACTCTCAAGTAGTTCCATCAGGGAAGTCTCCAGAGTTTAGATACTAAACAATATAAATAGTTGCTAGCGCTTACTAAACTGAAATTTTTTCCTTGCCTTGGGTTGCCCGGGTTTCTTTCGTTCTACCTCTCGTGGATCTCTTGTAAGAAATTTATTTGTTTTTAATATTTCTCTTGTTTCGGGATCAATTTTTACCAATGCCCTGGCTATTGCCAAACGCACAGCTTCAGCTTGCCCTTTAATTCCTCCTCCATAAAGATTGACCTTTATGTCGAACTTACCTTCAGAATTTGTGACTTCAAGTGGTTGATTTACAATATATTGTAATTGTTGGAAAGGAAAATATTCTTTCACATCCCTCTTGTTGATGTGTATTTTACCCTTGCCATCACTTACATATATTCTTGCAACTGCTGCCTTTCTTCTTCCTAGAGCATTTATTACTTCCATAAAACTATTTAATAGAATTTAATTTTAATTCTTTAGGCTGCTGCGCTTCATGCTTGTGTTCAGAGCCGCTATAAACGTGAAGATTATTGAAAATGGCGCTACCAAGTCTGTTCTTTGGAAGCATCCCTTTCACTGCATTTTCAACTAATTTTGTAGGATCTTTCTTCATTATCGCTTCAGCAGATTGTGATGTTTGACCTCCCGGATAACCTGAGTGTCGGATATATTGCTTATCCTGAAATTTATTGCCTGTAAGTTTTATTTTTTCAGCATTGATAACAATTACATTATCACCACAATCTACATGAGGTGTAAAATCAGGTTTGTTTTTCCCACGCATAATTTTAGCAACTCTGGATGCAAGTCTTCCCAATACCTCATTAGTAGCATCCACAACATACCATTCTTTATTCACAGTAGCCTTGTTGGCCGATTTTGTTTTATAACTTAATGTGTCCACTTTTCAACAATTGTTTTATTTGTCTATGTCCTGAATTCCACCACCCCGTTTTTGTGGAGTGCAAAAATACAATAATTTTTATGAATTAAGCAAGGCCTGTTAAATTTATTTTATTTGAGGCTGCGTGACGAAAAAATGCACTTAATTATTGGGCTATCAAACTTATAAGGTTCATATTAGATTTTCATAAATTTAGTTTATGCCCTTAAGAATTGAACCTCACAATAAATCTGTAGCCAAGAATTTTGATACCTTTACGTATTCTCAGCACAAAACGATTACTTTAAGAAAAGACATAGCCCAGAAACATGATTGTCAGCGAAAACAATAAACTATACTTTAAATGTTCCGGTAAAGAATTAACGTTTTCAGTCGTTTGTGAAGTAGGTGTATACATGCCTGAAACATCGAATATTTTAAAATTCATACACCATGGAACAAAAGCTATTCTCGTTGAGCCAGACAAAAGATCCTTGGCCAGGATATATAAGATGTTTAAAGATAAAAATGTTGTTGTTTATCCTTATGCCATCTATGATTACAATGGCACGTTAGAACTTGTGCAAAGAGAAGCATCTTCTTTCGCCAAAGATTTACCATCAAGCCCTGCACAGGTGAATGACAATTACACCATCAACAAACAGGACACTTTCATAGTTGAGTGTAAGGTTTTTCATGATATTGACCCCGGAAATATTGATCTGTTAAGTGTTGACACGGAAGGTTGTGAATGGTATATCATGAAAAATCTGGTGAGCAGACCTAAAATTATCTCCCTTGAAACTCATGGAAAATTTTATACCAATCCGTTTATTCATGAAATCCGTAACTGGATGGAGCAAAATCATTATTGTATCTGGTACAAAACAAAATCTGACACCATCTACTACAAAAAAGATGTCATGAAAACATCAGGGATTGAAAAGATTGAATTGCTCTGTATGAATTATTATATCGGCCTTAGGAGGTTGAAGAAATTTTTCTATAAAAAATAGTCCTATTGTTTAGGACAGATTCAGATTAAAACCAGGTTCATCACGATTGGAGTAAGGAATAAATCCTTTTCTGGATATAATAAGCAGAATACAAAACTGTTTATTAACTGACCAGGCGTGCTGTTAGAATCTTAAAATAACAACAGAAATAAAATAAAATGATTATGAAATGAATTGGATAGCTGCAATTTTATTTTCATGTTAAAATCACTTAATTTGCAGAGTAATTGTCTTGGACATGTTATCACAAAAGTATCATCGCTATATATTTCTTTTTGGTACAGCTCTTCTGGTTATCGGAATGCCGGTTTCTTTTTTTATACTTAGTGCTGCACAGTTAACACTAGCCATTAACTGGCTCCTGGAGGGAAATTATAAACATAAATTCCATGTGCTAAAAACCAGAAAAGCAATTCTGCTTATCGCCTCAATTTATTTAATACATCTTTTGGGACTATTCAATACCTATGATTTTTTTCATACACTATTTGAATTGCCAATGCAAATTATCCCTTCAAAAATTTCGGGTATTATTGGCCATATCAAAGAGGTAAATTCCCCCTCAAATTTTGTTTATGCTTTTCATGATCTGCGAATTAAGTTACCCTTGCTTGCTTTACCGGTAATTTACGGCACTTCTAAACCACTTAGCAAAATAGAATTCAAACTTATAATGCAATTGTTTATAGCCACAGTTCTGGTTAATACATTTATTACAACCTTCGTTCTGCTTGGCTTTTCAAATATCAAACCTGTTGACTCCCGTTATGCCTCATTATTCATATCTCATATCCGGTTTTCGCTTCTGGTTGTCTTGTCCATATTTTCATTGTTGTATCTAACATTTTCTAATCAGTTTAAACTTTTTAAAAGAGAAAAGCCTATATCGATATTTATTGTTTTTTGGTTTATATGTTTCCTGATTTTGCTAAGATCTTTTACAGGAATTATTATATTCCTGATACTCTTCCCCGTTGGCTCCATATGGTGCAGCCATTTTCAAAAGAACTCCCGATTGATTAGGATGGCATACATAATCAATTTGATCCTGATATTTGGAGTTGTCCTTTATTCCCTATTCTCCTATTTCCGATATACTCAAAAACATGATAGTGATCTTGATGGATTGGACCTGATGACAGCAAATGGCAATCTGTATTTTCATAATCTTGCCAGTGATGAATACGAAAACGGATTTAAAATTTGGATAAATGTATGCGAAAAAGAACTTGCTGATGAGTGGAACAATACAAGTAGTTTTAAGTATAATTTCTATGACAGAAAAGGGCAACCGGTTCGGACAACCTTAATACGGTACCTGACTTCTCTTGGTTATACAAAAGACTCTTTGGGAATAAGTAAATTGGATGCAAAAGATTATAAAATGATTGAAAAAGGGTATACAAACTATCTTTTTAAAAATAAGTTTGCTCTTTATCCGAGAATATATGAATTGCTATGGGAAATTGAAAAGCACAGAAAAGGGGCTAATCCAAGTGGCCATTCTCTGGCTCAGCGAATTGAATATCTGAAAACCGGAATTCATATAATTCAAAGAAATTTTTGGTTTGGTACCGGAACTGGTGATGTGAAAGATGAATTCTTGCAGCAATATGTCATAGATAACTCAAAGTTAAATCCTAAATACAGATACAGAACACATAACCAGTTTATTACCTTTTTTCTGAGTTTTGGTGTATTTGGTTTTCTTTGGATTTTGTTTGCACTGTTTTATTCACCTGTTCTTGAAAATAAGTATGGGAATTTTATATTCCTTATTTTCTTCCTGATCGGTATTCTTTCGATGTTGAATGAAGATACTCTTGAAACGCATGTTGGCATTTCATTCTTTGTATTCTTTTATTCTTTTCTTTTATTTGCTATGCCTGATAATGAGTCCATCCAGAAACAAAATTGAGGAATCATTCTTTTGCCGGGATGTATTAGAGCTGGCACCTGATCTTATTGGAAAATTTCTTGTCATCAAAAATACGGAAGGCATATCCGGGTATATGATCACCGAAGTTGAGGCATACAGAGGAGAGGAAGATAAAGCTTGTCATGCAAGCAAGGGACGTACCGCACGTACAGATATAATGTACCATTGCGGAGGACATATTTATGTTTATCTGATCTATGGCATGTACTGGATGTTAAATTTTGTTGCGGGCAATGAGTCCAATCCACAAGCTGTTTTGATAAGAGGAATTGAAGGATTTAATGGTCCGGGAAAATTAACGAAAAAACTTCAGATAGACGGTTCCTACTATGGTGAACACCTCTGTTTATCAGATCGAATCTGGATTGAAGACAGAAAGCAAAATCCAAAGATTAAAACCTCTGTAAGAATTGGAATTGATTATGCAGGAGAACCATGGTCGGGTAAACCCTGGAGATTTTATATTTAAGATTTGTTAAACAAAAAAATGTTAAGTATTAAGACCAAATCCCCTGTTCTATTTGATTTTGATTGTAAATTAACGTTCTTTGTCGACAGCTATATACTCTTGCCAAATGAAAAAATATTCGTCTGTTAATAACCTATCCGGTTGGCTGGTTTTCCTTATTGCTTCATTTGCTTATTTATCCACTCTTGAACCAACAGCTAGTTTCTGGGATTGTGGTGAATTTATTGCCGCATCCTATAAACTCCAGGTAGGACATCCTCCAGGAGCTCCGTTTTTCTTATTGCTGGGAAGGTTCTTTACCCTGTTTGCCGGACAAAATAAAGAGCTTGTAGCTATTACTGTTAATGCACTTTCAGGTCTTGCAAGCGCTTTTACCATCTTGTTTCTATTCTGGACCATCACACATCTGACAAAAAGAATCATTGCTAATCATGACTCTCCCGATCTATCAGAGAAAATTGTTATAATCGCTTCAGGGGCAATAGGAGCGTTGGCCTATGCGTTTAGTGACACATTCTGGTTCTCGGCTGTGGAAGGAGAAGTTTATGCAAGTTCCTCCTTATTCACTGCTTTTGTCTTTTGGGCAATACTAAAATGGGAAAACATTGCCGATGAAAAATATGCAAATCGCTGGCTGATTCTCATAGCCTATATGATGGGATTATCCATTGGTGTTCACTTGTTGAATTTGTTAGCCATTCCTGCTATTGTATTGATTTATTATTTCAGAAAGTATAAGGTTACAACCAAGGGGGTTATTGCTGCTATAGGTATTTCAGGCATTATTCTTGGTGGAATTATGTATGTATTAATTCCCGGTCTGATTAAAATGGCAACAATTTTCGAAAGAATTTTTGTTAATGGCTTCGGGATGTCTTATTTCTCAGGTGTTTTTATCTACCTCTTTATTCTTTTTTCTCTCCTTATTTATGGCATTGTACGTACTACACAAAAGCAAAAAGCGGTATTCAATACAATACTCCTTATAGTCACTGTCATAACCATTGGTTATTCATCTTATGCTTTGGTATTGATCAGGTCTGCCGCCAACCCTCCTATGGATCAGAACAATCCGGAGAATATGTTTAACCTCCTATCCTATCTGAACAGAGAGCAATATGGGGATAACCCCTTGCTCTACGGGCAGTATTTTAATGCCCCCGGACAAAATAAAGGAAGGCGCAAACCTGTCTATGCCCCGGTAGAAGGTAAATATGAAATCATCACGTACAAACAAAATTACGAATTCGACAATTCTTATAAAACCCTGTTTCCAAGGATGTATAGTTCGCAACCGGATCATATAAATGCTTATGTGAAATGGACAGGCATGAATAAGGGTGATTTGTTTGAGATTCGTGTTGACCGTTCCGGGGAGGTTATCAGAGATCAGATGGGAAACATTGTATACGATTACCGGCAACCAAAAAAGAAACCCTCATTTGGCAATAATGTGCTTTTTTTCTTTCGATACCAGTTGGGGCATATGTATTTCAGGTATTTTATGTGGAACTTTGCCGGCAGACAAAATGACCTGCAGGCTCATTACAAAGATGAAATTAATAAGGGAAACTGGATAAGCGGATTTAAATTTCTCGATGCAACACGTTTGGGAAATCAGAATGTCCTGCCCGATAAACAGTTGGACAACCGTGCCCGTAATACATACTATTTGTTACCTTTGATATTCGGTCTCATCGGGTTGATCTTTCATTACAAGCATGACAATAAAAATTTCTGGGTTGTTATGGCATTATTTTTCTTCACCGGCATTGCAATTGTTATTTACCTTAATCAATATCCTCTGCAACCGCGCGAAAGGGATTATGCTTTTGCAGGATCTTTTTATTCATTTTCCATTTGGATAGGAATTGCTGTAGCCGCTTTATTCAAAGCGGCAAAAAGCAAAGGGATTGGATCCTTGTCCGGATATGCTATTCGAGGTTCAATAGTTATTGTTGTTCTGGCTATTTTTGATTATGCTAATAACGGTATGTTAAGCTTCACATGGACAGCTATTTTCATTCTTTTCTTGATGCTGTTGCTGTTGTATGGTATGAAAATACTTGGTTTCGTAGTAAAAAATCAGAATATCCTGGCATCCCTTGTTTTGGTGCTATCTCTTCCTGTCCCGCTCATCATGGCTTCAGAGAACTGGGATGACCACGATCGGTCAGGAAGGTATGTTGCACGTGATTTTGCTGCAAACTATCTCAATTCATGTGAAAAGAATGCCGTCATTTTTACCAATGGCGATAATGATACTTTCCCATTATGGTACGCGCAGGAAGTTGAAGGCATCAGAACGGATGTAAGAGTTATTAATTTAAGTTATCTTTCTGCCGACTGGTACATTGAGCAAATGGAACGGAAAGCGTATGATTCGAAACCGATAAAAATGACCCTTTCCCGGGAAAAATACCGTCAGGGCAAGCGCGATATAGTATTGTTGTTCGATCGGGTTGAAGGGTATGTTGATCTGAAAGAAGCCATTGAATTTCTTGCCAACGATGAAAGTCAACCCTTGTCTCTTCCCGGTATTCCTGAGCCTAATTATTACATTCCCCAGCATAAATTTAAAATGCAGGCTGATTCTTCCCTGGTATTTCATAACGGAACCATTAAACCTGAAATGGCAGAAAAATACCTTCCTGAGATGAGGTGGGAAATATTACAACACTACCTTATCAAAAATCATCTGATGGCTCTCGACTTTTTATCAGCGAATGCATGGCAGAGACCATTCTATTATGCTGTTACCGTTGGAGATGAAAACTACATTAACCTTGGCGGATTTTTTGAAATGAGTGGTCTTGCATACAGGATCGTCCCTGCCATGACTACTGATAATATATCTTATGCCGGGGGAATCAATACCGAAGTGATGTTCAATAATATGATGAATAAATTTACCTGGGGAGGACTTGAAAACGATAATGTATATCTCGACGAAAATTGTACGCGTATGCTTTCCAATATGCGACATAATTTCAGTAACCTCTCAGAAGCACTTCTGTTAAAAGGGAAAAAAGATTCAGCAAAAATAGCACTTGATAAGTGCATGGAGCTCATTCCAAACCATCGTTTGCCTTTCGATGTTTACATGTTAAGCATGGTTGAAACATATTACAGGTTGAACGAGCAGGAAAAAGCTCAGGATCTGGCTAATAAGATCCTTGAAAATACCTACCAGGATCTTGATTATTTTATCAGCCTTGAGAAACCATTTTCAAAACACCTGACAATGGAAAAAAGGATTGCAGCACATGTTTTCAAAGAATTGATCAATATCAGTCACACAAACGGAGATAAGCTATTCAGTGCCGAAATACAGCAGCAACTGCAAAGCTATGGTCCCGCTCTAAATACTATTTTCAGATAAAAATGGCTTACTGGCATATTTCAGGATGGATGAAAATGATGTATCCCGGTTTGATCTGGGACATGAAAACCGAAGACAAATCAATTTATCTTACTTTCGATGACGGCCCCACTCCCGAGGTTACCGAAGAAGTATTGGAAATACTTGATCGATACCATGCTATGGCTACGTTTTTTTGTCTTGGGAGAAATGTGGAACGTCATCCTGAGATTTACACAAAAATCATTCATCAGGGACATTCAACAGGCAACCATACATACAGTCATTTAAAGGGCTGGAAATCTAAAAATGAGGTCTACTACAAAGACATTGAACTTGCCAGGCACCATATTGATTCCGGCTTATTTCGTCCTCCTTATGGCCAGATCCGCAGATCGCAGATAAAAAAGCTGAAAGAAGAGTACAAGATCATCATGTGGGAAGTCATGAGTCATGATTATGAGAAAAGAGCCTCTAAAGATCTCTCTTTAAAAGCTATACTGCGTTATTCAAAAGAAGGATCCATAGTGGTTTTTCACGATTCGATAAAAGCCATAGAAAAATTACGCTACATTCTCCCGCGTTTTATTGAACATTTTTCTGAGAAAGGGTATAATTTTGAAGCGATCAAAGATCGCTAGTCCATGAAATTGCAAGATCTTAAAGAAAAAAAAATAGTTTTTTTTGCCGCTGAAATACCCCCATCAGTTGCTGGTTCAGGAGTAAATGCATATTCCTTTGCTAAATTCCTTTCTGCATATACTGCACAAACTGTTTTATGCCATCTTAATTATAATAATCAGTTTGCTGCATATGAAAAAAATGAAAGACTCTACATTAACCGACTTGCTTACTTTAATAAAAATATTATAACAAAAATCCTTTCATTAATTCCCCTTTTATTTTCTTATCTAAAAAGAATAACCGCACATGATATCATTATTGTTTATAGTGGGTATTTGATTGGTTACCAGTTTATCCTTCTTTTATCTGGTTTGCTTGGTAAAAAAATAATTTTCCGATCCACACTTCTAAATGGTGATGATTGTCAAAGTTTAGTCTCAGGATTTTTTCTATTAAAATGGCTTAATAAATTCTCTCTAGGTAAAATCTCACTTTATTATTCAATCAACAAAGAATTTACAAAAAGTTTCCAAAAAATATTCAATAATAAGGTTTCTATATTTGAATCGCATCAAGGAGTAAATATTAAAGTGTTTCATCCTGTATCAATTACCAACAAAAAGGCGATCAGAAAAAAACTTGGTTTGCCTGAGCATCAATTAATTCTAATAACAATAGGCAATCTTATGCTTAGAAAAGGCTATCAATTAATCTACCCGCAACTTAGCAGATTAAAGTTGCCATTTACATATATTGTTCTTGGTGAGTTTGAACCCACAATTTACCATAGGATGTTATCCAAAGAAAAAGACGAAATGAAATATTTATATTATTTAGGGCAAGAACAATTAGGTAATAAAATTCTTTTTACCGGACCTGTTTCAAATGTAAATGAATATTTATTTTCATCAGATTATTATATTCATGGTGCTTTGCACGAAGGCACACCAAATGCTTTACTTGAGGCAATGGCTTGTGGAATTCCATGCATTGTAAACAAATTACCTGGAATATCTGGTTCTTTAATTAAAAATAATATTAATGCAATTGAATTTCACAATCACAATCAAATCCCCTCAATTATTGAAAATCTTTATAAGTATCAGAACAGATCTGAAATTTTAAGTAGTAATGCATCAAAAAAAATTATTGAAAAATTTAATCTGGAAATAGTATCAAATCAAATGTTTGAGAAGCTTTATGCCTGAACGCAAAAGAATATTTATTAATGCTTCAACTGTAATGATTTCAGGTGGTTTGATACTTTCACAAAATATCATCAATGCACTTGTAAAAGAAAATTCTTATGAGTTATTGATTACCTGTCCGCGCCTTAAGCTTTATCAAATACATCAAGGTCAAAACTCAAAATTAAAAGTGGCACCCAATTGGATGCTTAACAAAATATGTCGTTTAATTCTCGATTATTACTGGTTACCATCTCTAATTCAGAAATTTCGTCCAGATATTATACTTACCTTATGTAATCTGCCTGCTATTACTTCAGTTAAACAGGTTTTTCTACATGATAATCCATATATTACTGAAGATAAGCTTTCAGAAATTCATCTTTCTTTTTACAATCTTTTAATACATAAATTCCGCCGCATACTCACATACTCTAGAATGAAATATGTGAATCTTATTATCGTGCAAACTCTCTATCAAAAAGAGAAACTTGAATCCAAATTGAAAAGAAAGATTCCCATCGAGATATTACCTCCCGGTATTCCTGCTCATTTAAAAGAAGAGTACCCAGGTATCATGAAATTTGATTTTGGTAAAGATTATCTTAAAATTGCTTGTTTTTCAAGATATTATGAACATAAAAATATTGAATTATTATATAAAGCCGCTTCTATTTGTAATAAACAAAACTTGCCCATAAAATTTATTTTAACAATAAGAGGAGACCATGGATCAAAATCAAAAAAACTAATTGACGTTATAAATAATAATAATCAAAACAATCATATATTGAATATTGGTAGCGTAAAGGAAAATAGAATAACAGCTTTTATGCATTCTATCGATGCATTTATTCTTCCTTCTTTTTTTGAAACATTTGGCATGAATTGTATTGATGCATGGTATTTTCGAAAACCCTTTTTTGCGGCTGATACAGAATCTCTTAGAAGCAGCTGTAAGGAAGCAGCAATATATTTTGATCCTGACTCAGCAGAAAGCGTTATTGATTCAATCTTCACTGTATTTAATAATAAGCATGAGATAAATCGGTTAATAAAAAAAGGGGGAGAACGATTGTCTGAATTACCCAATTGGATTGAATATTCTGCATTCCTGAAATGTGTTTAACAATGAAAATTATATTTCTGTCGTATATTAATCGTTCAGGTTCAACCTATTTAGCAAATCAACTTAGTAAATCTCCAGATTTTTGTATTTGTCCAGAGGCGGAAATTTTATATGAGACATTTCTTGTTCATCCTTTTGTATCTATAGCAAAAAATGAAAAAACCTTCGAGCGAATTATAAGAACTTTAACAATGGATAAAAAATTCATTCATTGGAAATTAAAAAAAAATGAAATTACGGAGATATTGAATATAAGTTCGACCAATTTTGAATGTTTTATTTCATTGCTTTTACTTTTTGCAAAAAAAAACAATCCAAGTACTTCTATTATAGTTTTTAAAAATACTGAAACAATAGATTTGATAAATAAACTTTCAGAAAAAATAATTGAAAAATATAAAATATTTTGGCTCGCTTTGGTTCGAGATGCAAGAGCAATATTCTATTCACAGAAAAATACAATTTCTCCTTTAACAAACAAAAGAATGTGTTCTGATTGGTTCACTCTAACCCAAAATTGGAATATTTATACTAGTGCTCTTATAATAAATTATTATCTTAAAAATACCATTATTCTTCGTTATGAAGACTTAATAAGTGATACTGAAAATGAATTGTTAAATATTATTAGGATACTTGATTGTGATTATGATATTAATTGGGTGAAAAATAAAAGAGGTTTGGTATTTGATACGTTGAGCGAGGAATATCAATTAATTCATCCTTTTATTGATTCTCTTCCTAACAAGGCTCGGATTAACTTTTGGCAAAAAAAATTAAGACTATCATTACAAAAACTAATAGAATTTCGTTGTTGGAATAATCTTTCATTATTAAATTACAATGTTGATGCCAAACCTACATTAAAGTCATACTTTCATCTTGTAATAATAGTAAAGAAAAGCATCTGGTATTTTAAAAATTTTACAGACCAGATAAAAAGAATAATTAGACAATGGATTGCATAGATTTTATAAGAAATAAAACCAGAAACATAAATTGGTTATATAAGTCGTTTCTATATATATATTCCTTTTTTATTTCACAAAAATTCAACAAAATAGAATTGTTTTGTTTATTTATTGGTTATCCAAGAAGCGGACATACAATTATCGGCGCCTTGCTGGATGCTCACCCTGAAATTATTATTTCCATTGAGGCTGATGTTCTCGGATTATTAAAAATGGGATACAATCGAAAATTGATTTTTACCTATATTCATCGGAAAAGTAAAATATTCGCATCAAAATTAAATGCCACTTGGACCAAATATCATTATAAGGTTCCGGGATTATATCAAGGATCTTATAAAAAAATCAGAGTTATTGGTGATAAAAAAGGAGCTAAAAGTACTACTCGTCTTATATCAGATAAAAATCTTCTATATAAACTTGAAAGTACTCTTTGTGTGCCCATTAAAATGATTCATGTAGTGCGTAATCCTTTTGATAATATCGCGACTATTATAATAAGGGCTAAGGAAAAAGGAAGAAACTGTAATGACAAGTTTTTTAAAAGTCGCATTGATTACTATTTTAACAATGCACATACAAATCAAGAGTTAATTAAAGAATACGGTGATCAGATTCTAACAATCTATCATGAAGATTTTATCAAAAATCCTAAATTTACTCTAACAAGAATTTTAACTCATCTTAATTTACAACAGAATAAAGATTTCCTTGAAAAATGCAGTGAAATAGTTAATTCGGAACCAAATATTACCCGTAATAAAGTTATATGGCCAGAATATTTAAAAACATTGACGTTTGAAAGGATGCAGCAATATCCTTTCTTCAAAAAGTATTACTAATAACTTATCTTCTTAATTTCTTATTAAGATTATGTAAAATATAATTTCTCTTGTATTTGAAAAACTCAATCCAAGCCGTTTTTTTCTCAATGAATAATCCTCTTGCAAAAAGATTTTTCCAGACTTCTGCACCATTATTGATAAACTCAGGATATTTTCTAATAAACTTAATAAATTCTCTACGAATTGATCGTTCAAAGTATATAGCAAAAGGATGATGATAATGTCCAATAATTGGTAAATCATTGGACATTATCATCCTTTTAACAGGATAATTATAAATATCTTCCAAAAGTGAATATTTATCCTTTTTGCTGTTTATTGCTAATGTAAGAGCTATCTGATCACGATGATAATAGGGATATTTTATCTTATTATAGATCTTTTTATCAGAAAAAAACTCATAGTAATTCTTCCACTTCTGTGTAATCTCCTTATAACTTTTTATATTAAATATGATAACTCCTGAATTAAAATAGGGTAACATCATCTTATGAGATACTCGAGATTCAATTTGTTTGACCGGTATTTCTATATTTGTCTCATTATAAATTAACTTCCATTGGTGAACATTTGCATGATTTGCAGGTTTAACAGCTATTCTATTAACTCCTTTAATAATCGATTCAATATTAAAATTTCTGATTACTAATATATCACTATCAAAAAAAATAATATATTTTTCAATAAACTCATACTGCCATAAATAAACTTTATTGCTGATAAGATCTCCATTATTTAAAATGTCAATACTTTCAAGAAATTTGTTGTTAAATGTAAAATTTATTATATGTTGATTTTTACAGTAATCCATAAATTGCTTACTGGGTGGATTTACATGTTTATTTGCTATTGGAATTCCAACATAAAATCTATAATCTCCATCTACATATTTACGAAAAGTATGTATCAGAAAAGCAGTTTTTAGCTCCATTTCTCCTTTATGACAAACACACACTACAGCTATCATACTATTATATTGGATATTGATAATGAATAATTTCGTTAATCCTGTACTTCTCCAGTAACAATCTATTCGAATTCCGATAATAGCATCGTAAATAATCCAGGTTCTTTTTACCAAGTATATATTTGGCGGATTTTTTCCGTCCAAATATCTTATACCTGTTCGCACGTTGAAAACCTGCTCTTATTAGCCAATCGATCTTAGGAATATGAATAAGATAATATTTGTTTAGTGGCCCATTTCGCGTCAAAGAATTACATAACTTTCTCAGTGGAATTAACAATACTCTATAACCTCTATTCACTTTTTGATAAGCCAAATCTCTCTCATTGACGACAAATCCAAACTTATCATTATATTTCTTAATAAACTCTTGAGGTGAATTATTGAATTCTTCATAAAGAAAAATATGTACATTATCCTTTCCAAATAACTCAATATAATACTCAATAACTTTATGGTATTCAAAATATTCTATTCCAAGAAGTACCATGTTATTGTAATCACCACCAGATATCTTTTTAGGGTAAAGAAACTTATCTATTGAATAATTACCTCCTGATTGAATATATTGAAAATACGATGATACTAATACATCAATCTGATTACGTATGAAAATTACAATTGAAGCTTCTGGGAAAATATCTTTTAATCGTTTCGCAACCTCTTTGGTGACAAAGTGCTTTACTCCACCTGCGCGTAATCGTCCCAATAAAAGTTCTTCACATATAACCCGAGTATTTTTATTGGCATTAGTATCAATAAGAGATTCAATACGTTCATTACATTTATCCTTATTCCAATCAAATGCTCCAGGTATTAAAAATAGTTTTTGAACGACTTCTCTTTTGAAATAATTTATATTCTGTACATTTGGATAAAATACTTCCTGAAACCAAGTTGTAGCTGTTTTAGGAAACCCTATATGTAAAATTGGTCTTATCATATTGGAAATTACAACATGAAATTTTATAACGAATTATGAATTAAGTTTGTTAATAAAAATGAAGTCACTATAGTAAACTTGTTGTAATTTAACTCTTTATATACCTTATTCTAATAATAAGGTGACTTTATTTTTATTAAATAATGACTTAAGCTGCTTGAAGATAATCAATTATCACAATGAAAAAATTATACAATTTAACTATCCCCTTTTTATTTATAATTGTTACAGCGAATATTAATGGACAAGAGTGGATTTGGTCAAGGCATTTCAATACAAGCAACCCTTCAATAATTACTGGACTTGAATTAGATGGCAATAACAATATTTATGTATCTGGTCAATTTAAGGCATCAATTGCTATCAGCCCTGATTCCTCACTAACACCACTTGGAAATACCAATTTATTCTTAATCAAGTATGATTATGACAATAATTTTATTTGGAATATTCATTTAGCAAGTCTAGTTTCAAATGCAAAAATTAACGCAAAAAATGTGGTTTTTGATCCTTCTGGATATGCCGTATTTTGTGGTTTTTATAATCAAGATTTAATAAATCAAGGAGATGGCTATACTTTACCAATAAAAGTTGGTGGGAAAAGAGCCGCACTATTGGGAAAATATTCTTCTTCAGATGGAACAAGAACATGGTTGAAAGCTGCTGCTTGGGGGCCAGATGATGTGAAGGCTCAGTATTTAACAATTGATCCTGATGGTAACATCTATTTAACAGGATTTTCTAATGATAATATATATTTTGATAGTGATACCATATATACATCAGGAGGACAAATCCATAATTTTATTGCAAAATATGATTCAGATGGAAATTTTATTTGGGTAACTCAAATTACCTCAAGCACTACAGATGCAAATCAAAATAAATTTATTGAAATTGAAGCTGCCACAGCAAATGAAATATATCTGGCTGGTTTTTTTAAGGGTACTTTACAAACAGGAAGTATAACTCTCAATTCTGTAACTTCTACGTTTGAAGACGCAGTTTTACTTAAATTTGATGATTCAGGTAATGCACTTTGGGCTCGGCAGATAGGAGGTGCTTCTGATGATAGAATTAATGGAGTTAAGTCAGACATTTACAGTAATATTTATATTACAGGGTATATCAATGGATCTGCAAATTTTGATAGCACTGGAAATGGTCTATTGGATTCTAGTCCTCTTTTAAGCAAAGGTGCTGAAGATATGATAGTCGCACGATATAATAAAAATGGGAGACTAATTTGGAAAAAGGCTAATGGAGACACAAAAGAAGACAAAGGTTACGGTGCATACATTCATGAAAACATTGTGCAATTTGCTGGTTCATTTGCAGGAACTGTTTCTTTTAACGAAACTGTAATTTCTTCAGGTTCTGTTGATAACCAAGATGCTGGTTTTTTTGTATATGACATAGATGGAAACGCAATTACTGCTCAAAGTATTCAAGGTGATGACAATAATGATCGAAGTGAACAAATCACCTATGATAATAAAGGAAATACATACATTGGAGGATATTTTACATCCACGCATTTGACAATAGGTGACAGTACTTACACAAATGGAATCATCGGTGATAATAATGGTTATATCGCTAAATACCATACTCCCTTCTCAATAACTTTTAGTACTATAGAGCAAATACTCTGCAATGGAGATAATAATGGACAGCTCATCGTTACTCCTTACTTTGGTGTTGGCCCTTATACCTATGATTGGAGTCACGATGCCGGTCTGAACGATTCAACGGCTTCCAACCTGAGTGCCGGTGCATATTCGGTGACCATTACCGATTCAAGGGATTCCATTGCATTTACTTCCACTATTCTTAATGAACCCTCTCCAATTACCATTACCCCGGTTATTACCGATGTCAGTTGTCATCCGACAAACGGTGCCAGCAATAACGGAAGCATTGCCATTACTGCTGGCGGAGGAACCGGCCCGGGGACATATTCCTATGCCTGGGAGGCTATTTCAGGATCGGGAATAAATCCAACCAGCGAAGACCAGACAGGTCTTACCATGGGACAATACAGCGTGACGGTTACGGATGATAATCTTTGTGTGGAAGACGACACATTTCTGATTGTACAGCCCGATCCCATTATATTTGCCGGTTCTGTTACGCCGTCTTCTGAAAGCGGAAGCGACGGAGCCATTGATATAAATCCCTCAGGGGGAACATCTCCATATTCCTATTTATGGTCGCCGGGAGGACAAACTACACAAGACCTGAATAGTATTCCGGGTGGTGAATATGCGGTCGCTATTACAGATAACAATCTTTGTGAAGGCGATACAAACTATGTTGTTAGCGAAGGGGATCTGCTTTTTGCCCATATCTTCAGTAAAACAGATGTGGATTGTAAGGGAAATTCAACGGGTTCAGCTATTGCTACCGCTTTGGGGGGTATCAGGCCCTTCACGTATGATTGGAGTCATGATCCCGGTTTGGAAGACTCAGTGGCTGTTAATCTGGCATTTGGCTTGTATCGGGTTACAATTACGGATGCGATTGATAGTACCTCTGAAACAGAGGTTTATATCAACGAACCTGAATATGAACTATCTTCAACAATTGTCGGCACCGATCTTGTCTGTTTCCGGGATTATTCCGGAACTGCCAATCTTTCCGTTTCCGGAGGAACGCTTCCTTATGCATACTCATGGAGCAATGGGACCACAACTGAAGACCTCATCCATGTTGCCGCATCGAATTATTATGTTACGGTGACCGACAAAAACGGATGCCAGATAATCGATGGTGTTACTTTAGACGAACCTCCGGCTATGGACATCAATATCACCACCGATCAACCCATCTTTTGCCACGGCGATCTGACCGGTATTTTAACGGCTACGGCAACAGGAGGTACCGGTATAAAAATGTATGTATGGGATGATCCGGGTAACCAGACAGCAAAAACTGCGACCAATCTTGGAGGTGGATTGTACCATGTTACGGCAACAGATCAAGTCGGTTGTACAGTTACTGATAGCCGGCAACTTATCGAACCAGCCGCCATAAGTATAATCCCCAATGCACAAGACATATCTTGTTACGGATCAGATGATGGAATTATTTCACTCACAGTTTCCGGGGGAACTCCTTCATTCAATTTCACCTGGTCGAATGGTGCAATTGACCAAAATATTCAGAACCTATCGGCCGGATCATATAGAGTCACTGTAACTGATCTTTACAATTGTTCCGACACTGCCAGCACAACAATAAATGAACCTGGTGAAATATTTTACCAAAGTGTTACTATTTCAGATGCCTCATGCTTTGGATATTCGGATGGAACTATCAGCATTTCAGGCGCCGGAGGAAGTGGGTCACTTGAATATTCAACAGATGGAGGGAGTTCCTATACAGCTTCCGGTATTTTTGCAGATCTTACTGCACAGAGCTATACCCTCAAAATTCGTGATGCAAATGATTGTGAATCCTCTGATTCCATTGTGGCTATATCTCAACCTGAAGGAATAACAATCAGCTCAGAAGAATCCAGTAATATTACCTGCAACGGCGAACAGGATGGGAGCATTGTCATTGTGGCAAGCAGCGCTGTGGGCGGACTTACATATTCTATCGACGACGGACAAACCTTTCTGGACAACAGTGGAATTTTTTCAGGGCTCTCAGCCAGTGATTATCAGGTGAGAGTTATGGAATCAGGAGGATGTGAACAACCGGGAAGTGCTATTACAGTTGTCGAGCCACTTCCTGTAGCACTCGTTGTTACAGTAGCCAATGCAACAGGAGCTCAGCCTGGATCGGCTGAAATGGTTGCCAGTGGCGGTACATCCCCCTACCTCTATATCTTGCTATCAGAATCGGATAGCAGCTCAAACGATAACGGCACATTTGATAATCTGCTCCCCGGAAATTATGATGGATTTGCAATAGATGTTAATCTGTGCGAATCGGAAAACATAGTTATTGCAATTGAACAGGGAAGTACCGTCATTAACATTTACGACGCATTCAGTCCGAATGGGGATGGGATAAATGATTTATGGAATATTGCGAATATCGGGCTTTACCCTAATTGTAAAGTAACTATTTTCAATACCTGGGGAAATATAGTATTCCGTTCTGATGGATATGCTGCACCCTGGGACGGAAAATACAGCAGCAAAGACCTTCCTGCCGGAACGTATTATTATACCATTGATCCGGGAGATGGTTCAGAAATTTTAACGGGTCCTGTGAGCATTGTCCGGTAATTGTTCTAAATTAGAGTAACTATGAAAAGATTCATTATCATATCTCTTCTTCTGCTTATGACAGGAGGTTTGTTTGCACAGCAAATTCCATTGCTAAGTCAGTATACATTGAATCATTATTCCATTAATCCTGCTGCCACCGGAACTTCAGATGTTCTTCCTGTAAGCTTCACCTATAGAAAGCAATGGGCCGGGATCAGCGGATCTCCTTCCTATCAATACTTGTCCGGAGATATGAATATTGCCAATGCCATGGGGGTTGGGGCAAAATTTTTCAATTACCAGGCAGGGCCTTTAAGAAAGTCAGGAATGGAAGTGACTTATAGCTATCATGTTAAACTCAATGAAGAAAATAAACTGGCTTTCGGATTATCTGGTCTTTTCTATCAGTTTTATCTCGATAAATCCGATCTGACAGTTGAAGAGCCAAATGATCAAGTCTTTAGCGGAGTAGATAAGATGGTTGTCGCCGATGCAGGTTTTGGTACCTATTTTTATGGAGATCACTATTTTGCGGGCATTTCCGTTCCCCAGTTGTTCAATCGTAACATAGATCTGAAAACTGACAGGGTATTGCAGGAAAAGCAGGTAAGGCATTATTATCTTTTTGGCGGATATAAATTCATACTGAACAGGTATTTTACTCTTGAGCCTTCCCTCTTACTTAAGTTTGTTGAAGCCGGATTATTCCAGGCAGATGTCAATGCGAGGGCTGAATACAAGGAGATGATTTCACTTGGCGTATCGTACAGAAGTTCCGAAGCAATCATTACGCAGTTAGGTTTCAGGTATGAAGACCTCTATATTGGCTACTCGTATGATTTCACGATTGCAAAGATCAACGTTGTATCCTTTGGGTCGCACGAAATCCTTCTGATATACAAATTCCCTAATTTCATTCGTTAACAGCATTGTATTTACAAGTTCCAAAATTATTGTCTGTCATTTCCATTTTAAAATCATAATACTAAGTTTGTATTCCAAAATAATCGTATCTCGTTATGAATATCTTATTACTTGGCTCGGGAGGCCGTGAGCACGCTTTAGCCTGGAAAATGGCATTAAGTAAACACCCCACCAGGTTATTTATAGCCCCGGGGAATGCAGGTACTGCACAATTGGGTGAGAATGTAGACATTGGTGTTAACGATTTCGAAAAGCTTGGCCGGTTTACACTAGATAATCAAGTGGATATGGTGGTAGTCGGACCGGAAGCTCCCCTTGTAAAAGGAATCCGTGATTTTTATTGTTCCGAACCTTCCCTTAAGAATATTCCTGTTATAGGTCCGGGTTCTAAAGGTGCACAACTTGAAGGAAGTAAAGATTTCGCCAAAGGCTTTATGTTGAGGAACAACATCCCCACTTCAAAACACTTCAGCATAACTGCACAAACTTTCAATGAAGGCCTTTCATTTTTACAAACAATGAAACCTCCATTTGTATTAAAGGCTGACGGACTGGCTGCCGGGAAAGGAGTACTGATTATTGACTCTTTGGAAGAGGCACAGAAAGAACTCAAGCTTATGCTCAGTGGAAAATTTGGACAGGCCAGCAAAAAAGTGGTGATTGAAGAATTTCTGAAGGGAATCGAACTATCTGTTTTTGCAATTACCGATGGAAAATCATACAAACTATTATCGCAAGCCAAAGACTACAAACGAATCGGTGAAAACGATACCGGACTCAATACAGGAGGTATGGGTTGTGTTTCACCAGTTCCTTTCGCAGATAAAAGTTTTATAAAGAAAGTTGAGGATCGGATTGTAGTTCCCACCATAGAAGGACTTCAAAAAGAAAATCTTGATTACAATGGATTTGTATTTTTTGGCCTGATATGTTGCAACAATGATCCTTTTGTTATTGAATACAATGTTCGAATGGGCGATCCCGAAGCTGAAGTAATCATCCCCAGGTTGAATACTGATCTTGTCGATATTTTTAAAGCTGTAGCTCAAAAGGAACTGGATAAAATTACCGTTGAATTCGACGAACGATCATGCG
>CAYQDZ010000001.1:39035-54363 GCA_964416375.1 uncultured Bacteroidales bacterium
GATTTTTCAATCCAAAAATCATTAAAACCATTGCATTTGCTCTTATCAGCATTTGTATTATAGGCAGTATTGTATTGTGCATCATGGCAATATGGGATTATGCCGACCGGGATACTCTTTGGCGAATGATCGCTACCCTTGGAGTAATTGGTTTGGGCAGTGCAGTCTTTGCATTCATCAACGGCGTATTTGGAGACTGAACCCGTAGTATCTGTATTTCTTGTTTTTAATTAAGCTAAATTCTTTGTCTCTATTGATAATGCACTAATTTTGGGCATTGAATTCAATTGTATCTTCCAAAGAGAATGAAAAAGCTATATGATTTTTTAGTCATCGGATCGGGTCTTGCGGGACTAAGTTTTGCTCTCAAAGTTGCCAACAAAGGGAAAGTAGCAATTCTCACAAAAACAGTATTGCACGAAACCAATACTTTTTATGCTCAGGGAGGCATTGCTGCGGTGACCTATAAGCCGGATAACGTTGAAAAGCATATTCAGGATACTATGGTAGCCGGTGATGGCTTGTGCAAAGAAGAAGTTGTCCGGATGGTTGTTGAAGAGGCCCAAACACAGATCGGGGAGCTAATAAATTGGGGGACTAAGTTCGATAAAGAGAAGGATGGTAAATTTGACCTGGCTCGTGAAGGAGGTCATTCCGAACACAGAATTCTTCATCACAAGGACAAAACCGGCAGTGAAATACAGCGTGCACTATCAAACAGAGTAAAAAGCCATAAGAACATCGATGTATACGAACATTTTTTTGCCATTGATATCATCACACAACATCATCTGGGAAGGTTAGTAAAGAGACGCCTCACCGATATTGAATGTTATGGTGTTTATGCCCTGGATATTAAAACAAATTCTGTAATCACCTTTTTGTCAAAACTTACTATGATGGCAACCGGGGGCTCGGGAAATTTGTATTCCACAACTACCAATCCATTGATTGCAACAGGCGATGGTGTCGCTATGGTATACCGGGCAAAAGGAACTGTAGAAAACATGGAATTTGTACAGTTTCACCCGACCTCCTTATACAATCCCAATGAACGACCTGCTTTCCTGATCTCCGAAGCATTAAGAGGGCACGGAGCATTGCTTAAAACAATTGACGGTAAGGACTTCATGCACAAATACGATAAACGCGGATCACTTGCTCCCCGCGATATTGTTGCCCGTGCCATTGACCATGAGATGAAAATACGGGGAGACGATTTTGTTTATCTCGACTGTCGTCATCTTGATCCTGATGATTTGACATTGCAGTTTCCTAACATCTACGAAAAATGCAAAACCCTTGGTATTGACATTGCAAAAAATTATATCCCTGTTGTTCCTGCGGCGCATTACCAGTGTGGTGGTATTAAGGTTGATATGAATGGCTGCGGCTGGATTCATCGTTTGTATGCTGCCGGTGAAGTCTCCTCAACGGGAATGCATGGCGCCAATCGCCTGGCATCCAATTCATTGCTCGAAGCCATCGTGTATGCTGACAGAGCAGCAAAACATGCTTTGCAGAACTATAAAAACTATTCCATTAAGAAAGAAATTCCTGACTGGAATGACAGGGGAACAAAACATCCGGAAGAAATGGTACTCATCATACAGAATTATCGCGAAATGCAGCAAATCTTCAGTGCCTATGTCGGTATTGTTCGTTCCAACCTACGTTTGAAAAGAGCTCATGACCGTTTGGAAATAATTTATAAAGAAACCGAAGAATTGTATCGAAAATCCATACTTTCAGTTCAGCTGTGCGAATTGCGGAATCTTATTAATGTTGGGTATTTGATCATAAAAATGGCCATGCACAGAGAGGAAAGTATCGGATTACATTACAACATTGATTACCCTCCTAAACACAGAATCAACCTTGAGATTTAATTCATCCCCATTTTTCTTTTATCTGATCCAGTTGCTCTATAATGAGCCCCGGTTCTTCATTAGTCAATAATTTCAAACGTGTTCCTTTGAAATTTTCAAAGCCTTTAAAATAATTTGAAAAATGTCGGCGCATCTCATAAACGCCAACTCTTTCCCCTTTCATTTCGATTGATTTTCTAAAATGAAGTTTTGCTAATTCCACCTTTTCTGCAACAGTGAGAGGTGTAGCATACCTTCCGGTCTGTAAATAGGCTTTGATGTCTCTGAAAATCCATGGAGTTCCGACTGCTCCCCTGCCAATCATAATCCCATCTACTCCATATTTTTGAAAGGCCTCCCCCGCATCATCAGGTGACACAATATCGCCATTCCCGATGATCGGAATATGAATGTGTGGATTGTTTTTCACTTCTCCAATAAGCGCCCAATCTGCAACTCCCTTGTAGAGTTGTGCTTTTGTACGCCCGTGGATGATTAATGCTTTTATACCAACATCCTGAAGACGTTCCGCAATCTCTACGATGTTTTTATTCTCCTCATCCCATCCCAAACGTGTTTTAACGCTCACAGGTACTTTCACTGCATTCACAATAGCCTCAGTCATTTCAACCATCAAAGGTATATTACAAAGCATGCCGGCTCCCGCTCCGCGCCGGGATATTTTTTTCACCGGACAACCAAAATTGATATCGATAAATTCCGGTTTCCTTGTTTCCGCTATTTTCGCCGATTCCACCATTGCACCTACCAGGTGGCCGTACAATTGAATCCCCATAGGACGTTCGTAATCGTAAATTACAAGTTTCTCTATGCTTTTCCGTGCATCTCGTATCAAGCCATCCGAAGAAATGAATTCGGTATACATGACATCAGCTCCATACTGTTTGCATACAAAACGAAACGATGGATCAGTAATATTCTCCATTGGTGCCAAAAATAGCGGTTTTTCACCCAATTTTATGTGTCCGATTTTTACCAAATTTTTCCTTTGTTTGATTTCATTAATTTTGCCAGCAAAATTAGAAATATCTTTGTTTCTGATATCATTTATCAGTTCTATGAATGAAAGTTTCTTAAAAGAGTTATTTTCAAATGCCAGGCCGGTAACGAAATTAGTTTTTGCATTATTTATAATGTTTACCAGCTATCTTCTGGTGACTTTCTTCACAATTCTTATAGCCATTGCAATCTATCCCCTTTCATTTGAAGAACTAAACATTCTTCTGAAGGAAGGTTTGCTTAAAGCAGATTTATCGTTGTTAAGACTATTTCAGATTTCTCAAAGCATCGGACTTTTTATTGTGCCTTCCGTTTTATTGAACTTTCTTTTGTTTCGTTCCGGAGATGGTTTTATTCTCCGCAGTGCAAAAAGCTATTCCATGATATTTTGGGTAGTATTATTAACACTTTTGGCTTCTATACCGCTTACAAATATACTGCTTGAATGGAATAGCGCTTTACAGTTGCCGGAATGGGTTGTTTCTCTTGAAGACAAACTACAGCAAATGGAATTTGAAAGAACTCAACTCACTCATAGAATGACCGAAAACATGCAATTTTCAGATTATTTTTTTAATGTGCTAATGATTTCTGTATTGCCTGCTATAGGTGAAGAATTTTTTTTCCGCGGAGTAGTTCAAAAAGTTTTTTTCCAATGGACAAGAAATGGCCATATTTCAATTTTCATTGCTGCCATAGTATTCAGTAGTATTCACCTGCAGTTTTATGGTTTTCTTCCCCGCCTGCTTCTTGGCATGTACTTCGGATATCTGTTTTTCTGGAGCCATAACATCTGGATTGCAGTCTGGGCTCATTTTTTGAACAATTTTATAGCCATAAGTTTTATCTTTTTAGCAGGTAGTAAATGGGTTCAAATGCCTGATTTTCTTACAAACAATAGTTACAACGGATATGTTGTTGTAGTATCAAGTATTATTCTCTCAGGGGCATTGATATTGATAAGCCAGCAATACATAAAAAAAAGCAAGGAACAAAAAATTATATGAGGGTAACTATATTTCTTCCAGTTCACTTTTCCGAAATACATAAGATAAACCATACTCTTCAGCCTTCACTCTTTTTTCTTCTTCTGAAAGATTTTTAAATGTCTCTTCAACTTCATTCCAAATGTCGCGAATAATCTCATTTGCTTCTTTTCTCATGCTGGCCAGGTGTTCCTGTGCCCGTTGATAACTTTTCTGAAGAATTTTTTGGTACTTATAGCCATCCAGAAACTGTTCATATCTAACCCTGACTACCGCTATAGTAGGATTTGTAATCGGACTAAGTGCTTTTGCCTTTCTGAGGTTCTCTCCATGTATGAGTTTCTCTCCCCATTTTATCAGATCCGCCTCAGAATTTAAGACAGGTAATTTCGAATGGTAATCATTCATACCAAGGGTATTTCGCTCATTTTCTGACAGATCACCCCGGGAAATAGCCATATTTACCACTTGAATAAAATGAGAAATATACATTTTTGCCTTCTTCTGAACCTTTAGATAATCTTTATTCTTTTTCACCTGGTTTAAATACGCCTGCTTGGTTTCGTACATGGCCTTCTCAAATGACGGAAGAAAAGATTGTATGCGCCTGAAAGTACTTTGAGAAAACGCCAGTTTAAAAGGAGGTATCTCTCTTCCTTTTTCAAATGCGATTGTCAGAGCTTTACGACGTGCTGCATCCGTATTAGGTAAGCGGCGATAAGGCATGATAAATTAGTATTAATTTACATTCCGGGAATTGTATGCGAAGATACTAATCATACATGAAATAGCAAGCCTATTCGTAAATATTATTTTTTCGCTTCATTCATGAATATGATTTCATCTTCAACCAAACCAGACAGATTTATGAAAGATAATTTTTATTTACTCATTCAAATAAACTAACTTTCATTAAGTACTTTATCGACCTACAATTTTATGGAAACTAGTGAATATGTTAAAAGACGAAAAGCTCTTAGAGATCAGGTCAAAACAGGAATAATCTTATTGTGCGGCAACAATCTCGTACCAAAAAATTATTCTGGAAACCCACTCCCATTTAGACAAGACAGTAATTTTTTATATTATCTGGGGATTGATTTGCCGGGATTTTTGTTTATGCTTGACTGCGATAAAGATGAAGAAATATTATTTGGAGATGATATTTCAATAGATGGTCAAATATGGAGCGGGCCTCAATTCAAGATGCAGGATTTGGCTGATCAGTCCGGAATTAAAACTACTTCTCCCTTTTCAAAATTGAAGGCTAGGATTTCTCATGCAACAAAGAACAATCAAAAAATTCTTTATTTACCCCCTTATCCGGCCGATCGGACAATACTGCTTTCTGATCTATTAGGAAAATCGATATTCGAGATTCAAAAAAATTATTCTAAAGAATTAATTCGAGTTGTTGTTAGTCAACGATCTGTAAAGTCAGATAATGAAATTGCTCAAATTGAAGAAGTGATAAATAAAGTAACAGGTCCAATGCATAAGGTAGCTATGAAAATGGCTTTCCCAGGCATTCATGAATATGAGATAGTTGCTGAAATGAGTAAAATTGTAAAAGAAAATGATCTGGATTTCGCATACCCTCCCATTTGTTCAGTGCATGGTGAAATATTACACAATGAGCATCACCGAAATCAACTACAGGAAGGATCTCTTTTATTAATCGATGCAGGTGCTGAAAGTGTCCTGCATTATGCCTCTGACATCACACGCACCATTCCGGTAGGAGGTAAATTCAGCAGAATTCAAAATGATATTTACCATATTGTCCTGGCAGCAGAACAAAATACAATAAGTAAAATAAAACCGGGAGTGCCCTATGTGGATCTGCACCATGAAGCCTCACTGCAGATTACAGAAGGGCTTAAAAATCTTGGCCTTATGAAAGGGGATCCTGAAGAAGCAGTAATGGAAGGTGCGCATGCCCTGTTTTTCCCTCATGGTCTTGGTCATATGATGGGTCTTGATGTCCATGATATGGAAGATCTTGGAGAAGACTTCGTTGGATATGGGGAAGGTATTCGTCGGAGTGAACAGTTTGGAACTGCTTATCTCAGGCTGGCAAGATCTCTGCAACCCGGATTTGTATTGACGGTAGAACCCGGAATATATTTTATACCCACACTCATTGAAATGTGGCAGGCCCAGAAAAAATTTGAACAATACATCAACTATCATAAGCTTGAGACATATAAAAAATTCGGTGGAATCCGAATTGAGGATAATATTTTGGTCGAACAAGCCGGGAGCAGAGTTCTTGGTAACCCTATACCTAAAAACCAACATGATATTGAAGAAATAATGCGCACGAAGAGGTGATTTAAATCATTTATCTCAAGCCTTATGGTATTTGATTTTTATTTAATTTCATGATTCAGGAGACCTAACTATCAGTTAATGAATAAAGTTGAATATAAAGTTCTTATTGCTGATGACTCAGAGTTATCATATAAAACAATAAAGGAAGCAATTGATACTCTTGGTGAAATTGTAAAATTTCACTATGCAAAAAATGGGAAAGAAGCTTGTGAACAGGCAGACAAAGTAATCCCGGATTTAATCTTTATGGATGTAATGATGCCTGTTATGAGTGGAATTGATGCAGTGAAGGAGCTGAGAAAGAATAGTCTTATTTCTGAAACACCCATCATTGTGTTGTCTGCATCAGAAAGTCTTGAAAGTGCTTACAAAATTGGAGTTGATGATTTTATCTCCAAACCTTTCAATCATTATGAGCTTCTCATAAAAGTACAATCTGCATTTGGTCTTGTACAAAAAAACAGGATCATTAAACAACAAAAATCACAACTGGAGAAAAATCATCTTGAGGTTACCAAACAAAAAGACAAAATATCAATGCAAAAAAAGGATATTGTTGATGATATCCGTTACTCCATGCGTATTCAAAAGGCTATTTTCCCAACCGATGAATTTATGATGGAAACCATCCCGCAACATTTCATTTTAAATATGCCGCGAAGCATTGTGAGTGGTGATTTTTATTGGGCAGGAAGACTTAATGATCTGAAAATAATTGCTGTTGGGGATTGTACAGGACATGATGTCTCCGGCGCATTTATGACCGTAGCCGGAATCGCATTTCTGAATGAGATTTTAAGTAAAAAAATTGTCCGTAATGCAAATGAAATATTGTTAGAGCTTAGAAATCTGGTGATGAAATTGTTAAAGCAAAAAGGAGAAAAAGCAGAAGCTGCAGATGGACTCGATATCTCATTAGTAATTATCGATGAGAAAAATAACAACATACAGTTTGCCGGAGCTAATAATTCTTTTTATATCATTACAAAAGGAAAATTGAATCATATTAAAGGCGATCGGATGCCTATTGGTATTCACCTGAATTTTGACAAACCTTTCACGAACCATAACATCGAAATAAACGGTGAAGATATGGTTTACCTTTTTACAGATGGATATGCTGATCAATTCGGAGGTCCAAGAAATAAAAAATTCCGATACAAACAATTCCAGAAACTATTGCTTGAAATATATAAATTGCCATTGGATAAACAAAAAGAAAATCTTTTCCGTACAATAACCGATTGGATGAATGATAAGGAACAGATAGACGACATTTTAGTACTTGGATTTAAGGTTTAATCCTTGATGATTAAATAATTTTAAGCTGTGAAGGATGATATTTTTTAACCCCGTAATGAAAAATATAATAAGAGGAATACTTATTTTTTCAACACTTTTACTTATCCCCCCCTTATTTTCTCAAACTGAGATAGATGAACAACTAAGAAGTAATGATTCCAAGGCAATCTCCTGCCTTGAAGAAGGTAAAGAAAATTCTGCTGCACAACTGTACAATCAATCTGCATATTTGCTCCGTAGTGTTAATCGTTTTGAAGAAGCAGCAATGTATTACCAAAAAGTCCTTGACATTAACTACAAATTAAGCAATCGCCGGGGTCAGATGATCTCACATAATAGTCTGGCTATGGTTTATCTTGAGGGCGAAAATTATCAAAAAGCCATATTCCATTTAAAAAAGGAATTGGAATTTCGTAAGCAAATAAACAACAAAGCAGAAGTTATTAATGTTTTGGCCAACATTGCCCTTGCTGAAAATGAAATATCAAGTTTTGACAGTGCAATCGAACACATTGAAAATGCAATTAGCCTGGCTAAAGAATTAAATGATTTTGCTATCCTTAAACGTTGCTATGGCGTTGCTTTTGATATCTATGAGAAACTAGGTAATGATACAAAGTCACATGATTATTTCGAATTGTATTCGGCTATCGATCGTAAGATGAAGGAACAGCAAATGGCAGAAATTACTACCGAAGCAGAAAAAAAAGTTACCAGGGCAGAATCGGAGAAACACAATACAGAAAAAATACTAAATGAGACGAGTGAGGTACTTGAAAAAACAGTGTCAACACTGCAACAAGCGGAAGAGCTAACACGCGAACAAAAAATGGAAATTGAGCTTAACAAAGCCAAAATAAATGAACAGAATGCTCTGCTGGAAGCAAAACGATTACGAGAAAGATATTTGATAATCGGCCTTATCATAACCACAGTCTTTATTGTTGCACTCGCTCTCATGTTTTTAAAAATTGTAAGGGCAAACAAAAAAATTAATCAACAAAGACTATGGTTGGAGAAACAAAATAAGGAAATCAAGGCTAGTATCAGGTATGCTAAAACTATTCAACAAGCTATTCTGCCAGGTTTCAATGAAATTGAAAAATACTTTGAGCCTTTCATTATTTATTTGCCAAAAGATATTGTTTCCGGCGATTTCTATTGGATTTTAGCACAAGAAACGAAGAATACAACGACGGTTTATTTTTCTGTAGTTGACTGCACAGGACACGGTGTTCCGGGAGCATTTATGTCCATGATCGGAAGTAGATTGCTGGATGAAATTGTAAATGAAAAAAAGATAAATTCACCCGCGGAGATTTTAGGCTTATTAAACAAAATGATCCGTACAGCACTTAGGCAGGAAGAAACAGATAACAACGATGGTATGGATATGGCATTATGTAAACTCGAGACCCTCCCAAACAATAAACATAAACTTACGTTTGCAGGGGCAAAAAGACCATTGTATATTATTAAAAACAAGGAAAACAAGCTTATCAACCACAGAGGCGATAGAAAATCGATAGGGGGTTACAGTCTTTCAAAAAGAGAAATCACATTCACTAATTATGACATCGAATTGGAAAAAGGCGATATGATCTACCTGTTTTCAGACGGAATTATTGATCAGAATAGTCCTGAGCGAAAAAAATTCGGGCGGGTTCGGCTTGAAGAAGCCTTTGTTGACTGTGCAAAATTAGAACCTGTAGAACAGAAAGAAATTATTGAGCAGAGGTTGAAAGATTATATGCAAAATGAAGAACAACGCGATGATATTACACTTGTAGGTATAAAAATAACATGATAATGTTTCAAATAAATCAATCTGAAGAAAATATAATTTATTATCATGGTCCAATAAATATTGACCTTGTTTCTTTTGCCAGCAATTATATTAAAAAATATATTCTTGCCGAAGCATTGTTCATTGGAAAAATTCACAAGGTATTTATTGAACTCACTCAAAATGTGTCCTACTATTCTGCCAGACAATATAATACATCACGCTCATTTGGATCGGGTATAGGCTGGTTTAGAATTGATGATAAAAAAGATCATTTTGCTATTTCAACAGGAAATACCATTTTAAAAGAGCATGGTTCTGTTCTTGAAAAGAATTGCATGGAAATAAATTCTCTTGATGAAGAGGATTTAAGGGAATTGAAAAGAATAACAAGAAATCAATCCGGAAAACGGGATATAGGAGCACACATTGGTCTGATCCAGATGGGATTGATTACAGGTAATCTTCTAAGCATGAACATTGAACCTCAAGATGAAAAATATTCTTCCTTTTCTATAACCACAAAAGTAAATAAATGTTAAAACGATTATATTATAAAACAACCATGAAAATACCCATTAAATTTTTATGACATTAAATATTAAACGTATGAAAAATCTAATTATCGATGCAATTCCAGATTCTCCTTATTATCCCGAAGTGAATTTCAATTCAGAAACCGGAGTTTGTGAATTAGTTGGTGAGTCTTATATGGAAGAGGCGTATAAATATTATACTCCAATATTGGACTGGTTAAAAGAATATACTCTGGAAATGAAGAAACCGATTACCTTAAATTTAAGATTGACTTACTTCAATACCAATTCTTCCCGATTGTTGCTAGATATGTTGGATGTACTCAAAAAATCGCAAGAGGCAGGTAATAATGTTGAAATCAACTGGTTTTATGAAGAAGATGACCCTGATGTAAAAGACGAGGTAGAAGACTTCGAAATTGAAACCGGATTACAAATTAAAATGGTTCCCATGGAATAAAAGTATTCCACGGATTATATATTTCATCCATTTCGAGAAAGAATTGATAAGAGATTGTTACTTCCTGCTTCTTTAATTTATTCCTGTTAAAGTTTAGCTGAAAAAAATTCTCTGTTCATCCTGGCAATGTGCGATAAAGAAATTTCCTTAGGGCATTCTGCTTCGCAAGCACCTGTATTTGTACAGTTTCCAAATCCTAGTTCATCCATCTTTGCAACCATTTTCTTCACCCTCTCTTTAGCCTCCACTTTTCCCTGAGGTAACATAGCCAATTGAGAAACTTTTGCAGAAACAAATAGCATAGCTGAAGCATTTTTACACACGGCAACACATGCCCCGCAACCTATACATGCCGCAGCATCCATTGCAATATCGGCATTTTTCTTTGGTACCGGTATTGCATTTGCATCCGGGGCACCTCCTGTATTCACTGATATATATCCTCCGGCTTCTATAATCTTATCAAAAGCTGATCTGTCAACGACCAGATCTTTTATTACCGGAAAAGGTTTGGCTCTCCAGGGTTCAATTACAATGGTATCACCATCTTTAAACTTACGCATATGCAATTGACAGGTTGTAATTGCCTCATCAGGACCATGAGGCCTTCCGTTAATATAGAGACCACAGATCCCGCAGATGCCCTCTCTGCAATCATGATCGAAACACACAGGCATCGCAAATTTATCTATCAATTGCTGGTTTAAAATATCCAGCATCTCCAAAAATGAGGAGTCAGGTGATATATCGGTTATTTTGTAATGTTCAAATCTTCCTTTTGCAGAAGCATTTTCCTGTCTCCATATTTTAAGTATAAAATCCATCTTCTGATTGATTAATGATTCTACTTTTTGTAATTCCTTATCTGTACTTTAATGTCCTCGTAGTTTAAGGTTTCCTTATGCAATATGGGGGCTTTATCCTTTCCTTTGTATTCCCATGAAGCAACATACATATAGTTCTTGTCGTTACGCAGAGCTTCTCCCTCTTCGGTTTGATATTCTTCCCGGTAATGGCCTCCGCATGATTCTTCACGATTCAAGGCATCTCTTGCCATAAGCTCTCCGATTTCTATAAAATCGGCTACCCTTCCAGCCTTTTCCAGTTCAGGATTTAAACTGTTTTTATCACCAGGAATCCGAATTTTTTTCCAGAAGTCTTCACGCATTTGTTTGAAATCCTCAACAGATTTTTCCAAATCTTTTTTGTTGCGTACCATACCAACTGTTTCCCATAATTTCAAGCCGAATCTCTTATGAAAGCTATCTACCGATTCATCGCCACGAATACTCATTAATTTGTCAATGTGAGAATTTACGGCATCTTCTGCTTCAACATATGCAGGTAGATCTGTACTCATTCGCGGTGTCAATATATCGTCAGCAAGATAATTCTGAATGGTATAAGGCAGAACAAAGTACCCGTCAGCCAAACCCTGCATCAGTGCAGAAGCACCAAGGCGATTGGCTCCATGATCAGAGAAATTTGCTTCACCTATAGCAAAAAGGCCCGGAATCGTTGTCATCAATTCATAATCTACCCAGGTGCCGCCCATGGTATAGTGTATGGCCGGATATATCATCATGGGTGTTTCGTAAGGATTTTCATCATTTATCTTTTCATACATCTGGAACAAATTCCCATAACGCTGTTCCACAACATCTTTGCCCAAACGTTTTATAGCATCCGAAAAATCAAGGTAAACAGCCAAGCCCGAACCCACACCAAAACCTGCATCACAACGTTCTTTTGCAGCCCGTGATGCCACATCACGAGGCACAAGATTTCCGAAAGCCGGATACCTTCTTTCAAGATAGTAATCCCGGGCTTCTTCATTTATATCAATAGGCTTCAATTTCTTATTGCGTATCGCTTCAGCATCCTCTTTTCTTTTGGGCACCCAAATGCGACCATCGTTACGTAAACTTTCACTCATTAAGGTCAATTTCGATTGAAAATCGCCATGCACTGGAATACAAGTCGGGTGTATCTGGACAAAAGAAGGATTTGCAAAAAATGCCCCTTTTTTATAAATCTGCCAGATGGCGCTTCCATTTGATCCCATAGCATAGGTTGAAAGGAAAAATGCATTTCCGTAACCCCCACTTCCAATAACCACTGCATGTGCAAAATGCCGTTCAATTTGCCCTGTAATCAAATTTCGTGTAATAATCCCTCTGGCTTTGCCTTCAACAATCACTACATCAAGCATTTCATGACGCGGATAGATCTTTACCGAACCCTTGCTTACCTGACGCATCAATGCACTGTATGCCCCAAGCAAAAGTTGCTGTCCTGTTTGACCCCGAGCGTAAAAGGTGCGAGATACTTGTGCTCCCCCAAAAGAACGGTTATCCAACAATCCACCATATTCTCTGGCAAAGGGAACCCCCTGTGCCACGCATTGATCAATGATCAGATTACTCACCTCTGCCAACCTGTATACATTGGCTTCTCTCGAGCGGTAGTCTCCTCCCTTAATGGTATCATAGAACAATCTGTAAATGCTGTCGCCGTCGTTCTGATAATTTTTTGCAGCGTTTATGCCGCCCTGTGCAGAAATGCTATGTGCACGGCGTGGACTATCCTGATAACAAAAGGCTTTTACATTGAATCCCATTTCGCCCAGCGCCGCAGAGGTTGAAGCTCCGGCCAGACCTGTACCCACAACAATGATATCAAGTTTTCTTTTGTTGGCAGGATTTACTAGTTTTTGGCTGGCTTTGTAGTTTGACCATTTATCCGCCAGGGGTCCATCAGGTGTTTTCGAATCAAGAATAGCCATATTAGTTTTCGGTTACAATTCTACTTTAAGTAATAAACAAGAACAGGTATTATCATAAAACCAACTGTAATCACTATTGTATAAATAATTCCGGTAGTTTTAATTACCGGTGTGTAAAAAGGATGATTCATTCCTAAAGTCTGAAAAGCGGATTGAAATCCATGATGTAAATGGAAGCCCAATCCCAAAAGAGCTATCAGATAAACCCATACCACCCATTTCATCTGAAAACGGGCAATAACAAGAGATGCCAGATCATAAACAGTTTTTCCATCGTAATGCACCTCTCCGATCTCTCCGAAAAATTTTGATTTGATATAAAAATCAAGCAAATGAAGCACAAGAAAAATGCTTAGTACAACAGATGTATGAACCATATATTTTGAAAAAAAAGATGTTTGTGAATGGTTGGTTTTCTTATATCCTTTAGGTTTTGCGATCCAGTTTTGAATAGAAACGATACAGGCATAAATGATATGCAGCAAAAACCCTCCAAAGAGTGTAATTTCCATCACTTTGATGATAACATTTGTTCCCATAAAGTGTGCAGCCCGATTAAACGCTTCAGGGGAGTCTGACAATACAAGAAGGTTAATCACCAGGTGCACTACCAAAAAAACCGCCAGGAAAAGTCCAGCAAGAGACATGACAAGCTTTTTACCTATGGATGAATTAAAAAGATTGCTCATTATGAAGGGAATTTATTAAAATATTATCCACTGCCCGCTTAATAGTTAACTATCTCTCGTTATAAAACATTTTGTAAAGTAAATCTAGCAAATGATTGCCATAAAAATTACTGATTTCCATCATCAATAATTAAATTCACTAAATTAATTCGATAAACTTGTTTTATTATGAGATACAATCCTATTGATGAAAAGTTTTTTGTGACAAACCGGAAAAGACTTTCCAAAAAACTTAAACCAGGGTCAATTGCGCTATTCTTTGCCAATTACCAGATGCCAAGAAATGGAGATCAATACCACCCGTACCGGCAAAATTCTGATTTCTTTTACCTGACAGGGATTGAACAGGAAAAATCCATTCTGCTGCTTGCCCCCGATGCCTCAACAAAGGAACTGAAAGAGGTGCTTTTTATTCTTCGAAGCAACAAATTACTGGAAACCTGGGAAGGCCATAAACTTACAACGGAAGAAGCTAATGGTATCTCAGGAATTGTCACAATCAAACTGATAGATGATTTTGAAAGTGTGTTCCATAGCTTAACTTGCGATGCAAAACACTTTTATTTTAATGTTCCCGAGCTACCGAAATTCATGCCGGAGATTGCATCACGCGATAGCGATTTTGCAAACCAATTAAAAAATAAATATCCCCTGCATCAGTTTGAAAGATTAGCTCCTCTTATGCAGGAATTGCGGCTTATTAAATCTGAAACGGAGATCGGCCTGATAAAAGAAGCCATAAGAATTACAGGAGATGCGTTTCAAAAATTGCTTGCTGAGGTAAAACACGGAATGATGGAATATGAGATAGAAGCAATCATCGGGCATGAATTTATTCGTAATGGCGCTTCAGGTCATGCCTACGAACCAATCATTGCAAGTGGTAAAAATGCCTGTGTACTTCATTATACCGAAAACAATAACCCCTGTAAAAAGGGTGAAATTATACTAATGGATTTTGGAGCCGAATATGCTAATTATTCTGCAGATCTTTCCAGGACAATACCTTCTGATGGAAAATTCAGCAAGCGCCAGCGAGAAATTTACGATGCCACGCTCAGGGTTTTCAATTATGCACGATCTCTTATGATTTCAAATACCACCATTAACTCATTTCATACGAAGGTTTGTAAAATGTGGGAAGAAGAACACATGAAACTGGGGCTCTATTCAAAAGATGATGTGAAAAGGCATAAGGGAGAGAATGGCCTGTGGTTCGAATATTATATGCATGGCACTTCGCATTTTTTAGGGCTTGATGTGCATGACCCGGGAAGCAAAGACACAACATTTCAACCCGGTATGGTACTCACTTGTGAGCCCGGTATATACCTTGCCAAAGAGGGTATTGGTATCCGAGTTGAAAACGATATCCTGATCACGAAAGACGGGAATGTTGATCTTATGAAAGATATCCCCCTTAAAGCAGATGAAATTGAAAGCTTAATGCATTAATTTACAACCAGATAAAACAGTTTAGAAAAAAAATCACGTTTTTCTTGACATGGATTATTTTATGTTTTATATTTAGTGAATCTAAAAAATGTGATACTACTAAGGAG
>CAYQDZ010000002.1:0-54127 GCA_964416375.1 uncultured Bacteroidales bacterium
CTTTCATTGCATCAAACACTATTATACTCTTGTTTGTATATCAAGCCTCAGTCATAAACGGTATTTTTGTCACTTCTTCAGTTTCCCTGTTGGCCGAAATTATATGCCATGGGATTAAGGTATCCTAAGAATAATTATTTGTTGACTGCTATTTCTTGATTTTTATAACATAATTCCTGAAATTGCGGAATGTTAAAATTTTTCTGGCAGTGTTGCACATTTAATAATTACTATTATAAAGATCATAGGTAAATTCAGTACTGTCAAATAATATTTTTCCAGAAAGAATAATGATTCCAAACCTATATAAGAGAAACAGAAAGCACAATACCCTGATTCCTGGTTTTCTTTTTTTATGTGTTTGCCTGACAGTTGAGGGACAAAGACTTTTGCCCGATACAATATACGTTGATTTCCGGGCTGATTCCATAATTCAGCTTCAGAACATTATCATTTCCGATATCACTGACAGTCGGAGTGAAAATCCCTGTTTTGTCAGGTATGGGATAAAAAAGAAGTTCTTATTGATTCCTGTTGATCAGGAAGTCTATACAAGCAAGCCACTCGCCGGGGAAGTGGGAAGAAATATTCTTTCTTCATCAGCCGGGGCACCTGAATATCATCTTGAGATTCAGAAATTTGAAATAGAGAAAAAGAAGGGACGATTGTCTTCCACAACGTATTTGTATGCTGATCTTTCCCTTTATGAGAATAGGGATGATACGTTGATTCATCGCGGAACATTTTATTACAATACTTTGTATCATCGTAGAGCAAGGAAGGAAACACTGACAGAAGAAACAGAGAATCTGCTTGGTAAATGGTATACGGATTTCAAACTTGATCTGATGGCTGTGAATACCATTTTATCGGGGAAAGAAGTGGAATCTTACAGCAATTTTATTCCGGGTGCAAAAGTAAAATCACTTTATCTGAATGCTGCAACCGGCTTATTTGCCGGATTGGACTGGTGGGGATTTCAGGGGGAGATTTATTTCAGCAGGCCCGAAACCAGATCGAAAAACCATTACTGGGCAGGAATTGTCAGATACAATAACAATGCGGACTATGAATCTTTTGCTATTGGCAGGAAAACGGAACATTATTACCTCAGAAAAAGTGAAAATTTGTTGTTTGATATAGACCTGAACCTTCTGATTGGCTTTTGCAAGTGGAAAGATGTGGATGAAAACAATGTTAAGTTATATCAGATTGTGGATTTTGAATTGTCATCGATTCAAAGCATTCAGTATAATCCCTTAAATTCAAAAGGAATGTTTTTCAGGATTGGATTAGCAGAAAATCTGCTCTATGTAATTGATAAAATACCAACATTTCAAATCGGTACATTTCTTGGAATTGGATTGAAATTGTAAACACAACGAAGCAATTGAAGATAAACATACTCAATATAGTCCTGATTATTTTTTTGCTCATCCGGAGTGATGTTCTGGAAGCGCAGAAATTTGCCGTATCGGGATACATTATCGACACGGAAACAAAAGAAACTCTTATTGGCGCCAGCATTCAACAAAAGGGTACTCCTGTCGGAGTGGTATCCAATATATATGGTTTTTTTCAATTTGCCGGGCTAACATCGGGAAAGCATATACTGATCATTTCACATATAGGCTACGAAGCTATAGAGCTGAAGTTTGAGATAAAGAATAAAAGCATTGTTTTACCTGATATTCTTCTGAATCCAAAAATACTAAGTGTTGAAGAAGTATCCATCATCGCTGCCCGCCCGGATAAAGCAGGTGACAGGGAAGTTGAAACCAGCATGATCGAGCTTTCTGCAAAGGCCATTAGATCGATACCTACAGCGGGAAATGATGTGTTTGCAGCAATAAAATACCTGCCTGGCATTGATCGGACAGAACCTTTCTCACCACTATTCACCGTAAGGGGTGGAGAGCCTGGCGAAAATGCCGTACTTCTGGATGGTGTAATGATTTACAATCCCTATCATTCCAGCATTAATTCAGGTATTTTTAATACACAGATTATCAAATCAACGGACCTTCTGACAGGAGGTTTTGGCGCTGAATATGGAGGCAGGAACTCTTCGGTGATGTATATTTCGACAAAAGACGGGAACAGCTCTGAATTGCACGGCGAGATTGAACCCAGTACATTCCACTCAAAAGTTTTTCTTGAGTTCCCGGTTGGAGAAAAAGGCTCGGCCATGCTAGCCGGCCGATATTTTTATGATATTGTCTCACAATTCATTATGCAGAGCAGGTGCTATTTTTATGATTTTAACGTATCGTACACCTATCGCATGAATCCCCGCAATCGGATTTCTTTAAAGTACTTCCAGTCAAGGGACCGAATGGATAGAAATTTCAACACCTTTTACAAATATGTTGGTAATATGATGGATGTTGACTTTTACGATGATGTGAACCTGAAACGGGAAAATAAGTGGGTAAACAGGGCTGCCACGCTCATTCATAAATGGATCCTTACTCCCCGTATTTATATCAGAACACAGGCATATTATTCCGCTCACAATTCGGAAAATTATTCGGCTACGGATTTCAGGTTTCAGGTCGAAAATGAAGATATGGATACTTTAAACTTTCAATTAAAGGCCAGTTCTGATTTTACAAACCGGATAAGTGATCTGTCTGCAAAATCTTTGGTGAATATACGTTTGGTAAATTTCAGTACAGTACGGTTGGGAGTGGAATTTAACCGGTATTATTTTGAGAATTCTGCACAGATCAATGAAATTGATCAGGGAAATTTAAAAAGAACTCCCGTGCAATGGTCCTTTTTCGCCGAAGACAAGTTGCAGGCGGGGCCACTGATTGTCCGACCCGGAATACGGTTTACAAAATACGATCGGAACAAATGGTATTATGAGCCACGAATTAATGCTGTTGTTTTATTGCCGGCAGAATTCAGGTTGAAAGCTGCATGGGGAACATACTACCAATATGTAGTCAGCATGAATACCAATGAGGTGGAAATGAATCAGTCAGTAGATTATTACTTTCCGCTCAATCTTTATAAACCCAGCAAGTCAATACATTATATTGCCGGACTGGAAAAACGACTGAATCCCAGGTCTGTTCTTTCACTCGATGTATATTACAAAGACATGGAAAGAGTGTACACCTTCGATATCAATCAGACCGAAAACAAGGTACTGACCCTTTCGGATAAATTGCAGCAGGGAAGGGGAGAGGCCTATGGAGCAGAGCTCATGTTACGCGGGGCAATCAAAAATTTATCAGGTTGGTTCAGCTATAGTCTGGCATGGGCAAACCGGCAATATTCCCAACTGAATAATGGAGTGGAATATCCCTACGATTATAACCGGAGACACACAGTAAAACTGGTTGCAAATTATGCCATAACAAAAACATTTGAATACAATGTATCATTCACCTATTTGTCGGGAACTTACAGTAGCATTGAACAGATCACACAAAATTACTTCTATTATGATCCGCAAAAAGAAGAAATGAGTTTCTTTCCTGTGTGGATATCCAATGCAAAAAACACGGCCATAATGCCTGCATTGATCAATCTGGATATGAGCATACGCAAAAGATTGAGGTCAGGCTTTGGCAAATACATATCGGATAAATTCAATACAACGGAATCGTACCTGACTATTACCATTCGCAATCTGACTTTTTTTCGCAGAAATGTAGATTATTATATTCCCATTTCAGGTGTGAGCAGGTGGGAAGGAAAATATTTGCCTTTGGGGACCAATTATTTGCCTTCGGTAGGATTAAGTTATACCATTAAATTTTAGAAATGAAAAGAAACAGGTTTTTGTATATTTTTATAGTACCGGTTGCCTTATTTATCTTGTATTCATGCGAAGAAGCAGGCGACTATTATCTTGGCATGAATCAACAACCGGAAATTACCATAAATACTTTTGAAGAGGGATTGAATATATTCGGGTTATTAAGGCCTGACTTCAGAGGGGATTACAATAAATCCTTCGTATTTGTGCAACAAAACTGGCCGGTTCTTAAAATAGACAGCGTGAGTATTATTCGCAATGTGTTTGTTTCTGCATACCGGATAGAGAATGATGTGGTGGTGGATACTGTTTATTTTCCATTCATGCCTTCCGATTCATTGTTTACCGATACATTGTACAGAACATCAGAAGCATTTCACCCTGAAGCAGGACAAAGGTTCCGATTGATCTGCGATCACCCTGATTTCCCCCTTGCATCCGGTGAAACCATAATACCTTCAAAACCTGAAATAGAAGACAATTCCATGAATATCAATGAAGGTATATTAGAGTTTACCATATTGAAAGATACCTTGATTAAGATGATGGATATATACCTGATTACGGAATCATACAGTATGCAGGCAGCCAGATATGTTCCGGTGGATACGGCAGATACTCAAATCAGCATTAGCCTGCCTGATATTCCTCTTTTCTTAAGGGTAAAAATATTCAGCTACGATAACAAACTGGCCACCTACTATGCCAATTCAAATACTTCGCTCAATTTCAATAAATACAGAACAACATTCAGTACCCTTGAAAGCGGCTTTGGTGTTTTTGGTTCGCTGAACTTTACGGAAATTGAAATATACGGGAATTAACTTTCAGGCTGACAGAAGAAATAATGATAAAATAAAGTTACAGGAAAGAATGCAATAAGTAGTATAAATTTGAAATAAACAGTCATTTTTTTTCGTTAACTTAATGGTTAAAAGTGAACAGCATTTTTTAGGTTAAATACTTATCAAATTCCAGACATTATTTGAAACCTTGAAAGCAGTTTATAAGTTAAAGTAAATAGATTTTTATTTGACACACTAAAACCGAATCTTTACAATGTCAGAAATCAAAATGCTTGATCATCAAAAAATGATTCTTCAAAATGTTATGCATGATAAACTATTGTTCGAAAAGGAGCTGTTAAAATCAATCAAATGGCTTGAAACGAATGATGCTCAAAAATTACAAACCTGGTTGCAAACTAGCTTTTGGGAATCTCACAAAGAAATTATTCAGAAAGTTTTTAATAAAGTAGCTGCTTAAATTATTATCAACCCAATCTTGCAATGAAAAAGGAACGAAACTACTACAAACTATACAGTAAACTTGGATTAGAAGGATATTATATTCCTGTCAGAAACTCTTTTAACAATTGCATCGAGAGGGAATTTATTCCCATGGAAGCCAAAGAATTGTTTGATGAAAAATTTGGAGACAAGGTAATAACTGATGAAGAATTTCTTGATTGGTATTCCGAAAATGCAGTAAATTTTTAAAGATCTGTTATGGCACAGATCTTAAGAATTATGCCATTAATTCTATTTATAATTGTACTATTGTAAAGTTTTTTATTGTTAATTTGCTATGATTGTCCGTGCCTCAAATCTTATGATTTCAGTGTTCTCCATTCCGGCTGATTTGTAAATCATTATAATTTTATTAATCATTTTTATGAACATTTTTATTGCAAAACTTGATCCTAAAACGACGAATGAATCTTTGAATTCTCTGTTTCAGGAGTATGGGGAGGTAAATTCCACAAAGCTTATTTTTGATCGTGAGACAGGCCACTCAAAATGTTTTGGCTTTGTAGAGATGTCAAACGATCAGGAAGCTTCTGAAGCAATCAACGATTTGGATGGTATTGAATTCGAAGGCAGTATCATTGTTGTGAAAAAAGCCCGTACAAGAATTAACAAACCTAGTCAGAATCAGCGATCCTATAACAGGTGAAAATTGCAATCGGCAGCATTTAGGCAGCGATTCGATCAGGAAAATATTTTACATGCTATAACTTGCCCGGAACGCCGGGCATTTTAATTTTACTGTAAACAATAAATTATTAAATCAGCACAAATGAAATGCAGAACCGGTTGTGGCGCTTGCTGTATAATACCATCCATATCATCATCTATTCCCGGCATGCCTGCCGGTAAACCCGCTGGAGTAAGATGTATTCATCTCACCCACGATTATAGGTGTGACATATTTTATTCAGATGAACGCCCCCAGGTATGCAAAGACTTTAAGGCAGAACCTTCAGTTTGCGGTAATACGCGGGAAGAAGCCCTTAAGATCCTGTCAGAGCTCGAAGGATTGAATTATTAACCTAATTCTTTCGTTTGTCATGAAAGATGACGGGTTTCCTTGAATTGCCCTGGAATTTCAATTTTTCAATTTCTTCATTTGTGTGGAAATCAACCGAGGGTGATACCCGCAGTTTAGCCCTGAAATGATCTTTGATCTTTTTTTCCAGCCCGTCAGAATGATCAATGCAATAAGCTTTGATGAGTATTTCGTCCGTACCTATATTGTTGGTATATGCTTCAACAATATAGTTGTTGATCTCATTGATATCATCTAAAATATCATATAAAGACGGGGGGTAAACAGTAGTCCCTTTGAATTTTATCATCTGTTTTCTTCGTCCCAGAACGGGTCCCAACCGCATGGTTGTTCGTCCACAGGAACAGGGAGAGGTATAATGATGGCAGATGTCTCCGGTTTTAAAACGCAACAAAGGCATACCTTTTACGCCAAGGGTAGTGATCACAACCTCTCCGGGTTCACCTTCTTTAACAGTCTTTCCATCTTCGTCAATAAATTCCGCAATGATCAGTTCGGGGTGGTGATGGCCTCCCCGGCCTGCTTTACACTCTGCAAAAGCTGTCGACATTTCTGTGGATGCATAGGTTGAATACAATTTCAAATTCCACTTTTCCTTTATTTTTTCAGCCAGAGTACTTAAGCCCAGATCTTGTTTTCTCAGAGGTTCGCCAATGCAAATGGCTTTTTTGACCGATGAGGTCCGGTAGTCGATACCATTGTTTACAGCATAGTCCACCAACTTGAGTATGAAAGAAGGAACAGCGATCAGCGTGGTAGGGTGAACCCGCATAATGGTGTCCCATTGCAGTTCAGGGATGCCGGCGCCCACTCTGACAATCCCTGCACCAAGTTTTCGTGCTCCCATAAAATAGGCAAGTCCTGCCATGAATCGCTTATCAATGGTCGTTGTGAGTTGAAAAATATCCTTACCCGAACAGTCTGAACAAACAAAAGATATGGCCTCATTATATGCCAGTCTGTCAAGATCACCATCAGTCAAAACAAAGGTAACAGGATCACCCAGTGTTCCTGAAGTGGTAATGTAATCAATGATCTGATCCTTTGGCACACATATAAAATCATCATTGTATTTATTCAAATCATCTTTGCTGGTTAAAGGTATCCTGCTTAAGTCTTCTAGAGTCTTGATTTTTTCTACATCAATTTTTTCTCGTTTAAGCATTTTACGATAAAAGGGAGAATGAGATGCAACATACTGAAGTTGCTTTTTCATGAGTTTCTCCTGAAAAATTTTAATTTCCCCGAGAGATTTTTTTTCAATATCCGGATAATATTTGTCTGACATGACGAAAACTGGTTATTTACATTTTTCAATTTGTTCTTCAAGATAATCCGCTACAGAATTACTATTGTATTCTTTTGTAGTACTAAGCATATAAAATTTTTTAGCTTTTATATAATTTTTCTTGCTAAAATAGTAATCTCCCAGGTTAAGATAGGCCTCATAATATTCCGGATTTAGTGTTTGATAATAGATCAGGATTTTTTCAGATAGTTCTTCCTCTTTTTCAATGGATGATCTAATGCTGTCGGATAGTGATTTGAATTGCAGGTAATGCTCATATTCCAAACTAAAGATAAATGAATCCACAGGAATGGAAAGATCTATTTCATCTACGGGCAGATTTTCTGACATAAAATTTTCTTTTGAAAATATTTTTTTCAGGTCGTAAGCAAGATATGCTCCCATCACATTGGGTGAGTTTGAAATCCTGATGATAAGTTTTTCCGGTTCAAAAATTATCGAATGATGAGCCAGAAGCTGATTCAGTGCTTTTTCATTTCCGTAACCAATGGAAACATCATGAAGGCCCTGTTTATCACGTAATATTTCTGCGACAGATTCGGGATCAAGGATATTCTGCCGGGCTATTAATTCATTCAAACGTTTGTACCTGTATCCGGTAGCATTATTTTTCCTGTTGTCTATATTATCTTTAAATCCGGAAAAATTCTTACCCTGAAAATGATTTGTACATACAATTAAGGATGAATCTGGCTGTACTAAATCCAGAGATCCGGGTTTTTTTTCAATGATGACGGCTTTTTTATCCTTTGCCGAGCTGATCAGGAAAGATTCAGATACCATAATATCTCTGCTTTGAATAATTTCAACAGCCTTCTTAATGTTGTCAGAATATTGCAGCACTTCCCTGGCAACAAGGGTGACAGGTGTTGAAGACTGCGATGAAATTTGCATGGTACCGGCATTTATAGTAAGGGTGAGCCCCTGATCATTCATACCCGAAACAACACCAATCATACCACCCCAGGTAATAAAAGCAAAATTGTAACCTGAATCGGGTGAGACAAATTCCACTATTTTATTCTTTGCAAATCCATCCCCGAAATAAAAATCGAAATTACGACCTACAATGAGTGTTGAATCTTGTGTGTTCTCATTCCATGCAGCAAATGAGCTGCAACCAACCAGGTAATAACTCTGCATTGCATGGCCAATGTCATGTGCTGCATGGTAATTTAAAAGTCGTAAATACCCCGGTCCGAATTCATCGTATTTATGTGAAGCGGATAAAGAAATGCCATATATTTCTTCCAGGTATTCCAGAGAAATATTCCTGGCAAGTTTTCTGTTTAACCAGGCTATTGTTGTTAGCAGAAAACGCTGGTAATGCTTCGATGGCAGTATTTTTTGTATCTGTGATACAAATACTTCTTCCTGCTGCTGAACAAGTTGTTCGGATAACTTGCCTGTCGCAACACCTCTGTCAAAAGCATCACCTTCAACATACATTTCCCACATTCCGTATCTGTTTTGTCTTAACCAGTTATTATCCAGCACATACAATCCACTATCAATCTCTGTTGGGACTCTGTTATAATATAAACTTTCCTTGTCCGTAGGGGGGTCGGGAGGTGATGGCTTGATTCCGGCAAACAATAGGACAAAAAGGAGAATCAGTATTCCCAAAATGGAAAGAAACAGAACGAGCAATATTTTCAGAATCCTTCTAAGCATGGTTTATCTCTTCAATAAGTTCATTTAAATCCATAAACTCAGAGCAGGTTAACAATGCGCCCATAGACACACCCATCATACCATGTAAACTCAGGTTTTGTCCCGTAAGATAAAGATTTGATACTTTGGTTTTTGGAAACAGTAATGAATTGTTCGGATTCCGGTAATCTCTTTCAATACCATAAACGGCCCCCCGGTGTGTGCCGGTGTAATCCTTCAAGGTAAGAGGTGTTGAAGAAGTATAGGATGTAATTTTTTTTCGTATACCCGGATAAATAGTTTCAAGTTCAGTGAGTATTTTTTGTGACTTTAATTCTTTGAAAGCTTCATATTCTTCACCTCTCTTTTCAACTTTCGTATTTTCCCATTTGCTCACTTCGTTGTAATCCATAAAGGCCAGAACAGAAATACCTCTTGTATATTTTTTATCTATGGAATCAGCCAAAGGAAAAATATTCAGGTTTTGTGGAAATTTTTTTTCATCGTAATAAGACAATCCCCAGACATTGCCATTGGGATAGGTGTAATAATTGTAGTTCATATGGGGGAATGTCCCCTCTTTAAGCACAATGTACAAGCTGAACATCGAAGTAGTATTCCTTAAATTTTGTAATCGCTTGCGATACGATTTTCTGATACTTCCGGGTTCAATCATTTCCATAGTCTGATAGGGGTGAATCGCAGAGATAAATCTATCGCCAATAAACTCCTGATCTTCACCAGCAACCACACTTTGAATGGTATCGTTGGAAAATACAAATTTTGCAGCTTCCATCTTATAAAATATTTCACCGCCCGATTTATGAAAGTTTTTGACCAGTGCTTTTGCCAATTGGTTGCTGCCGTCAACAAAACGCCATACACCCTCAATGTAATGATTGGTTATAAGTGCATGAACAAATAAAAAGGTTGATTCAGGTTTGCCTGCATAAAGAGGATTCTGTGCTGCCAGTAAATTTTGGAGAGTAGTATCCTGCGTGATAGATTGTATGAAATCCCAGGCATTTCCAAGAGTGAATTTGTCGTAGAAATTTTGCGAATTAAAATGAGTAGGTTTCAGGTTGTAAAGTGAAACGGAATCAGCTATACTCCTTATTTTCTGAATGTAGGTTGCAATAGCTTTCTTTTCACGGGGAAAGTAGGATTCCATTTTCTTCTGAAAATTTGAGTATCCTGATGGATATACAAATTCTTTATCGCCAATAAGGAAGCGGTCAAATCCCTCAGCATCCAATTCTCTGATATTCAAATCGGAAAGTATATTGAGGTAGCTGAATAATTTGTTTAAAGTTTGTCCTTTCCTCAGGCCTCCAACATAATGTATCCCCGTATCGAATGTAACGCCATCTTTAACAAATGATTGCATGCACCCTCCAGGATAAGCATTTTTTTCAAGGATTGCCACTTTAAATCCTTTTCTGCTTAAGATATTTCCGGTGATCAATCCACCCAGGCCACTGCCAATAATAACTATATCAAACTTCTTTTTCATTCTTTTTTCTTTGCAAAATGTAAATCAGGTTTGATGTAAACTTCGTTTTATCAATGATCCGGACATTCAGATTATTTTGAAAAGCTATGTGTTCAATAAATTCTCTTGAGACAAAGCTAAGCTTGTTTTTTGTTTTGTTAAAACCAATGTGAGTTGATAAAAATTCACTAAGTTGAGTACCAAGATGACGTGTTTTAAGAGAAATATCTCCATCACGAATGATTATTTTCCCATGATCATTCAATTTCGAAATACATTTGCATAACAGACTCTTCTGATCTTCCGGTTTTAAATAATGCAGCATATCACTTATTAAAAATACATCTGATGATGTATAATGATAATCAAGTGCATCTGCAGTCTCAAATTGAATGTCGCAATGGTCGGCCAATTCACAGTTTTTTGCTGTCAATATTTTGCTCTCATCATAGTCAATGGCAATAATTTTTCTTTCCTGGCTGCACAGGCTTAATGTAAATGCCATAGTTCCAAATCCTGTACCTATATCTGTTATTACAGCATGAACAGGTACAATGGAATGAAATAGTTTATAAAATTCTTCAATCCGGAGTTTTATTTTTATGTAGTTTTCAAGAACAGGGCCTTTATAAATATAATTAGCAGCAATTCGATACCTGAAAAATTCCGGAGTAGATACTTCAGAATCTAATTCCCGGTATGCATTTCTCATATATTTACAGATTTGTTTCGAAGAATGAGAATAGGCTCTCTCATCCTGATCGTCAATCCTGAATGAAGAAAGCATTCTAACCGTGATTCGCCCGGGGTTAATAAGAAAAGAATCTCTTTGCAGTACATCACATGCACCATGCATTAGTATAGTCTGAACAGGTAATCCCAACTTTTGTGCAATATAAAAACCTCCTTTGTGAAATCGCCCGATCTTCCCGTTTTTTGATCTTGATCCTTCAGGAAATACCAAAATGGAACATCCGTTATTTATTTGTTTATTAATATCCTCCAAAACATTATCATAGCCTTTGGAAATATGAATATGCCCGCAAAATCGTACCACCCATCCAAATACCGGGTTGTTCCAAACCCAGTCCTTTGTCAGCATCAAAATGTTGGGAGACAATAACAGGAACATCAGAATATCAATCATCGACTGATGATTTGAGATTAAAATGGAGGGAGTTTTAAAAGAATTCTTGTCAATGCCTTGTTTTACTAACTTGACATTGGGGTGTACGTTTAAAAATGATGTAATAAAAAAGTGTGCTATGAAACGGATAATGTATTGTTTTTGAGATTTCTTAACGGGCAAAATAGCAACAAAAGGAATACTTAAGGTCAGACTTAATGAACCAAGAGTAAAGCATGTAAAGAAAAATATACTGTATAAAATATTCATAAAACTGACAGGGAACAGTTTTTTTACGCCTTTTGTATAGGTAAGTAAATGAAATAAAATAGGTTGAAGCGTAAAAGAAACGACCAACACAGATACTATACCAACAATTGCCAGGTTAGCGATAGATCTTAATGCCGGATGTTTTGCCAGGATCAATACACCCAGTCCGGCCAAAGTAGTGAGAGCTGATATCAGAATGGAAGACTTAAAAGATCGTAATTCATCTCCTCCATACCTGTATTTGTGAATCAATCCTTTGGTGACAAATATGGAATAGTCAACACCAAGCCCAAATATAAGGGTGCAGATAATGATATTAAAATAGTTTAATTTAATACCGGTAATCCCCATAATTCCAAGAGTCCAGATCCAGCTAACAAGAATAGGCAGAAACGTGATGACAGCTGTTTCCAAACGCCCAAGAAAAATTAAAATGATGAAAAAAACCAAGATCAGTGATATTTTTATAAGTCTGGAGAAATCTTTCTCAATAATATCAAAAATCGTATTGAAAAAATCCTTTCTGTCAAGAATAGAGGACTGTTTTTCTCCAACAAAAGCCTGAACAAGAGCATCTTTCTGATGTGTATTTTTTATACTAATGATGGTCGGAATAACAAGGCCTTCAGAAATTGTAATGTTAAAGTCATGAATGAGTGCTGAAAAAGAAGAGAACAATAAGGAAGGTGGAACAGGTTGAAAATTTTGATCCAGTAAACGATAGAAATCATCAAAAGCTTCTTTCTTCACATGGTGTTTAATGGCTGCCCGATTGAGTTTGGTTTTTAATTGTAATTTCCTCTCATCTGTCCAGAAAGAATTCCAGTTTTCAATTTTCTCCTGCTGTTTTGCAGTGGAAAACACAAGTGAATAAATACCATTGTAGTTTTCAATATTTCCTGAATTTTTCAATTCAGCTAACAAGGGAGTTTTTTGTTCCAATTCATAAAGCGCTTCATCAAGAGTTTCTCCCTTTGAAAGCAGGTATACCTTTTTTTGATATACTTCACTTATCTTGTTAAGATTATTCAATGACTCTTCCAGGTGATGAGGCATATAGTTGTTTTTTTCTATATCTTTTTCAAACTGAGCTTTCTTAGAAAAAAAGTACAATACAACTGTTACACCGATTAAAATAAGAAAAATTACTTTCTTATTTTTATTTTGATATCCGGCAATTTTTTCGATAAGATTTGATTTTTCCAGCTTTACTTCATTGTTTTTCTTCCAAAGGATTACAGGCAGGAAAAGTACAGTAAGCAGCGCAGCAGCAATGACACTAATGGCTGCAAATACTCCCAATTGTTTTAATGCAGGCGAAGAAAGAAGCATAAGGCAAAGAAAAGCAGTGGCTGTTGTTATGCTGCTCATCATGATGGGGATGGATACTTTTTTTAAGGTTTGCCTGATATCCTTTTGATGTTTCAGATGTGCAATGAGATGCAGGGCATAGTCTACGGTGATACCAAGAATAACCGAGCCGATTCCCAATGATATCAGAGATAAATTTTGATGACTAAAACTGAGATATATCAAAGCAACGGTTGCTCCAAACAGCGCAGGAAGAAGAATCAACAACAATATGTGTTTCTTACGGAAAAAGTAATAGATCAGAATGACAATAATGATCAGAGCAATGGTAACAGTTAATCTCACATCTTTTTTTATTCGCTGCGCATTTGCTGTGGCAACAGGAAGTGAGCCAATATAATCGATGGTGATATTCTGCTTGTATTGCAATTCAAGTTCTGAAATGATATTGTCCAGATGATGAATGAATTCACTATTTTTCCCGGTATTTTTAGCATCTGCAGGTGTAACAAAGAACAACAAGTGTTTTTTATCCTTTGTCACCAGGTAATTCTGATATATCGTAAGATTATCATCAAGCTGTAAATCTTTCATCCTGTGAAATTGATCGGTTACAAGACCAAAAGGATCACGGAAGATATATCGGGCAGCCATATATCCAGCCGGCGAATTTAAAATTTTAAGATATTCCCTTACCAGAAGATCAAAATTCCCATATTGAATCAGGCTGTCTAGTTTTTTATAATCATCTAATTCCAAATAGAGAGGAAGATTTTTATGGAAATTTTCAAAGAATTCATTCTGAGAAAATGTATTACTCTTCCCTTCAATTTTCAGTAAAAATTGAGGAATAAAATTTCGATTTATGGAGTCTGTTAATGCGTTTGCCAATGACACAAGATCTTCCGGCTCAACAACATTTGTATCCTGGTGGTAAATATGAAAAACGATCCTGTCAAAAAATTTGGCGCTGTCCAATACCTCAACAAAAGTCTTGTTATTCTTGTTTGCCGGCAGTATTGAAGATATGCTTTCTTCGAAATGAATCCTTTTTATCGAATAAAACAATCCTCCGGCAATGAATACGATCAATGCTAATATTAACAATGAGTTCCATAGCTTCCTTTTCACTTTTCCCGCAAACATTTAATTCTTCCTTCCCTTCCTTCTGATAAATAAAAATATATAGGTAAATAGTGCAGCAATTATCCCTGCAGCAACTGCCAGCGGGATACTTCCATATACATATTGTAAGAAACTTATTTTAGCAGTTTCCAAAGTTATGTTTTTATCAAAAGCAATGTGCACAGGATTTGATACAAATAACCTCCCCATTACAAAACTGAGGTAAATGATAATAGGCATCATTGGAGGGATGCTGATATTTGATGCAACCAAAACAAGGGCTTTGTTCAGTTTGAAAAGATGTGCAAGAAAAGCGGCAGCGATCATTTGAAATCCCCAGATGGGGATGATACCCATAAATACACCAAAGCCTGTTGCAAGAGATAATTTCATACTGGATTCGCCTGAGCCAAGCAGTTTTTTAAATTTTTCCAGATTGAAATTCCTGAAATATAGTATAGGTCTGAAAATCAATATAGCAAGCAATACCAGGATGGTATTGAGGATGCTGATTCTTGTAAAGTCTTTGAAAGGGCGAAAATGCGATATCCTTTCATTGGCAGGGGGGTAATGCACGCTCACAGGAATGCTTGTTATCGGGATGCCTTTCCATGCAGCTCTGACCAGAACTTCAATCTCAAATTCAAATTTCTTTGTTAAGAATTTCATTCCTGAAAGTTTCAACAAGGGATACAAACGATAACCCGTTTGAGTATCAGGCAGTTTGATCCCCGTTTCTATACGGTACCAGAAATTCGAGAATTTGTGTCCAAAACTGCTTTTTCCCGGAATACCTTTTTGATCCATATTTCTGGCCCCAATGATTAAGGTATTCGGATTTTTCTCTAAAGCGGACAAGAATTTTGGCAGATCATCCGTACTGTGTTGTGCGTCGGAATCTATGGTAATGGCATAATCGTATCCTGAGTTTACAGCTTCCCGAAAACTTCTTCGCAACGAATAGCCTTTCCCTTGATTTACTTTGTTTTCAATGACATGTATATCAGTATACTGATTCAAAATGCTTCTTGTCTCATCCGTTGATCCGTCGTTTACAACCATCAGGTTATGTGTATACTTAAGGATACCATCCAAAACATTTTTCAACGTTCCGGCATTGTTGTAGGTAGGAACAATGACGCAACATCTCTGGAGATCAAATGGATCTGTTTTATTTGGTTTCACTGAAGACACCTCTTATTTTAGTATAGACCTGATTATTCCCTGATAATACACAGTTTGCAGCTATGCCCTTCGTTGTAACATGGTATTTTATTTCGAGAACAAGATTTTTGGTATAGGGAGGAACAACTGATGCCATGAATTTTATTTCCTTAGCTTCCGTTAGCATAAGATCTTTATTCACTGAGTCGGATAATATGAGCCTGGTAATTTCTACGAGTGCGACACCTGGTGTGACAGGTTTGCCCGGAAAATGGCCATGGAATAATCTGTGTTTGCTATGAATATCTATCATTGCTCTGATATTACCGGCCTCAGATTTTAGAATTTTGTATGTAAACAGATCATTTAAAGGCATTGTTTACTTTCTTTAAATTAATCCTGGTATTATGACTCATTTTTACTTCAATTGTCTCGGGCAATTCCTCGGAATCAGTATATACTCCACAAGCGATGCCATTTCCTTTTGAAAAACAAAAGCTTATTTTATGATTTTCTCTGGTTTCAGTTTTTAGTTTAATTCTATGATTCTTGCAAAAACAGACGCTTTTTTCATCCGTCTTCTCTAAGCAGATGTCTTTGCAATCCGGCTTGCTGATAAGCATAAGGAGAAATTTATTAACGAAAATTATCACGCGCTTTCGATTTACAAAAGAAATGCAATAGGAATTTGAAATTTCATCGTTTTTATAGTTAAACTCCATTAGCTTCATACCTGTTTCCGATAAAAATACAATCCTGGTTTCATCGTCTTCAAGCATATGCCTGAAAGCTATCAATCCTGAAAACTTATACTTCATTATTTCAAACTGAGAAGAGTAAAGCACTGGCTCATTGCCAACCAAGTTTATAACAGGTTCGAAGTTGAAATTTTCTACTTCGGAGCTAACAAAGCATTTGTACGGTGTTTTGCATCCGGCAAGACAAATAGATATGCTAAGGAATAAAAATATTTTCCAGGATTGACTCATTCAATTTCTGATTTGAAAAATGGATCAGGCTATAATCAGAATTAGGTTCAATGATTTTTAGCTTTATAATGGTGTATGTGGTTTTATCAAAATACAATTCCAGTTGTTTAATCATTTGTGTTATTTCCGGTACCTCCGGCTGCAATTCAACCTTAAAAAACTCATTGTTTTGATATGTCTTTGTTTTATAGTCGGAATTATCAAACACTTTACCACTAACAGCATTGACAATTAATCCATTCATCTGATTGAATGTTTCATTGTTTTTAACTTCAAACTGGTTGGTAGAGTTATTGCTTATAAGAGATATTTTATCCTGATCCAGAATAATAACATATTCATAAGGTTTAAGATATTCCCACCGCACTTTATCAGGATAAACATACCAGAATTTACCGGATGATTTCAAATCAGAATCAAGATACTGCATTTTTTTAGTTTGCATGAAATCACATTGAATAGACTTTATTTTTGATGCAGATTCCCGGATTTTTTGAGTGATATGATTTTCTGATTCCAAAGCTTTGAAGTCATCCGTTTGAGAGAATGTGAGCAAAGGAGTACAAATGAGTATCATGAAAAGCAAAACGAATACTCGGAATGATTGTAATTTAATCATTTTTGGATTTTATCAATTCACTAATGGTTACCGGCCTGTAATTTTTCTGGCTGCAATATACTAAAACCTGTTCTAATATGAATCTAATATGTTCTGATGTGTCATGCAAAAGAACAATATCTCCGGGCCTGATCTGATTCAGAATTTTTTTAATGATTATTTCGGGTTTTCTTTTTGTTGTATCCATTGATCGGATAGACCAGCCTATGGTAATAAGGTCAAATGATTTTAGTGCTTTTGCAATCAATGGATTCGTAACACCAAAGGGAGGCCGGAAATAAACTGGTGATTTACCGGTGAATTTTTGAATCACTTCCTGTGTATTTCCTATCTCCCTTTTTATTTTTTTTACTGTCATCAATGGAAACCATGATTTGTGATGGTAGGAGTGATTCCCTATTTCATGACCGCTTTGATTGATTATTTTAACAATGGGCTCCATTTCTAAGGCTTTTGATCCGGTCATAAAAAATGTGGCTTTTGCCTTATGACTCTTCAGCAATTCCAGCAGTACTTCTGTGGTTTCACATGGTCCGTCATCAAAGGTGAGGCATACTACTTTTTCTTTTACCGGCATACTGCATACTGCCGAAACATACACTCCCGAAGAGATATTGTATGAAGCCAGAGCAGAAAATACAATCCAGAATAGAACAACAGGCAACAGAATATACCATCCTGCCGGAGTGAAACATATCAGGATGGCACCGGAAATAACAACAAGCATGGTGATTAAATCCAGGCTTTTATAAATCGGCTTTTGAAACCAGGATGAACGCATGATCATTAGGTTCTGAGTAATGATAAATTAATATATTTTCTATGTTTCCTGTGAGTTTATCAGTTCTGTTTATTTTTATCGAATCAGGTACGGTTTGTTCTTTCATTATCTCATTTGCCAGCCATAATGCAAATGAAGAGGAAGTGTCATACTGACCGCAAAGATGTTTATAATAGCAATTCAGTGAACCATTCAGATTCTCAGTCAGGAAATCTTTGTATATTTTATTTCGTTTGCTGTCGCCATTTATTCCGGTAATAGACAGCTGTATATCAGAAATTTGTAAATCCTTTTCACTGAGCAATCTGTTTAGGACATCTTTTGCTGTCGCTCCGGATTCAACCCAGGCAGCACGTATTTGTGAAAAACAAGTATTCTTTGTTTCACTATCCAACAAAAAAAATACTGATCCTTCGCCCGCAATAGTACCCTTTGTTGTGCTATCCGGTAAAAAAGAGATTTCATTTTCTGTTTTCCAGTATCCGACTCTTTCTTTTATTTTAAAATCAAATTCAGTGAGTTCATCAATTCCTCCCACAAGAACATTTTTTGTATTTTCATTCAACAACATAATAGCATCAACTAAACTGTGTTCGAATGATGAGGTATGGTTAACATACACGCTGTTGTATTCCTGGCACCCCAGTGTCAAAGCAATTTGGCCACCGACAGTATTGTGTGTTGACTGGATAAATGTGGAGGGAGAGAGGGTTTGTTCTTTTTTATCCATGATCTGATCCAAAAATTTAAAGGTATCTTCCAAACAGCCCCAACCTGTTGCTGTAATAATTGCTCCCGGATTTTCAATGCCCGATTCTTTAAGGCATTCAGTAGCCGAAAGTAATCCCATCTTTGCTATTCTGCTCATTCTTCGCAATTTCATAGAAGGATAATAGTCTTTATAATTTGGTTCAATGGCCGACATATATCTTGCAGGGGGAGAAACATTGTTCCATGAGAACCCTGCATGAAAACTTTTCTGAGGTGAAATTACTTTGCTGCTTATAATATATGCCTTCATCTGATTATTCTGATTTTGAAAATACAATTGATGTATCGCAACCCCCAAATCCAAATGAGTTTGATAATACATGATTTATCTTTTTCCTGGAGTATTTAGTAACCGGAACCAACATGGTGTCTTCAATAGGATTAGAAAATCGCAAATTGCTATATACTTCATTATGTAATATAGATGTTGCTGAAAATACAGCTTCAACAGCACCGGATGCTCCAAGGCAATGACCGGTAAATGATTTCGTTGAACTGAAATCAGGCATATTGTTTTTGAATATTTTTTTCATGGCAATGCTTTCGGTCAGGTCATTATTGTCGGTACCTGTGCCATGTACATTAATGTAATCAATTTCATGTTCATTTATTCCGGCTGTTTTGATAGCAGTACTCATTGCTTTGAAAGGGCCCCGGCCATCCGGGGAAGAAGCAGTCTGATGAAAGGCATCATTGGAATTTCCGTATCCTGCAACTTTGCATATAGGGTTTACTCCTCTTCTCTTGGCTGATTCTGCAGATTCAATGAACAGAAAAGCTGCTCCTTCACCGAGGTTGAGTCCTTTCCGGTTGTCAGAAAAGGGTTTGCAGGGCTCCCGATCCAAAATCATCAGAGAGCGAAATCCATTGAATGTAAAAAGGGACAGGGCATCACTTCCTCCAACCAACACGGTATCAAGCAGATTGTGCCGAATCATCCGTGCGCCAAGCATAATAGCATTTGCGGCAGATGAACAGGCTGTGCTTATAGTATTTGAATAGTGAGCCATGCCAAAAAATCTGGCCAGGCAGGAGGTTGTAAAACCACAATGATGGCTTGAGATGAATTCATCCGGATGTTTCCCCTGGAAATATAAAAGTTCTGTTTTGTCCATCCCACCTACGGTAGTACCCAGAATAATCCCGTTTCTGCTTTCCGTTATGTCGTTAATTTTTGCTGATTCAAGAGTTTCTTTTGCTGCCTTTAATGCAAGTAATGTAGTTCTGGGAAGTTCTTCGGGTATATTCAAAAGCTCCTTCAAATCTTTATTTGAAAAAGCAACTTCTCCTGCTACAAAATCCTTTTTATGGACAGTTTGCAGGGAATGAATGGTTTGTATGCCGGATTGATCCCCTCGCAGGGACTCCAGACATTCTCCCAGATTATTTCCTATGGATGTAATGATCCCCAAACCGGTAACCAAAACATCCTTTTCTATACTATCTTGGGATTTGGTCATTTCTCTATTCAAACTGTCCGACATCAAAATGAAAATTCGTTCAACAACTGCAATGGCGTAAATTTTCTGGTTTTTATTTCTGTTTTTTCTGCAACCAGCCATAAACTTACATGATAATCTGATGAAGAAATATAATCCGTCCATCCTGTTAGACAAAGCTCTGTCTGAGAGGAAGAAAACAACATAACAACCTGATCTGAAAGATTTTCAGGATTAAATTTTTTTTCCACCATAAAGAGATTTTCTCCTCTCCATTCCTTTCTAATGGAGATTTCCCCGATGGCAATGTTTGGAAGTGTATATACAAATACTGCAGGACTTGGAATTTTGTTTAGTGTGTTTGTGAAATTTATATCCGTGGCTAAAGTAGAACCTGAATTTGATAAGATTATAGCAGTTTCGTTCTGATTGCAGGAGCTTAAATCGATATCACGGGTAATGAATTCAGTAGAAAGAAATGTTAACTTACACAGCTTATCCATTTTAAAGAATTTGGGATACTCGCAGTTGAGCCTTCTGTATAAATCCTTGCTAAATGATGAGAATTCCGGACTGGAATTGTCTGAATATATAACGCGTCCATCGTAAATCACTTTGTTGTTTACGATGCTAACATTTCGTATTATGTATAGGTTCTTAGTCTTCATTTTTTTCAAGAAGAATGGCTGCATTACAACCTCCAAATCCTGATGAAAGTTTCAGGCAGCAATTCAGTGTTTTTTTCATTGATTTTGTAACCACATGTAAAGGAGAAGCAACTCCAGGAGTTTCTGTTCCAAGGGATTTGTAAAGCATTCCATTGAGAATGGAATGTTTTGTCAATATGGTTTCTATTACTCCTGCAGCTCCTAATGTGTGACCAAAATAACCCTTAAAGCTATTGACAGGGATATCACTGAGATGCAGTCTGTTAATGGCATGGCTTTCCATATCGTCGTTGTACAAAGTAGCTGTGCCGTGTGCTGATATGAAATCGATTGGCCGCTTGTCTTGCAAAGCATGACTGGCTGCCAGGTAAAGTCCTTCTCCGGTGCGCGACGGACCGGAAATATGATTGGCATCATTGGCTGAAGCTCCATGAACGAGTTTTATACTGTCTGGTCTTTTTTCTTTCGTTACTACAATTGTCCCTGCACCTTCACCAAGCGATAATCCGTCTCTGTTTGCATCAAAGGGCCGGCATGGAGTTTCACTCATGGATTTGAAGGATTCAAAACCTGCAACCACAAATTCAGTAACAATGTCGGCACCGGTTACCACTACCTGATCATATTTACCACTATCGATATACCTCTTCGCTATGATCAGGGCAAGTACGCCTGAAATACAAGCGTTGCAGACAACAATGGGAGAACTGACAAAACCGAATAGACTTGCAATTTTTGTTGCCGTGTTATGCAGAAGAATCTGGGCAGAGGGTTTCTCATCTGGTTTCAGTAACTCAATATTTCCTTTTGTTGTTGACAGAATAAAAAGTGATCGTGGTGAACCAGGGTCAAAATCAGAATTTTGTATAGCCTGATGTAATGACAGAGATGCTAAACTTTCAAAGCCTGTGAAATTAATACCGGCGAAGATCTGAGTTATTTCATCCCTGACTTTTTCCATGTTTACCAGGGATAATGGAGCTTTGGAAAAGTTTTGGAAAGGATGGTTGTAACCAATTCCCGTAGTTTCTTTTTCAATGATTGAAATAACTTCCTGTGTTGTGCTCCCCAAAGAGGTGATAATATTGTCACTTGTCAGATATGCCATATTATGAATCGAGCAACCCCCATTTTCTTTTCCATTCTGCAATAAACCCCGGGAGAATCAATAACAGATTACCTTCGACATCTGTGAATACCTGGACCGTTTTGCCTTCTGCGGCCAGTTTTTTATTTTCGGAACGCAATACCTTATATTTCAAAATTATTTTTGCTGCAGGATTATTAACAAAACTGGTTTCAATCGTTAATTTTTCCCCATACCTCACGTAGCTTTTATAATCGCATTGAATTGAGACCACTGGCGTTGCAATGCTTTCTCTTTTGAGATCAGTATAACAGAGTCCGTGTTTTACACCGAAATCTTCACGTCCGATTTCAAAATATTTAATATAATTTCCGTGCCATACAATTCCCAACGGATCAAGTTCGTGGAATCTAACTTCGATTTCTGTCGTCGATTTAAGAAGTATCTCTTCTCCCATGACACAAAAATAACATTATAGGCTATAGGCTACTTACAAATTTTTAAAAATTTCAGATTTACGATCAATTCGTGTTTCTAACCTGCATTATTCATTTTTATGAATAATGCAGGCTAAAACAGAAATGTCGGGGGAATTTACAATAAGATAAAATCGATTTTATAACTACCGGCCGCAAAGTTATTGTTGTTGTGAAGAACAGGTGTGTACCCCTGGAAAAGAGTGTCATATAGATTCAGTATAAAAAATAAACAAAAAATCCGGATAGTTTTATCCGGATTTTCATTCTGAAGAGATAACATTCAATCTTTCAGTAAATTATCAATAATAAAAATATTCATTTGACAAGTTGCAACAGGTTTTCCCTTATCAAATATTGTGCCTTCAATAATCAAAGCATTTTCAAATGTTGTGATGAATTTTACTGCAGTATTTATTGTACTGCCAACTTTTGGACGGGTAATAACTTTCAATGTTTTAACGGATCCAATGTATCCTGTTTTCGGATCGGTATTTTTTTGTTTCATATGGTAACCTGCACCTGCAGCAACCGATTGAGCAATGTTTTCAATCATCCCTGCTTCATAAAAGACACCTCCCTCACAGAAGAGATTATCTTTCCGAATACCAAAACTGGTTAGGGTTTGATTATCGGTTATTGAAAGGATCTTATCGACCATAACAAAAGGAGGTCGCTGGGGTATGTATTCCAATATATCGGTTTGCTCAAACATATCAGATTAACTGCATTTGATCAAAGTATGACTAATGCCAATGTTATTCCATTCATTTTCTATTTTAAGCCCTGCTTCTTCAATCATCTGGTACATATCATTTGAATGATACATCTGACTTGTTCCGTTTGCCAGGCAGGTAAAATAGAGTGATGTGGCATGCAGGGAATACATGGATGCCGGATATTTTTGCTTGTCCCAATAGGTTTCAAGAATGTATACAACACCATTCCGATTTAAAGATCTTTTTGCCTTTTTAAGTAGTTGAACAATATCGTCGGGAGGAAAGCAATCCAGAAATTGACTCATCCAGGCGGCATCAAATCCTTCAGGATAGGATTCGGAATGATTGAGTAAGTTCATAGGGACACAGTCGATACGGCTTTTAAGTTTTTCACCGTCAATTTTTTGTTCTGCCTTTTTCAATTGCCCAGGAAGATCAAGAATTGTCATGTGAACATCAGGATCGGATTTTGCACAGAGGATTGAGAATTTACCTGTGTTACCGCCAACATCGAGAATTTGTTTTGGTTTGCTGTTAAAAATAATTTCAAGCAATTCGGGGAAAGCCGTATCGGAATAATAATGATCGAATGCAAACCAGCTTTCCTGGGTTTTTGGCGGCAATTCAGAAAGCCCTTCATAAATAGTATCCCATTTTCCAAATTCTTTTAATCCTTCAGGTTTTCCGTTCCGGATGGATTTTTCCAAATGGAAAAACCCCTGGTAATTAACATCCTGTGTAAAGTCCATATTCACTTCAGTCAGAGGGTCATTCAGAACAAACCAACCTGTTTTGGTAAGGAAAAACAGCTTATCGCGCACTTGAACCATTTCTAAGCTTATACCAGCCTCAAGAAGAACTTTAGTTCCATAATAAGGAAGCTTGCATATTTTGGATGTTTCTACAATCGAAAGTCCCTTTTTTCTGTTTTTATGCAATGCTTCAAGGATCCCCAGATTTCTCATACTCAACGCAGCCTGAAACATAATGGGGCCAAAAGCTATTTTCTGTGCATCATATTTTGCCTTTACTGCTGATTTATCGTCATTGCCGTAATTCATAATTGGTATCGATTTATTTTTCCCAGAAATTATAATAATTAAACCATTGGAGAGGATATTTTCTCATCATTTTTTCGAGTTCTGATGCATACAGTTCAGTTTTTGCTTTTATATCAGCAAGTTTGGATTTTGGATCAGAAAATTTGATTTTCATAGGTGGAGTGGAATAGAAATGATAGTGGGAGTTCGTTTCTTTCATGGTATGTACAAAACAAAATGGGACATCAAATTGTGCTGCCAGAAAATATGGACCCAAAGGAAATTTGGCTTTACGGTCAAAAAAATTGCACGGATGTGTTTTGTTATCATGACGAAATCTGTCTCCATGCATGGCAATCATATCTCCATTTGATAATGCCTCCTTGATGTCATAAATGTGTTGCATATCATCTTCTCTTACGGTGATTATATGGAAACTTGTTTTTCCTGTGATTTCTTCCATTAACTCTTTCAGGTTTGAACGTTCCCCGTCGTAGATTAAAATGTGCACAGGTCTTTCATACCTTGAAAGAAGATGACCTGCAATTTCCCAGTTGCCTGCATGAGCTCCGATGATGATTCCTCCCTTGCCTGCATTTGCCATTTCATAAATGTATTGCTCACCTTCGTGCACATAAGTGAATTTGCTATGAAAACCTGCGAGGATGGCAAATTTATCCAGTAATATTTTACCAAATGTAAAGTAGTTTCGAAAGATGGATAGTTCTGATTTTACTAATCCGTATGATTGTATTTGTCTGAAAAAGAAACGTATGTCTTTTTTCTTAGTAGAAAAGTAAAAGTACAGGGCAACAAACCAAACAAAGAAATATGCTACTCTGATGTGGATATGTTTGAGAATAAAAATGAAGATTTTATATCCAAGAAGGTTTCCTTTTGATTGTCCGTCCCAATCAGGCATTATTGAAGTTTTGACAGAATATAATTATATAAATCGTCGAGTGTATTTACATTAATCATATCATCACCTTTGATCTTAAACCCGAATTCCTTCTCAATCTCAACAGCAATATCGACAAAATCAAGGCTTTCTATATCGAGATCATCACGAAGACTTGATGTTGCATCAATTCTTTCCGGTTCAAGTTCAAATTCATCGATCAAAAAATCATTTACTTTTGAGATTACTTCTTCTTTATTCATTCCTGAAATTATTATAATTCAACTCTAAATAACTAAATTTTTTTCACAATTACTGTAGAATTTGTACCTCCAAATCCAAATGAGTTGGATAAGAAAGTATTTATTTTCGCAGAAATGGGCTTATTAATTACATTGATTTGTTTTGAATGTTCATCAGGTTTTTTAAAATTAATATTGGGAGCTATAAAACCATGATGCATCATTAACAATGAATAAATAACCTCACTGGCACCACCCATCCACATTTCATGACCAGTCATTGATTTAGTTGAACTAACAGGAGTTTTGTATTTTCCAAACACACGTGCAAGCGCCTGTGCTTCAGCAGAGTCACCTACAGGGGTAGATGTAGCATGTGCATTAATATAGTCAATTTTATCAGCTGAAAGATTTGCATCTTTCAGCGAATTAATAAGCGATGTGTAAGGTCCTTCAACATTTGGAACTGAAATATGACCTCCATTTGAAGAAAAGCCATATCCAATAACTTCACCTAATATATTAGCGCCACGCTTAACCGCGTGTTCGTATTCTTCTAATATAAGAGTTGCAGCACCACCACTTGGGACCAATCCGTCACGACTGGCATCAAAAGGGCGGGAAGCCTTTTTGGGATCACTTTCATGGACAGAAAAAGCATTCAATCCGTCAAAACTGCATGTAGATTCAGGATTTAGTTCCTGGGCACCTCCACAGATAATCATTTTCTGCATACCGTTCTTGATGAAAACGTATCCAAGTCCGATGGCATGAGAGCCACTTGCACAGGCAGCGCTTACGGTAAAATTTATCCCCTTCAGTTTGAAAATAACGGCAAGATTCATGGTTACGGTAGAGTTCATGGATTGAAATATTGAACCGGAACCAATCATCATGGTATTTTTCTTTTCACGCAAACAATCAATAGCTTCAATTATGGGTACTGATGAACTATCATTACCATAAAGAACCCCAACTTCATTATTTTCCATAAAGTTCTCATCAATCTTTGCGTTGGAAATGGCCTCCTTGGTAGCTATATAAGCATATTCACCCTGTTCAGGCAAACATACTCTCATGCGTCGCGGAATTTCACCTTTCAACTGAGGCCTTTCAAGTATGCCTGTAAGAGCCGATCGGAATCCCATTTCTTTTCTGATCGGGTCGATACCTATTCCTGATTTCCCTTCTTTTAAGGAACGAGTTACTTCATCAAGGGTTTTTCCGATTACTGAATATATACCGATTCCAGTTATTACAACTCTTTTCACTTGAAATAATTCTTTATTGTGCTATTTCTATCAATTCAAATTTATGTATACAAACCACCGTTTATTGAAATGACTTCTCCGGTAATATAATTTGCTTTCTCCGACACAAGAAATGATACAATATTTGCAACTTCCTCAGGTTTTCCAAAGCGATTTAAGGGGATTAATTTTTTTAGAGTATCCTTATCCAGATCCTGAGTCATCTCTGTTTCGATAAATCCAGGAGCAACTGCATTTACTGTTACTTTCTTTTTTCCCACTTCCTGTGCCAATGCTTTTGTGGCAGCAATTATTCCACCTTTTGCAGCTGAATAATTAACCTGCCCGGCCATTCCCTTTTGACCGCTTAAAGATACAATATTTACAATTCTGCCAAATTTCTTTAATAGCATATCTTGTATTAATTGCCGGGTCAAGAAGTAGAAACCGTTCAGGTTGGTATTTATTACATCATTCCATTGATCAAGTTCCAGCCAGATCAATAGATTATCTTTTCTGATGCCTGCATTGTTAATCAGAACATCAATTGTTTTGCCTTCATTATCCGCTTTCCATTTGTTTATAACACGTATCGTCTCTTCATTGTTCGATACGTCAAACTGAAGCAATTCAGCTTTGCCACCATGGTTAATAATTTCTTTTAATGTGCTTTTGGCAGCAGAATGATTGGAAAGATAATTGATAATCACATGATAATTCTCAGAAGCAAGCTGAAGAGCAATTGCTTGTCCAATTCCTCTGGAACCACCTGTTATTAAAGCAATTTTATTCATTCAAAAGAAATATTTGTTTTGTGCGTTGAAGTAAGGAAAGTAATCACTTTTTCAATGTCTTTATATATAGGATAATCTGATTCGAACTTTGGAAATATTTTACGTAAATCATTATAAACAGCAAATGTTTCTGTTGATAACTTTTCTGAGATATTCAGATAATCAACAGCCTGTAAAAGTGCCATAAACTCAATAGCCAATACATGGTACGAGTTGTCTATTACTTTTTTAGTCATCATAGCTGCATTGGTTCCCATGCTTACAATATCCTGATTGTCGTTGTTGTTTGGGATGCTATGAATATACATGGGGTTTGAAAGAGTCTGGTTTTCAGCCGTTGTGGATACGGCTGTAAACTGTGCACCCTGCATGCCAAGAGTTAAACCTAAGGTGCCCAGGTTGACAAAAGGAGGCAGTATTTTGTTTAGCCTGTGATTCAACACAAAATTTAATTGTCTTTCGGCTAGCATGGTAAGTTTCGTAATAGCAATTTTCATTTTATCCATTTCAAAAGCAATGTAATCGCCATGGAAATTTCCACCGTGGTATACATAATTTGAATCCTCATGGATGATAGGATTGTCACTAATGCTGTTTGCTTCGCTTAAAAGGACCTGAGATGAATACTGAAGTGTATCGTATATGGGGCCCAATATTTGCGGAACACATCGGAGAGAATAATATTCCTGAACTTTTTTATCGATTTTGAAACTGCCGTTATCAGAATTTGAGTAAAGTGAATCGCTTCTGTTTGCTGTTAGTTTGCTTTCCGCAAAGATCTTATGCATAACCGAAGCAACGTATCTCTGTCCGGGATGAAGTTTAAGATTATTCAATTCGGGGGAACAATGATCATCAAAAGTTGATACAATTTCATTGATCATTACTGAGGCGAGAACACTCCAGTTCAATACATTCGAAGCATTTATCAGGTTCACAATACCAATGCCCGTCATGACAGATGTTCCGTTGATCAGGGCAAGGCCTTCCCTGATTTTCATCTCCAGAGGAGTGATTCCCAGTTTGTTGAATAACTCGGGGGTTTCATACCACTTATCCTTGTACTTTGCTTTGCCTTCACCAATTAAAACCAGCGCAATATGTGCCAGTTGAACCAGATCACCACTTGCACCTACTCCACCATGTTCAGGAATAAAAGGTGTAATGCGATGATTGATCAGTTCCTTAAGAATTTTTAAAACATCGGTGTGTACACCGGAATATCCCCCACAAAAGCAAAGTACACGTACGATCAGAGATGCCTGCACACTCAGATCATTTAATGCATCACCGGCTCCTGCAGCATGACTGCGTATTAGATTTAATTGCAAATCAATACTCTTATCGTCATCGATCTTATACTGTGCCATTGGACCTAAACCTGTATTGATTCCATAGATAATTTTATTCTCAGCATATTTTTTTAAGAAAGAATAATTTTTATCTACCTGAAGCAGTATATCTTTTGAAAAGTCTAGTGAGGCATTTGCAAATAGTAACTGCTGAAAATCGTTCAGATCTAGATTCCTTCCCCTTTTAATGATTACCATTCGTTTAGGCTTGAATCTCACAAAATTTTAACAATGAGCGCAAAAATAACATTAATATCTAAACATGCTTTCAATTTTTTTTTAAAAAAGGCAATATTTTTAATATTTTTCCGTATTACTTTATTTGAAAATAATTATCGGGACTGCGGTTTTATGCATATACCTGAGCATGGATGATAGCCGTAAAGGTTTTGATTAAAGAAAAATACTGAAATAGAAGATGAGAAAATTTATTTTATTCATTGCAGGTATAATAATAGGATTCGCAACTTTATTTGCTCAAACCAAGGATGAAAAAGCGATCATTGTGAAAACAATTCTTGAAAAAGAAAAACAATTTGAAGTGTATTTACTACAGGGCCTGGTAGACAGTATCGACAATTATTTTTCCCCGAATTGTCATTTCATACCTGAATATGGGGAAATTATTGAAGGGCGTGATGCCGTATCCGAGTTATTCTCTTCAAAATTCAAATCAGGATTAAAAATTATTGATATGAAGTTGAATCCGGTTGAACATAAAGTTTACGGCGATATTGTACTGGAGGTGGGCACCTGTATTGTTAAGTACATTTCACAATCGGGGTCTGAATCCATGAGTAAAAAATACAATTATCTTTTAAACTGGAAGGCATCAAAAAAAGATAATTATCGTATTCGGGCAGCAACATGGAATTCTGTTAAGGATCCCTGCAAATAAGAATCCCTCCGATTTTATACTTTCTGCATATCCGGAATTTCTTGATTCATCTTTTTTCTTGTTCTGTCTTTGTAACTTAGGCGTATGAAGAAGTCTGTTCTGGTTGCCTTGAGTGGTGGAATTGATAGCACTATTGCAGCCCTTCTGCTAAAAAAGAAAGGGTATGCGGTAAGAGGTGTACACTTCAATTTTTTTCCCGGGGGATATAATCAACATAATCATCTTGATCAGATTTCTGACATACTTGGTATTCCTGTTCTATACCATGATGCGATGAATCTGTTTACACATGAAGTGATTGATTATTTTACGCGGTTTCATTTGTCAGGGCGCACTCCCAGTCCTTGTGCTCACTGCAATCCAAATGTGAAGTACAAATTGTTGCTTCAGCTTGCTGATCGATACAAAATACAGCATATAGCAACCGGGCATTATATTCGTTTGAAAAAGCAAGGAGGGATTTGCAGAATTTACAAAAGTACGTTTCATGAAAAGGACCAATCCTATTATTTATGGGGATTGAAACAAAATGTATTAAACAGGCTGATCACTCCGCTGGGTATTTACAATAAGAAAAAGGTGCAGGAGATTGCCAGACAAAACGGCTTGAATTTTTTGCACGATAAAAAGGAAAGCACAGGCTTATGTTTTGCCCAGGGAAGAACCTGTGGAAAATTGTTGGAAGACTATATTCCGGATATCAAAAGAAAGATTAAACCGGGAAACATTCTGAATACAGAAGGGCAAATTCTTGGCAGCCATAAAGGCTATGTTTATTATACCATAGGACAAAAGCGTGATCTGGAAATTGATGCCAAAAGCAACTTGTGTGTTGTGAAGATTAATGCCAGGCATAATACACTGGTTGTTGATTCATGGGAAAACTTATATGCCGGTGAATTTATGGTTACTGATTCGCATTTTATTAATCAGGGTGATTTGATTGCATCTAAGAACATACAGGTAAAAATCAGGGGCTTTGGATTAAACCCTGATGGGAATTGCCATTTGGTAAATATTCACAACAAAAAAATAAAAGTTTGTCTTGATGAACCTGCCTGGGCTTTGGCCCCCGGACAGCCTGCTGTTTTTTATTCGGGAGATTTGCTTTTGGGAGGAGGAATTATTACTGAATAAATGATCAGCATGTTGTTCCTCATGAAGAATAATCATATAAGTGACCGGATATATTCTATTTCATTCTGCAATATTTTATCTTTGATTGTATAAATTCTGAAAACCGGAGCTTATGAAAAAATTCATGATACTTGGTTTGTTATTGCTTCCTCTGCTTAACTCTTATACGCAATTCTCAGGAGTGAAAAAAGAACAGCGACAGCAGAAGAAAAACTGAGATTTTGATCTTTTTATGAATAGGTGAATAATCTTTAAAATACTTATCTTAAAATTGATTTCATATTGTTAATGTTACAAACCTTAATTCATAGATTGCGTAAGAATCAGATATGAAAACTATTGTTCTGTCTATTTTCCTGCTTATTAATTGTCAACTGCATGCTCAGGTATTGTTAGATGATCTCAATTTTGAAAAAATTCCTTTTAAAAAAGTACGACATTATATACAGGAGCAAATAGATAATCATATAGTTTCTATTTATGATCTGCATCCTACATTATGCAAAAAAATCATCCCCAAAGAGTATTCAAGTCAGGAGATACGTTATATGCTGGATGAAAATCTCAGTACAGTTTGGGAAAGATATGTAAATGCAAGTCCTGCAGAATCATGGGATGGTAAAAGGGTTTCTTTTGGGCTGCTTTTTTCCAAAACTTCAGAACTGGTGGTCTATCGTGGAGGGGAGTGTGCGGAAATAGACACGGGACAGGTTATTTATTTGAATCTTAGAATTCTAAGAGGTGTTTACAACCTTGCCCTGGCATTTGAAATTATCAATGTAGATGTCAAAAATAAACTCATAGAGTTCAGTTACATTGAAGGAAATAAATCACAAGGCAAGCAATGCATAAGATTTAGACCAACTCCGGATAATAGGACCGAGATTATTCATAGCAGCTACTTTAGGAGTAATTCTAAAATTCGTGACAAATTCATATATCCTTACTTTCATAAGCGGGCTACTAATGAATTTCACCGCAACATGAAGAAAATTATCAGGAATACTTCTCCGACTTCTGCCGTAATGATAGATCCTTCATTCTGAATTGTAATCATACAAAGTGATTCAGTTTAGAAAAATATCATCTTAAATTAAAAGTCACAAGAGAAAATTCCGGAGTGACGGCTATTTAACCTGCATTATTCATGCGTCAAGTTTGGGGCAGATGCGAGGCGTCGGAAGCTGAAGCTGTAGTAGCTTACTGCGAGGCTTTCGCAACGAAGCAGATGCCCTAAAATTGGTGTACTTTGTAAAAATGGATGAATTTTTTTTTATCTATGTTCTATCATAAAATACGGTATCACAAATAAATAATTAAAATTCATTCATTTTTATGAATAATGCAGGTTAAGTTTGTCTTAATAAGACCGGGGCACTTAGCTGATTAGTTGAGAGAATCCGGAAGATGAAAAGGAAAGGCCATGTGATTTTCCTGAACAGAATCTGACGAAACCGTATCAGATGGTTCAAACCAAAGATTAAAAAACTCAGGAATACATATGGATGCAATTCTGTTGGGAGAATTCTGCAGGAAGGCTATGCCCAGGTTTTCTTCCGGGCAGAAAGCTATTTCTGCCCTGTAGCCAGTTACATAACCTCCATGATAAATGATTTTATGTCCTTTATAAAAATATATCCGCCATCCCAGACTATAATATTTCGAATCTATTGGATCCCAGTTTCTGATGTATCTTCGTTGTAAAGGCGATTTAACTACCGGGGTTGTAATTTTATTCAATACGGAGCTATTCATTACTTCAGGATAATTCCCAAGCAATGCGAGAAGCCATTTGCTCAAATCAGAAATACTTGCATTAACACCGGCGGCAGGTTTTAAATTGTAATAACCTGTATTTGGTGGTAAAGCAATGGCCCCCGATTTTCGATAATAATGCGGATGTGCAATGTTGCTTTTTTTGCGAGTGAAAACAGTTGGATTTGCAGAAGCGTTGCGCATTCTTAAAGGTCTGAATATTTTCTTTCTAAGAATAATATCATAAGGCAATCCAGTTTTAATTTGAACAATGCTGTCAATCAGACTAAAAATAACATTCTGATAACTGTACAATTCCCCTGGTTTTCCTGAAATTTCAACTTTCGGTAATTGTTGCAGTATGACAGGATAAGAGACACCATCTTCAATCAGATTATCAAACGCGTGGGGCACCAGGCCGGTTGTATGACTAAGAAGATGCTGAATAGTCAGGCCATGCGTATTGCTCGAATCTTTTAACCTGAAGTCAGGAATAATTTCTTTTACCTTTTCATCAAGAAACAATAGGCTGTCTTCTTCCAATATGCTTGCTAATACTCCTGCAAATCCTTTTGATACTGATGCCAGGCGAAATACAGTATGCTGGTTTATTGAATCACTTGTACCAACTTTTTTAATGCCATAAGTATTGGAAATAATAACCCGGTTGTTGTGGACTATGGTTAAGGCTGCTCCAACGTTATTGGTGCTGTCCATTTCATCGTTGATGAGGCGTAAAAATTGTTTTACAGATTCAGGCAGGGGAGGACTTTCAATTTCAGGAATTCTTAATGGGATTGCTATTTTGGGGTGAGAGGTTTTCACCTGCAAACCTACAAGCACAATCAGTGCCAGGGCAAAAAAAATGATAAACAATAGTTTTACTTTATTCATACAAATCTCACAAATTATACATGGGTGAATGTTTTCTGATGCATCCAAATGTAACTTCCTCGTTTCATTTATGCCAGCATCCAGGCTACAAGTTATAAAACGATGATTTCCTGATTCTGTTTTATGCAATCATTAATTCATTGAAATGAGCTATTTTTAGGGGTGTATATTATTCATGTTAAGGTTTGCATTTTTTAAGAATAACATTATGTCAGATGAGTTTTACAAATTGATTACTTCACGAAATCTGGGATTGCTTGACGAAGAAGAACAAGAAATACTTAAGAATTCAAAAGTGGCGATTTGTGGATTAGGAGGTGTAGGAGGCCCTGTTGCAGAAAACCTGGTACGCATGGGGATAGGAGATTTCACAATTCTTGACCATGGTACTTTTGAGCCCACTAATTCCAACCGTCAGGTATACTCTTTTACCGACACTAACGGCAAATGGAAAACAGATGTTACAGAGGAATATTTCCATAAGATCAATCCATCAGTGAAAGTGGAAAAATTCACAGAACTTACTCAGGAGAATGTGAATGACTTTCTCAACAAAGCAGATCTGACCATTTTAGCTGTTGATGCTCTCATTCCAATTTTGATCCTGTCCAGGGCAGCCAGGTTGAAAGGAATACCATTGATCGAATCGTGGGCTCTGGCTTTTGGTAATGTGCGTGTGTTTACGAAGGATACTCCCTCTTTAGAAGAGGTCTATAATTTTCCAACAATTGGCAGAGGGGTTGATGAAATTTCTGTGGAAGAGCAGGCGGCTTTGCTTGAAAAATCAATTTTTGATGTAGCAGCTTCTTTCGATGGAATTATGGAGCACTATCCTGAACATGCAATTCGTAAAATGAAGGAAGAAAGTGTAGGAACAACACTGGCTCCAATGGTTTGGTTATCAAGTATCATGATGGCTATTGAAAGCTATAAGATTTTACTCGGAAAAAGGGACCTTGCTCTTGCTCCTTCTTTTCAGGTATTTGATCCTTTCAGGTTTATATGTTTTAAGACCTGAATTCTTTGTGGTAAAAAAATAACCACCAAGGAGCCAAAGTACTGCGCAAAGGAACACTAAGAAAAATCATGAAGAGTTATTTTTTAAACCTTTGCGTGCCTTAGTGAAATTTTCTTTGAGGTACTTCGTGGTAAAATATTTTTAACCTCAAAGTGATAGTGAGAAAATCAAAATATAATATTTTCACGCGTGCAACTTCTGTTTTTAAAATTCCGCATTTGATTTTCAAGATGGTACAAGGTTAATTCTGAAATGTGCAGAAAACAAAAGACCTTATTTGCCCGAAAATTTCTTGATAATCATATCGGTTTTCATTTCTGCTTCCTGATCAATTTTCATTCGTTCCGGTTTTTCTTCAAACCATGCAATGGATTTGCGGATTCCATCTTCAAAAGAAATTTGAGCTTTCCAGCCCGGGACAATCGCTTTTATTTTTGAATTATCAAAGACCATTGATCTGGCTTTATCTCCCAGAAGCCCTGCTCCCCACTCGGGTTCCAGAGCATTTATAAAATCAGAAGGTATATGAATAAAATTTGGTTCTTTATCAACAATTTTACCGATGATTTTATAGATCTGATCCCATGTATGCACCTCGTCTGAAGTAATATGAAAATGGTTGTTCATAGCTTCCTTATTTCCAAACAGGCCAACAAATGCTCTTGCAAAATCAGTATTGTGTGTCATGACCCAAAGAGATTCTCCATCGCCATGAGAAATAATAGGTAAACCTTTTCGGATGCGATGGACCGGATTGTAAGTATTTGCGGTAAATGCTACCGGGATCCATGTTTTTCCATACGTGTAGGAAGGACGTACAATGGTATAGGACAGTGAATCCTGTGAAGTAAGCAAATTCTCGCAGGCAATTTTGTCCTGGGAGTATTTCCAGTAAGGATTGCCCAGGGGGCAATTTTCTGTAATGACATAATGTTCCGGAGGCTTTTGATAAACTGTTGCAGATGATATAAAAATGTACTGTTTTGTTTTCTTGCTGAAAAAATCAATGTCATTCTGCATTTGCCCGGGAGTGAAACAAATAAAATTAGCTACCACATCAAAAGGAGCGTGTTTTTCTATGATTTTTCTGTCAGAGGGATTGTTGATATCACCGCGAAGAGTAATTACCTTATCAGGCTCCTTGATATCTGAGATTCCCCGGTTAAAATGATACAATTCATGTCCCTGCTGAATGGTTTCTGAGGTGCATGCAGATGAAATCTTGCCGGTTCCGCCAATAAAGAGTATTTTCATAGTATTCGTCATTATATTAATCAACAAAACGATTCTGAAAAGATAGATATATTCTATGTAGTTCTAAACATTAATTTAACTCATTGGTTTCAATTAAAATAGAAACTCTTTTTGTACAAATAGTACAATTCATAGATGTATTTATTTGATCCATCAAAATATGTGATAATTGTCAATCAAAAAAACAGAACGAAACTTGTTTTTATACGTATTTACAGGTATTGTTAGAACAGTTAATTTCAGAAACAGTGGGAGGGAAAACGTGGTTCAGTTAAAAAGATTTAAAAAAACTCTAGGTTCGATAGTATTATTTGTACTCGGTTCAAGCAGTTTAATCGGACAAATAAATTTTCCGGCTCAATCGTTTTACAGCTATCTGAAGGGAAGTGAAGCTTCAGGATTAGCCGGCAACTGGATGGATCCCGGATTCAATGATTCTTCATGGGAGACTGGGTATGCCCCTTTTCGATACGGAGATGGTAGTGGAGGGACTGAAATCGCCGATATGCAGGATAGTTATTCCACCTTGTATTTGCGCTCGTTCTTTACTGTTTCAGATGCAGTCAATATTAACGAAGTTATATTTACAGTTGATTATGACGATGGTTTTGTTCTATGGATCAATGGAGAGATAGCACTCAGCAGGTATGCACCCGGAGCTCTTACTTATAATGCATTTGCAACTGAGCTGCATGAATCAGGAACTTCAGAGTCATTTGTAGTTAGTGCATATGATATAAGCCTTATTGAAGGTATTAATACTATTGCCGTTCAGGGATTCAACGAAAACCTTGCCAGCACGGATTTTTATTTTGATGTTACTATACAAGCTACTCCTGATATACCACGGTTAATTGACACGATTGGAATTGGGTTTAGTCATAATTCAGGCTTTTATTCTTCTCCCTTCAGCCTAACTCTTACTTCGCCTGATCCTTCGGCAGATATTATCTATACCCTGGATGGCAGTAATCCTCAAAATTCTGTTACGGCCATTTCAGAAACATCGCCGGCAACGGTTATTATCGATCCTTCCAGCACAACAGGACGGGGTTCTACACCTGCAGTAGTTCTCAGGGCATCGCTTACAAAAAGCGGGTATAGTCCGTCTTTTCCTACAGGAAGGAGCTTTATTTTTATCGATGATGTGATAACTCAAACTTATCCTGGAGGAGAATGGCCGAACACCAACATCAATGATCAGATCATTGATTATGATATGGCTACTGATGTGGTAAGTGATCCGCGTTATACAAATTTGATTGATGACGCATTGCTTGATATTCCTACAATCTCCATCATTACCGACAATAAAAATTTATTTGATCCTATGACCGGTATTTATGTGAATGCCGAAGGCCATGGAATGGATTGGGAGCGGGAATGTACGGTAGAATTGGTCCATCCTGACGGAACAGAAGGCTTTAATATCAATGCCGGATTACGGATTCGTGGCGGATGGAGTCGTCATCCTGATTTTCCAAAACATTCGTTCAGGTTGTTTTTTCGTTCCGATTATGGCGCTTCTAAGTTAGAATATTCCTTGTTTGATGATGAGGGAGTATCAGAGTTTGATAAAATTGATCTTCGTACCGCTCAGAACTATGCATGGAGCAACGGAGATAGCAGGAACACAATGGTCAGGGAGGTGTTTTCAAGGGATTCACAACGTGATATGGATCAACCCTATACACGCAGCAGGTATTATCAATTGTACCTGAATGGAATGTACTGGGGCCTATTTCAAACCCAGGAACGTTCCGAAGCACGCTTTGCTTCCGATTATCTCGGAGATAGCAGTGAAGATTACGATGTTGTTAAAGTGAATACAGAAGACTACTCATACTCAATAGAAGCAACTGACGGCCAACTAACTACATGGCAGAATATATACACTCTTGTAAACCAAGGATTTGAAAGCAATCAGAGCTATTTTTTTCTGGAAGGAAAAAATGAGAATGGCATCCCGGTTTCCGGCAGACAGATCCTGGTGGATGTGGATAACCTGATCGATTATATGTTGACTATTTTTTATACCGGGAATTTTGATGCACCTACCTCTTCATTTGGTCAAAACAATGGGCCAAATAATTTTTACGCAATCTATAACAGATCGGACAACAGAAAAGGATTTGTGTTTTTTAATCATGATGCAGAGCATACCATGTTTGTAGACAATGCCTGGCCGGGAACGGGCATTTCCGAAAACAGGGTAAATATCGGAACAAGAACTGATGAATACAGAATGGAAGTGAGCAGTTTTAATGGATTTCATCCTCAATGGCTGCATTTTAAACTTTCGGAAAATGAAGAATACCGGTTACGATTTGCTGACCGTGCAGCCATCCATTTAACAGGCAATGGAGCATTTACTGCTACAGAGAGCCTTAACCGGTTTAATAGCAGGGTATCTGAAATTCAGACTGCCATTATTGCCGAATCGGCCAGATGGGGAGATGCAAAATCAGGTCAGTCGTATACCAAAGACGATCACTGGCTTCCGGAAATTAACGAGGTAAAAACAGAATTTTTTCCTGTAAGAACAGATATTCTTATCAATCAGCTTAAACAGGAGGGATTGTATTCCAATTTGGGAGCTCCTGAAATTCATATTTCAGGAAATCCGGTTTATGAAAAGGATTTCCATATCAGTTCCATGACACAAACAATTATTGAAAATCCAAATTCAACCGGAACAATTTATTATACTTTGGATGGAAGCGATCCGCGACTGGTTGGCGGAGAGGTATCTTCATCAGCAATAGATGGGAATGAGACAGTAACCATTGATATTGGCTCATCGACCATTATAAAATCAAGAATTTATAGTAATGGAACCTGGAGCGCCATTCGCCATATTAACTTTTATTCTGTAAGCGATGATTACTCCTGGTTAAAAGTTACGGAATTACATTACCATCCTCTTGATTATATTCTTGGCATCGATACAATTTCAGGAAAATCTTTCGAATATATTGAGTTTAAAAACACAGGAGAAACCTCACTAAACTTATCAGGTTTTGTTCTTGATTCTGCAGTATATTATGAATTTCCTCAAAATACTATTCTCGCACCCAAAAGTTTTTATGTTATTGCTTCCAAGCCCTCATGGTTCTATTATTTATATGGAAAAATACCCAATGGTAATTTTAGCGGAAGCTTTTCGAACAGCGGTGAGGAAATACTGTTGAATGATTCCCAGGGAAATGCTTTGATTCATTTTGTTTACGATGATCATGATCCGTGGCCTGAAGCCCCGGATGGTGATGGCCCTTCCATGGTATCGATCGAGAAGGATCCAACAGGTGATCCTGCCTCGCCTTATTATTGGCGTGAATCCTACAGAGTAAATGGTTCTCCACTCAACGACGACAACCTGATTTCAGGCATTGAAAATCCTAAGATGGAAAATGAACCATACAAGCACATATTGGTATATCCCAATCCAACGCAGGGTGAACTCCATATCAGGAGAGGTATTCCGGCAGAATGTAAGCGGATGAATGTCAGAATTTACAGTTTAAGTGGTGTATTGTTGTATGAAACCGAATCAGTTTCTGAATTGAACATAAACCTTAAAACCTTGCACCTTGATGCAGGAATATACATTATGCAAATAAAATCGCAAGATAATCTGGTTACAAAAAGAATTGTCTATCACCCTTAATACATGATTTAAAATGTATACCTATTTTAAGCATGGTGGACCAAGATCAAGGTGAGCATATCAACAAACGATAATCTGCTTCAGGTCGGCATATATCGAATTTTCGCCGGTTATTTTTATGATAGCATATCTGCCATTTCTGAACGGCCCGGGATTAACAGTCATACAATTTCCAATCTCATAATCGATGAATCCCTGAGCCTGGCCTTGAAGAATGAATTTTTTCATTCAGGCAGATTCATTCGAAATGAGTCATTCGTATTAGCAACACAGGTTTTTACCATTTGCACTTTCTTTGGCTATTATATGAATGGTCATTTTAGCCAAATCTTCTTACTCCCGAAACTTTCAGATACACTATAAACACAAAGTTATAATAAAGGGAATGCCGGAGTTCAAAAAGAAAATCCGGCATAATTCCCAAAAAACCAAAACCATGAAAACAAAGAACAAAAATAGTGTTAATTGCGGTTAAAAAAACTAATTTTCGTAATATATTTAATCCCGTTTGTGTTCATAAATGTTATCTCTGCTTTATTCTTCCAGTTTAATTCAGTGATCTTATACTTTTTTAGGGTAATGCTTTTTAAGCTGCCGGGTCATTCTGCAATCCAATAATATTTTGAATATATTTCATTGTGATAGTGTAGGATTTTTCACCTTAAAACGGACAATGTATAATCAAATAGTATAGAATCTGAGGGTTAGAGTAAATCCCTAAGCTCTTTTGCGTTGAAATATTTTGCCAAAAAATCCTCTTGAATCATCGTTGTAGTATTTGTTATCATAACCGTATTTAAAGGATTCTTTTCGGATATTCAGATCATTAATGAGAATACTAAAATTACCAAAACCATTGTTTTTCATACCCTTAAGAGCATTTTTATATGCATCTTTAATTGTATGTTCCATCCGGACCACAAAAATGTTCACATCAGAATGTTTCATCAATAGAAATGTTTCTGAAACGATTCCCACAGGTGCAGAATCAATAATAATATAATCGTACATTCCCTTCAAGGTTTCGATGAATTCTGTTGTCCTTTCTGAAGAAATAAGTTCTGACGGATTAGGTGCTGCAGGACCGGCTGATAATAAATCCAGGTTTTCAATTTCAGTCGGAAGAATAATATCGTCAATCACAGCTTTATCAATTAAAAATGAACTGATGCCGATCATATTACTGGCGCCGAACTCCTGGTGCACTTTTGGTCTTCTCAAATCAAATTCCAGTAAGGCAGTTTTATGACCATTCAAAGCCAAAACAGAGGCGAAATTAATTGCACAGAAAGTTTTTCCATCGCCACTGGAGGAGGAAGTAAACAAGATTACCTGTTTTTTACCGCTTTGATCAAAGAATTGGAAATTAGTGCGTACTCCACGGAAGGACTCAGAAACAGAAGAATTGGGTCTCTGAGCTACTACCAGACTGGTTTTTCTGAAATTATGAAAGATCTTTCCTAAGATCGGGTTATCAGTCATCTGTTCAATTTCTTCTATGGTGTTGATCCGATTATTGAAAAAGTCGATAACCATTATATAAACAGTTGGTATAAATAATGCAATAAAAAAAGCAATTGCATAATTTAATTTCTTTTTTGGGGATACTGATTTCATCCAGATCGAACGAGCTGGTTCAATAACTTCATAGTCTGGCATACTGGATGCTTTAGTAATTTGAGCTTCCGATCGTTTCTGCAATAGAAATGTATAAATGGTACTGTTCAATTCAAATTTTCTTTCAATACCTTTTAATTGCAATTCAGTCTTGGGCATGGCAGAAATTTGATTGGATAATTTGGATATCCTATAATCTATTTCATTGATAGAGCTTGAAATGGTTTTTAAGGAGCTTGATACATTTTCGAGAATGGTATTTTTAATATTAGTAGTCCTTAAATTATAGTTTTTTAACAGGATATTGTCAGAGCTCTGGTTATCTCCTGAATGACTTGCCCTCTCAGAATTTATTGCCATCAGTTCGGTTACAAGGCCTGTGAGAATCGGATCAACCACATTCATTGATGAAGGTGCTACCAGATCAGATATATCGCTATTTTTATTGAAATAATCCTTTAAATATGAATAATACCTCAGCTGGTTTCGTAGAATCGATTTTTCAGATTCCAGCCGATCCAGTTTGGAAAATACCTGTTGTCCCTGAAAACTCATATCCATTACCTGATGAGAGGTACGGAAACTTTTCAAATTTGCTTCTGCAGTTGTAAGGGAGTCTTTGAATTCTGATATCTGGGCATCAATAAATGAAACCGTACTCGCAGCAGCATTGTTTTTTTTCTGTAGATTTCGATCTAAAAATACAGATGCAAGAGTATTAATAAAATCAGTAACCCGGTAATAATTTGTACCTTTCAGTGAAATATCAATAATAGATGCAGTAGGACTGATCGCTTCAACCGAAAGATAAGACTTGTATTCAAAAGTTAAATAATTGGTATTATTAAAGTAAAAGTATAACTCATTGTTTTTTGTGAGATTCTTGTCAAAATATTCTGTTTTTAATATTTGAAAGTTGAAGTATTCTGTTTTGATTTCCTGACCAAACTTATAATTGTAATTGAAAATTTTATAAGGTACTACTCCGGTGATATTATCATCGATGTAGTTAAAAAGGTATACATTATCCTTTTGTGGCTTAGTATAAATTTTAAATGTATTGTCATCAATAAATTCAATGTAAAAATGGAGATAAGTGGCTTGAGGATGTGTAGGGTCAACAATAACTTGAATGGGAGATTCCTTGTAGAGTTCTGTCTTTCTGACAAAATCAGTATTTTTAAGTAAATCAGAATAAAAAGTTTTTTCGTAACTGAAAATCGAAGTTTTCAGATCCATTCTATCAATAGATTCTTTTATAATTGAAAAAGATTTTACCACTTCTATTTCATTGTCTATTTTGTTTTGTCCGGAAAATAGCGCCATCCCTGACATAAAATCGCTGGTACCTGAAAATGCATTGCGCTCTTTTTCAGATATCAAAATGGTTGCATTGTTCTTGTATAATACCTTAGAGGTTTTATTATAGAAAAAAGTAATCCCAAGAAGAATAATTATTAAGGCAATATAGAGTCGCTTAAACTCTAAAAAGCGCTGCACTAACTTTTTGTAATTCAGATCTTGTGTTTGGGGATCTTCGTACGATTCAGCCATGCTATTTGCTATTAAGGATTAATGTTATTACTGTTACGGCTGTTGAAATGGTAGAAAACATAATGTATAAGGGCGTATAGTCCCTCAATCGTCTGTATTTAGCCTTTACAGGATCTACTATTATTATATCATTTGGCAACAAGTAGTAATATTCAGATTGCACTATTTTTTTTTCTGTCAGATCCAAATTACGATAGGTTATTTCATTATCCTTTTCACGAATTAAAGTAACGGTGGTTTTATCACCATAAACGTCAATATCAGATGCAAGAGCCAATGCCTGAAAAACGGTTATTTTTTCATCAAAGAAAGTAAAATTTCCAGGTCGTTTTACTTCACCTAAAACAGTTATTTTATTCCCAACAAAACGTATTCGAACAGATATATTCGTCAGGTATTTATTGAGTTCTTTTTCCAATTTATTCCTTGCTTCTTCAAGTGTGAGATCCATAAGTACAATATTACCAATAAACGGAAAATTAATATATCCTTTATCTGAAACTTCATAAGAAATTAATTGTTCATTTGTTTGGTTAAACCTAATATCCTGTTCAAATATTTTAGCAGTTCTTTCATCAAGACTATATATTTTAATATACAAATAATCATAGGGCTGAATAGTTTTCTCCAATCTGTCATTAGAATATTTGCTTTCTTGATCTGAATCATCAATAACATATTTCAGCTTCTCTGTAGGAATACAACTTAAAGCCAGAAACAGGATAAGTAAATAGGAAGTAAATTTTAACATTTGAATTATACTTTGGTAATAATAGCAAAGATAGGAGAGGAATAGAAATATGCAATAGAATTAATGACCTCCTGCACGAAAAACGCTCAAAATAGTTCTGAAAAACAAGATGAAATCGGCCTTCAGAGACCAGTTATCAATGTATTGCATATCCAGTTTCATCCATTTTTCAAATATCACATCATTTCGGTTAGGGAATATCTGCCACGTACATGTGATTCCAGGTTTTACTGATAGGCGTCTTAATTGCCACCTTTCATATTTTTCCACCTCATCTGGTAATGGCGGTCTGGGACCGATAAGCGACATTTCTCCTTTAAGAACATTGAAAAGCTGAGGGAGTTCATCAAGTCCTGTTTTTCGAAGCATTCTTCCTACAGCTGTGATCCTTGGATCATTTTTTATTTTAAAAGTAGGTCCGTCACTTTCGTTTATCTTGTTAAGTCTTTCTTTCAATTTTTCTGCATTCTGAACCATGCTACGAAACTTATAGATATAGAATTTTCTTCCCCGTACGCCTACTCTCTCCTGTTTAAAAATAACCGGTCCGGTTGATGTAGTCTTAATCAGAATAGAAACCAAAAGCATAAAAGGCGATAAAAGAAAGATAATGGCGAATGAGATCCAGAAATCTATAAATGATTTCCAGATCAAAGCAAATTTATTTTTAGGTGTGGTATTAAAAGTAAGAAATGATCTGTCGTTAAAATTTGTCAGGTATGCATTGCTGTATGTCATAGGAGATAAATTAGATTGTAAACGAAGGATTACACCAATTTCTTCACATGCCTGGATCAGGTCATGAATCCTGTTTTCGACTATTGTGCTTTTGCAATAAATCACTTCATCAATAATATCAACCTTTATCAGGTCTCGAATGGATATCTTATCTGGAATAATTCGAATTTCCTTGCCATATTTTTTTCTGATCTTGTCTGAATTTGACAGAATCATTAATATTCTGAATCCCCATTCTTTATAAGTAAGGATATCTGAAATAAACTGATCGGAATTATCATCGGCATACAGTATGACATTATGAATGTTGTGGCCATTTACCCTGAAATATTTAAAAACTCTGAAAATAATCATCCTGAGGATAAATAATGAAAATAGGTTTACCACAGTAAATGAAATGATCATATAGTGGCTAAATATCTGCAGATCAAAAATATGCTTGTACAGGAATATAAGTAAGAAGCCAATAAAATTGAAATTAAGAAGTTTGAATAGGACGGAAAGAGTCGATCTGGTTCTTGGAATAGTTGCAAGATTTGATGTTTTTAACAGCAATGCCCATGTCGGTATGATCAACAGCAGCATATAAACATAATCTATCGTGAAAACAAAATAATCTGTTTCAATAAGATTTGTTAGATAATAGGCAGTAAAAAAGGAGAGAATTGTAACAATAATATCAAGCACGGGAAATATTGTCTGAATTTTTTTTGCTAAAAACAAATTGTGAAAATTTTTCTTAACGTTACTTAGTCTCATAGAATAAATGATGTTTTTTAATGATCCAAATTTAAGCATCTTTAATGCTATAATTCATAGAATATTAGTAAACACCACCCATATTTTGATCAAGGATAGTTTTTTGGAGACAGAACTCAGTTTCAGTGCTTAATTAAATAGTATTACTTCCAGAAAAATCAGTGAAAATGCAATTCTCTTAGTGATTAATTATCAATTTAGAGGCATCAATTAACTCATTCTGATTGAATAATACTATTGAATAAAAGCCACTGTTAAGATAACTTACATTTAACTCGAAGGATTTGTCATCAATTTTATCAGTAATATCTTGATTATAAATTGTGCGACCCATTAAATCTACAATTCGTATGAAATACTTTTCTGTTATATCAGTTAAATCGTCTAAATTTAGTATAGATACATTTAGAATTCCATTGGATGGATTTGGAAAAGTAACTATTTCATATGTATGCGGATTTAACATATAGTCTAAGTTCGAGAAAGGAGACGCCAGATAGTTAATCTGAATTTCTTCTGCAGATAAGGCTCGGTTATAGAATGAGCATAAATACAAATCACCTAACCAGGGTGAATTATTTTTAGAACCATTACCAAAATCAAGTGTGTAATTGTCCATCCAATTTTTATAATCTGCAGGTCGAAAGCCTAAGGACACTTCTTGACTATTCAAATAAATCCTCTCATCTCCGGTATTACTATGCGTAAAAACAACATGTTGCAGAACCTCAGCATCAGCTGCAATTTCCATGGGAAAAAGTGGATTGCCTTGCTCGTCTGTTGTAGCTGTTGTTAAATTTATAGCATATTTGATTTTATCCGGGTCAGTTTCATCTGAAAAACAACTAAGAGCAAAACCCTGTGCTGAATCATTCTGTAATGCGATTATTTTTAGAGGAATAAAATCCAGAGAAACTTTTGACTTTAACCAACACTCAACGCTAATTTCATTGGTAAGTTTGCATGCGTCGATAATCTTGAAGGCAATTTCTTGTGATTGAATAAATGTATTAGATTTTATTTCAAGCTTTTCGCTTTTCTTAAGATTTGTGCCATCAGCATTTTTTAATATTAAATCCAAAGGAGTTCCGAATCTTGATCTATCAACAATGATAGAATCAGATAACAGTGAAAAATTATACAGTACAATAAGGCCACTATTAACTCTTAATGAATCGTTTAAAGATAAGCTTGTGATTCTTATCTTATTACTATTTTCTGATTCACCCTTTTCATTCACAGCGTTTACAACATAATAGTAAGTTTCACCAGGTATGATTTTATCATCTACATAGGATGAGCTGTTTTCTGAAATTGATCTAATTGCATCAAATTCTTCTGAAGGATAAGGAGCCCTTTTGATTACAAAGCCAGTTTCGTTGGTCGAATTATCCTGCCATGAAATTTTAATTTCAGCGTGACTGATCTCGGATGCATCAAGCAAGGTGGGAGGATCAGGCAGATCTATATCGAAAATAGTGAAGCTTAGTGTATCAGAAAACTCAGAATTACCATATTCATTATAAGCTCTTAACCTGTAATAATAGGTTTCTAAGGGGATAAGGTTGAAACTGTCAATATAATGTGAAGTATTCTCACTCAATGAATCGATATCAAAAAAAAGAAGACTAGTGTCAGCTCGCTGTAATTGAAATCCACTTTCAGAAAAAGAGTTATCATTCCAACTCAGGTTAATCTTTTTATAATGATCGTTTAATCCCGTAAACTCTGATGGCCCTTGGGGTGGCTCTCCTTGAACAGGTATTATTGTCTGGATAGAATTTGTAAAGTCTGAATATCCAAGAATATTTTGTGCCCTTACACGATAATTATACGTGGCTCCATGTTGAACACTGTTATCCGCAAATGATACTGAATTCATAGGAGCGTATGCTAGAACCACGTAGTTTAAACTTTCATCCGCCCGTTGTATTTCAAATACATTTTCATTACCAGAATTGTCAGTCCATTGTATTTCTACTTTGATGTGATCGATATGTGATGCGATGAGATCTGTTGGTGCATTTGGAATAAGACCTTGAGAAGGAATATTTACCTGAATGGTATTTGAAAAATCAGAATTTCCATATATATTGAAGGCCCTGACACGGTAATGATATTCTGAACCAAGTACAACATCGTTATTAATGTATGACTCTTTATTTGCCTCAACATAAGCAAGATGTTGGAAGTTCATACTCTCATCTGCTCTTTGTATTTGGAACCAAACTTCATTATCTGAATTATCAATCCAGATAAGGGAAACAAAATTTTCATTAAATTCGAGGGTTTTCAGACTAGTTGGTTTTACAGGTGCAGAACCATTCACTACAATATATTCAAAAGCGCCAATATCTGGTTCATTGCCTTGAGGAACACTAGTGCCAACAATATCGTAATATTGATTCATATTAAGTGCCTTATCAATGGCAGCACTTGCAGTAGATCGTAAAGAAAAATCTTTGTTAGTGTAATTCGTAAATAAATTAACAGAAGGGGATAATATATTTTTACTTCCAGAATGGTTTCCTATGATATCTTTTGTGATCGTGTTCCTTATTATGATACCAGTGTTTGCACTACTTGGTGTAATATAAATGCGGCCATTTGGTAGAGTATTATTGAATATTGATAAATTGGATACGCCGTGTAAATAGATACCTTCTTCCGTATTATCATAGATAAGATTGTAATAAAGATTGATATTGGCAGCTAATCCATTAAAATCATCAATACGCAATCCATATTCTGAATTTGAGTAAAGTCTGTTTTGGCGCATCGTTATATTTGAAGCATTTTCGAGAACCCTGATTCCAATTTCATTCTTAAAGAAATAACTCTCTTCAATGATGAGATCTGAAGTACTCTCAAAAACAATTGCGCCGCAAATACCGTTGGAATAGGCAATGCAGGCAGTTAAAACAGAACCTTTGTTATAGTTGCCAAATCGATATCCCATTCGTGTATTTGAACAGACACGGCAATTGGAGATATCCAGATAATCACCATCTAATGTTAGTCCATTTGTGCCATTATCATAAGCTAGAATATACTTCGCTGAACAGTGTGAAGATTCTAAAGCAAATTTAAGACCGGCAGAAACATTGTCGTAAGCACGTACATTGAAAGCAGAACAACCTGAGGCCTGAATTTTGATGCCATGTTCTTCACTGCCGGATGCAACAATATTTTCAAGATGAACGTTGGCGATGTAGGTAGGATTTTCAAGATGATGATATAAATATATGCAACCACTATGGAGACAATCATGTAAATCACAACTACTTATATTTACATGATTTGTTCCAGGATCAGTTTCTATTCCCAAGGAGTTTCTAACAATAAAAGATCGGATATCTACGTATGAGGCTGCCTCTTCCCAAGTACCTACAGTAATAGATGGAACAGCAACGCTGTTGTTTTTCCCATCCCAGGTGGGCCGAATTCCTTTGCCATAAGCTGCGAGGTAAATATAATCAGCCGGAGAAGAGCCGGGATGAGTTATTCGGATTCCATTGCCATAATAAATAGTGCCTCTCTTCTGAAAGTAGGCATATCCATCTTTCCATGTCCCTTCTACTTTTACCCAGCTATTGTATGGTCTTGATCGACTTCCATCCATTGTTCCTGAATAGCTTGGATCAATAAAAACACATTTTGAATTGGCAATAACTTTTATGTAGGCAGTGTCAACATCAGATATCAAACCATCGACAGTTCGGATAATAAGTTCACAATCCTCAGCTTGTAATGAACTACCAATAACAGTTATTTCACCTGTGGTACGATTTATATTAAAGAGGGAAGAGCCTGAACCTCCAATTTTTTCAAATACTATCGCGCTTTGAGTTTCGTATGTAAAAATGCTGTAAAATTTTCCACATTGATCATTTGACTGAACTGATTGAGGTACAATAAAAGTTTGACTGAAACTAATATTTAGGTCATCATAGAAGGTCTGCCCTTGCAATACCTGCTTTCCAGATAACAGAATTAGGCATAACAATACAATTGAAGACAACCTTAAAACCAACAATTGCTGAAATTGATGTATATATTTCGTCACCTTTAAATTTGATAGAGTTTATAGTGACGCAAAAGTATATAATTATGAGGGATTATACACGTATAAATTCCTCATAATGTCTTGTTAAGCTTAAGTTTATATTAATTTGAGATGTAATTTGTGTGAAAAGGTTGAATTATTTTTTAATAATTTTAATACTATGTGAAGAATTTTTGCAGCTGACGTGCACAAAATAAATACCATCTGGGTATGTGGTGAGATCAAAGTTCATCAATTGTTTTTCTCCAAAGCCGGCTTCTTGTAATACTTGTACGCCTGAAGAATTATAAACAGCAATATGACTGATTTCATCCATTATGCTTTGCATATTTAACTGGAATATTCCACTTGAAGGATTTGGAAAAACTGATATTTGAATAAGCTCATCTTCTTCTTTAGGCTTGTTTGAAGTGACTCCATGCAGGCATTCGATAGCTCCTATATCTGGTGCGTTTCCACATGGCACTGATTGTCCTAAAATGTCTTCCATGATATCAAGTTTTTTTCCTGCGTCAATTGCTGGCGATCCTGTTTTTAAGGAGAAATCTTTGTCGTAAATATCAACGAACTGGGGATCTGTTACATTCGAGTTCATGTCTTGTGCCAGACTATTTTGATAGTCGTTCAAATTATTATATTCTGTTTTGTTTATGCTCAGAAAACCATCTTGTTCAGGATAAAAAATATTGTGGTTTGAAACAAGTTTGTCAAGTTCATGATTGATTGCCTGATCTCCAGAAGAGGGCATGTAAAAAATATTGTTGAAAACTTCCAGTTCTGCATAAGAGGTCGAAATACCCTGTCTGTTATCAAAAAACACATTATTATAGACTTTTGCACTGGCATTATAGCTTGGAAGGTTTATTGCAGTATACGCTCCCTTGAATATGTTGTAATAGATTTCAGCATACTCACAGTAAGAATATATCCCGTCAATAATTGTTTTAAAGGTATTGTATCTAGATGTAAAGGATTTTCCTTCAATCATTCTCAATCCGTATTTACTTCCTTCAAGATAGCAATTCTCTATTATATTATTATCACATTCGTCTCCGAAAAAGTAAATGCCTGCAATTGCTTCAGAGGCATTAATATGCAGATTCCTTATCATCACATTTTTCTTATCATAAAATTTAAGAGCATAATCGGTTGCAAGACTACGGATTATCGGACTTTTTCCCTGATCATAACTACCCATTGTGATGTTGTTGGCAGCAATGAGAATTTTCTCCTCAACAGCTTCTGTTCCGGATTTCTGCACATAGTTTGCACCTTCTATCCATTTTACTTCAGACCATGATTTAAATGGCTTTTCTTTGCTTCCATCTAATCCTATCGTTTCTTCAGTGTCAGGATTTATATAAAATACCAGAAAATCAGGAACCACTTGGATTCGTATGAGTGATTCTGAATAATGATCTTGTCCAGAATTGTCATAGACTCTTACAAGGAGATTAAATTCATTAGAATTAATCGGATCAATCCGGTCAGGATTAGTACAGGTAATCTGACCGTCAGAGGAAGAGATTTTGAATAAATCACTATCAGCTGAGATGAGCGAAAATGTTATCTTGTCCTCATCTTCATCAATTGCTTCAATAGTTCCTACAAAACTACTATTTGCATCTGTATAAAGATATTTTACTTCCTCAGTGGTTATGTAAGGAGCAGAGTTGCTAGGGGAATTATTACTACCATGTTCACCTTTAATATATTCACATGCGCCAATATCAGGTATAGGGCCTCTGGTTAAACCAAAATAATCTACTGTCACTCCAACATCTGGAGTTCCTTGATTAATTGCACTTGTTGCGTTTGAATCTAAGGAAAAATCACCATTGGCAGCATCTGTAAAAATTGCACTTGAAGAAGTAGGAAGATTATTGCTACCAGTATTTTTTCCCGATAAATCAGGATATATACAATTGCTGATTTCAGTAGGAACAATCAGATCAATTCCTTTACCGCCAATATCATATATGGTGACATTATAATATTTATTTCCGGCGCCATCGTTCTGAATGCCATCTTCAACTGCATCATTGATAATAATATTTCTGAAAATATTGTTATTGCTTTTTGGTCTGGTTCTAATACCCATCAATGCATTTTCAATGTAAATTCTTTCAAAAACACTATTGTCAACGCTGTCCTCAACGCTTAAAGAAGCATCAAAATTAGCTCTTGAATATTGAGTTAGATATGCCTCGCTAATAAGGAGGTTATCCAACTGGGGTTGCCATGTATCTGCATCACAACTAAGTCCTCTGTGATAACCTTTTATGAATGATTTTATAACCTTAGTATTTGGAGAATTAACCTCAATACCAATTCTTCTTCCCGAATCATCTGCTTTTCCGTAATCTAAATAATTTCCATACAATAGTTTACCTGTCCTCCAATTTGTGGATATTCCGGTCTGATGAGCCCCGGCAAGTCCATTCCGTGTAACAGTGCATCCTATTATTTCAGAACCTTCTCCACTGTCTTTAAATCCATAACCCCACGATGAGTCTGAAGAACAGAAATAAAGTCCACAATCTTCAGTATAATGATAGTAATTTCCATAAATGTAAACAGGACTATTTTCATCTCCACCCTGAAAATCTAATCTATGCAATTTAATATGCCGGGTATCTTCGCCCTGTATCTTTATACAATAATTAGCATTGGTATAATTTGTTTCGAAATAGAGATCATAGAACTCAACATAGTATTGTCCACTATTTTCTTCAGATGTATCCCAAAATCCAACTGAGAAGATTGTTGACCCTTCGCTTACAGTATTTCCATTAATTTCAGGTTTTGTTCCTTTACCATATGCTCCAAGTATCACCTTTGCATTTAAATTGGTATTTATATTTCTGAATGTTAGTTGTCCATCATTTGCATTATACGATGTACCTCTCTTTTGGAAGTAGTAATATCCGGGTTGAAAGCCTTCTTTATCCTGAATATCCTTTTTCCAATGATTATATGGATTACTTTTTGTGCCTGATTCTGATCCTGTCCAGTTAGGATCAATAAACACGCATTTACTTTGAGGTGCAACAGCTATGTAGGCATGAAAATATTCAATTGTATCTCCTTTGGTAGCTTTTATCGTAAGATCATAATCAGTCCCGGCATCAATTACCGAACTATTTGCTACATATAGCATTGCCTCGCTATTCAGGCCTATAGCATTTCCTGTATTTCCTGCTATAATTGAAAATGTGGCTGATTCACCGAAACCATTAAGGTAAGGCAGGTAATGAAATTTTCCGATGGAATCATTATTTTCTGCCTGTTCTGGAATAACGTAGTGTTGATCCCATGATAAATGCTGTGCGCTAATAAATAGCGGAATTGTTAGTAGTAATGTGATTAAGTTTCTCTTCATTTCTCCACGGTTTAAATTACTCTTCATTTTTTTTAGAATTTAAACAAGTCTGCCCATTTTTATATCAGAACATGACCCTACATTAATATTACCCAAGTTTTCATTCTCTTTTTGCCCTGCCTGATAAACCTTTATATTAGTTTTTTATAAGTATTTATCAGCAAATTTATGTAGGATGTAAGGAGTTTTTATTCTCGAAGTGCAAATACTATTTATACTAAAGGCGATCATAGAGAATTTTGATGAATATACGTTTTTCTTTGACGAAAGTTACAAATGATAAGGTAAGCTTTCGTTTCTGTTGCGAACATAAGTGTTAAGGTTTTTACTAAAAACTTACTTTAACCTTGATTAGTGCCTTTGTCGATAAATATTTATTTGAGTTGTTGGTTTTATATCTTAGAAATCATTTTTATCCCACATTAAGAATGGGAAATATTTTAGCAACTTTTTAAGTTATAGATCTAATATTTTGGTTTATTATTTTTTAAAGCCATTTCTTTGCATGCTGTTTAACAACAATCCGAAAATTATAGAATGAAGACTATAAATAATATTTTTTTTAAAATCAGGTTTAGCCAATTATTAATATATTGTAGTTTTGTATTAATATTTAAATTTTGAAAATGAAGAAGGTTTTACTGATTTCCAATTTTGTATATCATTACAGAGCAAAAATTTATAACTATTTATATGAGGAATTTAAAAAATCAGGATATGAATTTATAGTTCTAACTAATGATGCTCAGAATGGAGATTTTCAGATCAATTTTTCATTAATTAAGAAGAAACCATTCCTATTTAACTATCGTAGTTCAATCAATGAGATCAAACCTGATGTAATCATTACATTTTTACATCTAAAGGATCTTAGAATTTTTCCGATAACATATTATGCAAGGATTAAATCGATACCAATAATTTACTGGAATCATGGAATTAATCTAAAAACTCCTGATGCTAAGGTTAAAAATATTCTTTTTCATCACCTGCATAGTATGTCAAATGCTATCCTGCTTTACTCCTCTGGTGAAATGAAATACATCAAGAAAAAGAATCATTTTAAAACTTTCATCGCGAATAACACTTTGAATTTTGAAGGAATAGAACGTAACAGTAGTCTTGAAGATAAGAAGTATATTCGAAGCAAATATGGTATAAAGGAAGAGGAATATGTTCTTTTTGTTGGGCGAATAACACCAAATAAAAAACTGGATGTTTTATTGAATATATTGCGTAATAAAGAAATTGCCGTGGTTATTGTTGGACCTGGCTTATCTAGTGAGCAGGCAAGCCTAGTTGATAGTGTGCCAAATTATTATTACTTGGGAGAAGCTTATGGTGATGAGGTTAATAAATTATTTAATGGGAGTAAGGTTTTTTGCATGCCTGGAAATATTGGATTGGCCTTAAACCAGGCATTTTTTTGGGGAAAACCTATAATAACACTTGAAGGATTGAATTCACCTGAAATTATTTATGTGAAAAATGGAGAAAACGGATATATCCTTAAAAGTGAGAAAGAGATGGAAGAAAAAATCCTTTTGTTAAATAGCGATGAAGAACTTTACATGAAACTGAGTAAAAATGCAAGTGAGATAATGAAAGAAACTGCGCATATAAAAACCATGTTTAAAGGATTTTTAGCAGCGGTTGAATATGTGAGTAAGCCTTAAATTCAAACTAGAACTTCAATCAAATTATATTCAATACTTTAAAAAGGGTTTGTTGTATTGAGTCAATAATATCCTTTGAAATATAATTTATAAAATCACTTCTAATAGGATAATTGTACTCGTTGTGAAGCCATCCCCTATTTGAAAACCCTAAAAACCCAAGATTCACTAAGATACTTGTCCATAGAAGGATTTTTATTTTGTAAGTATTCTCCCGAGTTTGACAGTTAATTTGCTCTGAAGCTCTGTAAGGCTCATGAAC
>CAYQDZ010000003.1:0-47741 GCA_964416375.1 uncultured Bacteroidales bacterium
ATATAATTAAAAATCAATAGTATACAACATTTACATTATATCGAACTCACGTTAAAATATATGGAAAAACTTACGATGAAGGATGGGCTAATACAGGTTGGATTGTATTTTTTATCGGATACCTTGGTTATACCAGCCGGTAAAGCTGTAGCTCTCGATATGAATGCGGTGGATGTAATACATAGCATATACATTCCTGCATTCAGACTGAAAAAAGACATTGTGCCCGGAACACCATGAACTGCATGGTTTGTCGATACAACATCAGTTTTTGCTGATGCAGGAGCAAATGAGAAAAAAGCATCTTCTTCATCAAGAGGCAGGCAAATTGTTCAGCAGCTGGGCTGCAATGCATGTCATTCGACCGATGGAACAAAAATTGTCGGCCCCTCATACCTGGGGTTATTTGCTAAAACAGAAACCGTAATAGCAGATGGAAAGGAAAAAGAGATCACGATCGATGAAGAATATCTTCGAAGATCAATTCTGGAGCCGAACAGCGAAGTGGTGAAAGGATATAACAAAGGATTAATGCTAAGTTACAAAGATCAGCTTACCGATGAAGAAATTGATCTGATAATTGAATACATAAAAACGGTTAAATAAGCTGTTATTTTTGAGGTGAAACTTTAGATTTCATACAACATAATCGCTTTCTGTTCATGTTCTTTAATTCCTTATTTGGAGTGTGTTTGAGGTAATAAAAAAATATTTATCAGTAGTGTCACAATTATTTTTCGCTATGTATTGCTTTTAAGAAAAAAACATCTACCTTTGCAAGCCAAATTTTATAAAGTTTTGTATTAAAAACGTTTGTATGCCAACTATACAGCAATTAGTTAGAAAAGGAAGAAATAAAATGGCAGACAAGAGTAAAGCTCCTGCGCTGGATGCTTGTCCTCAACGTCGTGGAATATGTGTTCGTGTGTATACAACCACTCCAAAAAAGCCTAATTCTGCCATGAGAAAAGTAGCCAGGGTAAGGTTAACAAATCAAAAAGAAGTGAATGCATACATACCCGGTGAAGGACATAATCTTCAGGAACACTCTGTGGTATTGATTCGTGGAGGCAGGGTAAAAGATCTTCCGGGAGTCAGGTATCACCTTATTCGTGGTGCTCTAGATACTGCAGGTGTAGATGGCAGAACACAACGGCGTTCGAAATACGGAACCAAAAGACCTAGGAAATAATTTATTAAGCCTATTTGATTCATGAGAAAAGCAAAGCCTAAAAAGAGAATATTATTACCGGATCCCAGATACAATGATCCCCTGGTCACAAGGTTTGTTAATAATATGATGCTGAACGGTAAAAAAAGTGTTGCCTACAAGATTTTCTATGATGCACTTGATATTGTTGAGAAAAACGGAAAAGATATAGAAGGTTCTGCTTTGGATATATGGAAGAAATCATTGGAAAACATTACTCCAATGGTTGAGGTCAAGAGTCGGAGGGTTGGTGGTGCAACTTTTCAAGTTCCTACTGAAATCCGGCCTGACAGAAAGGTATCTATTAGCATGAAAAATTTGATTCTCTTTGCCGGCAAGCGGGGAGGTCAATCCATGAGCGAAAAACTTGCGGCAGAAATTCTGGCTGCATTCAAGGAAGAAGGGGGAGCCTTTAAAAAGAGAGAAGATACTCACAGAATGGCTGAGGCGAACAAAGCTTTTGCGCATTTCAGATTTTAGTGAGGTTTTTTGACATGACGGATATTAAATATAGTTACTAGCTGATAATTAGTGTTTAAATGAGTTCGAGCCTGGAATATACAAGGAATATAGGTATAATGGCACACATCGATGCCGGTAAGACCACTGCTACCGAGAGAATCCTGTTCTACACAGGAATTACGCATCGTATTGGAGAGGTGCATGATGGAGCCGCTACGATGGACTGGATGGTTCAGGAACAGGAAAGAGGAATTACGATCACTTCAGCTGCTACCACTTGTTTTTGGAATTACCACGATCAGGAATACAAAATCAATATTATTGATACCCCGGGGCATGTTGACTTCACTGTTGAAGTGGAGCGCTCGTTGCGTGTACTGGATGGAGCTATTGCTGTATTCTGCGCGGTGGGCGGTGTTGAACCACAATCCGAAACGGTATGGAGACAAGCTGACAAGTATGGTGTTCCCAGGTTGGCTTTCGTTAATAAAATGGACAGGGTGGGTGCTGATTTTTATGGTGTTGTATCTCAGATGCAGGAAAGGCTTGGTGCAAATCCGATCCCTATGCAATTGCCCATTGGTTCCGAAGAGAATTTTAAAGGGGTAGTTGATCTTATCGAAAGACGTGCTATTGTTTGGAAAGAAGATGAAACTCTGGGTGTAAAATATGAATATTCAGAGATTCCCGATGATATGGTTGATACGGTCGAGGAATGGAGAGAAAAATTGGTTGAAGCTGTATGTGAAACTGACGATGATTTGCTTGAACGTTTTTTTGAAGACCGTGATTCGATTACTGTAGAAGAATTTATGGCAGTTACACGAAAAGCAGTGATCAATCGTACGATTGTTCCTGTTATGTGTGGTTCTGCCTTCAAGAATAAGGGAATTCAACGTTTGCTTGATGCCATTACAGCGCTTCTTCCCAGTCCTATAGATATTGGAGCAGTAAATGGTATCAACCCAAAGAATGATGAAAAGATAAGCCGTGATCCTGACCCCTCTCAACCTTTAGCAGCTTTAGCGTTTAAAATTGCCACCGATCCATTTGTCGGAAGGCTTGTATTTATACGGATTTATTCTGGTACACTGAATGCCGGAGATGTTGTTTATAATCCCCGTACACACAAAAAGGAGAGGATTAACCGCTTGTATCAAATGCATGCCAATAAACAAAATCCAAAAGAAAAAATTGAAGCTGGTGATATCTGTGCCGGTGTCGGGTTCAAAGATTTAATTACGGGCGATACATTGTGTAACATTAAATTCCAGATTTCACTGGAATCAATGACATTCCCTGAACCTGTTATTGGTATTGCAATAGAGCCAAAAACTCAGGTCGATATTGATAAACTTTCAACGGCATTACAAAAACTGGCTGAAGAAGATCCGACATTTATAGTAAGTACTGATAATGATTCCGGACAGACTGTAATTTCAGGAATGGGGGAACTCCATCTTGAAGTACTTATCGACAGAATGAAAAGAGAATTTAAGGTAGATTGCAATGTTGGCGCACCACAGGTAGCTTATAAAGAAGCTATCACCAACGTTGTGGAACATCGTGAAGTGTTTAAAAAACAAACTGGCGGAAAAGGTAAATTTGCAGATATATCTGTTGTTTTGTCACCGGTAGATGAGGGTGAAACAGAATTACAGTTTGTTGATGAAATAAAAGGGGGAAGGATTCCAAAAGAATACATTCCATCTGTTCAGAAGGGATTTAGAGAATCTATGCGAAACGGTGTTCTTGCCGGATACCCTATTGATAGTTTGAAAGTTGTGTTAAAAGATGGTTCTTATCATCCCGTTGATTCAGATGCTTTATCCTTTGAAATTTGTGCCAAGCAGGCATTAAGGAATGGACTGAAGAAAGCCAAGTCAGTTTTGCTTGAACCTATTATGTCAGCTGAGGTCGTTACACCTGAAGAATATATGGGGGATGTTATTGCTGATTTTAATAGAAGAAGAGGTCAGATTGAGGGAATGGAAACAAAAGCAGGTGCCAGGGTAATTAAGGCAAAAGTACCTCTTGCTGAGAAATTCGGATATGTAACAGTACTTAGAACATTAACCTCGGGGCGCGCTACATCAACTATGGAATTTTCGCACTATGAAGAGGTACCTGAAAATATAGCATCAGGAATCATTGAACAAATTAAAGGATCTAAAACGGTTGTATAATATTTAGAAGTATATATATGAGTCAGAAAATTAGAATCAAGCTGAAATCTTACGATCATAATCTGGTTGACAAATCAGCAGAGAAGATCGTAAAAACAGTTAAATCAACGGGTGCTGTTGTAAGTGGTCCAATACCTCTGCCAACTCATAAAAGAGTATTTACCGTACTTCGATCACCTTTTGTAAACAAAAAATCAAGGGAGCAATTTCAACTATCTTCATTCAAACGGTTGCTTGATATTTATAGTTCTACACCAAAAACTATCGATGCATTAATGAAGCTTGAATTGCCGAGTGGAGTTGAAGTTGAAATCAAAGTATAAAAGCTTAAAATAACAATGTAATGCCAGGACTAATCGGAAAAAAAGTAGGAATGACCTCCGTATTTGATGAAAACGGTAACAATATACCATGCACAGTTTTGGAGGTGGGACCTTGTGTTGTAACACAAATCAAACGGGAAGAAACGGATGGTTATAATGCAGTGCAGTTAGCCTATGACGAAAAGAAGGAAATAAAAACTTCGAAAGCCATGATAGGGCATTTTAAGAAAGCGAATACCACACCAAAGAAGAAGGTTATCGAATTAAAAGGCTTTGTGAAAGACTGGAAACCTGGTGATGTAATAACGGTTGATTATTTCCATGATGATATATGGCTTGATGTCAAAGCTGATTCAAAAGGTAAAGGTTTTCAGGGTGTTGTAAAACGGTATGGATTCAAGGGGGTAAATGATGCTACACATGGCCAGCATAATCGTATGAGAGCACCAGGTTCATTGGGCGCATCTTCTTACCCATCAAAAGTTTTTAAAGGAATGAGAATGGCTGGACGTATGGGAGGAAAAACGGTTAAGACACTCAATCTGAAAGTGGTTAAAATTGTATCTGAGCAAAATATATTAATGCTTAAAGGATCTGTCCCGGGATCAAATGGTTCTTATGTAATAATTGAGAAATAATGGAATTAGCTGTATTAAACATAGCAGGTGAGGATACCGGCAAAAAGATAAAACTTAAGAAATCGATTTTTGACGTGGAACCAAGCGATCATGCGATTTATCTTGATGTAAAACGGTTCATGGCAAATAACAGGCAGGGAACTCATAAAGCAAAGGAAAGAAGTGATATACATGGCAGTACACGAAAAATAAAAAGACAAAAGGGAACAGGTACTGCCCGTGCCGGAAGCATTAAATCACCAATTTTCAGAGGAGGTGGAAGAGCTTTTGGTCCGCGTCCCCGTGATTATAGTTTTAAGCTGAATAAGAAAGTAAAAGAGCTTGCACGTAAATCTGCTCTTACTTATAAAGTGAAATCAAATGCTATTGTTGTAGTGGAAGATTTTAGTCTTGAGGCACCAAAAACAAAAGATTATCTCAATATGCTTAATTCTTTGAAAATAAGCGATAAAAAATCATTGGTGGTGCTTAATGAACCAAATAAAAATATTTATTTGTCATCTCGAAATTTACAAGGCTCTAAAGTTGTAGCAGTATCAGAGTTAAATACTTACGAGATAATGAATGCAGTCAATCTTGTATTTGTTGAAAGCTCTCTGAATTCATTGCAGAAGGATGATAATTAGAAATGAATAAAAGTCTATGAATATTTTATTAAAACCCATAGTAACGGAGAAAATGACAGCCCAGGGAGAAGATATGAATCGCTTTGGATTTGTTGTAGATAAAAAAGCCAATAAGATTCAGATCAAGAAGGCAGTTGAAGAGATGTATGGTGTCAATGTAGTATCAGTAAATACTATGACTTACGCTGGGAAAAGTAAATCACGCTTTACGCGTACCGGAATAATTAAGGGGAGTAGTAAATCTTTTAAGAAAGCGATTGTAACATTAGCTGAAGGCGATACAATTGATTTTTATAGCAATATCTAATCAATATGGCAGTTAGAAAATTAAAACCTGTTACTCCAGGTCAGAGACATAAGATAGTTAGCAACTTTGATGAAATAACCAAATCATCACCTGAGAAATCCTTATTAAAACCACTGAAAAAGTCAGGAGGTCGTAATAGTTCAGGTAAAATGACAATGCGTTATATTGGAGGTGGGCATAAGAAGCGATACAGAGTTATTGATTTCATCAGAGATAAAGATGGTGTTGAAGCGCTTGTTCATTCTATCGAATACGATCCTAATCGTACGGCAAGAATAGCTTTACTCATTTATGCTGATGGTGAGAAGAGGTATATATTAGCTCCGAATGGATTAAAGGTTGGTCAAAAATTGAAATCCGGTAAAGGGATTGCACCTGAGGTTGGAAATTCCCTGACGCTTGGGGAGATACCTCTTGGAACAGTGATACACAATATTGAATTGCACCCGGGTCAGGGAGGCGTAATGGCACGTAGTGCCGGATCATTTGCCCAGCTTACTTCCAGGGATGGCAAATATGCTATTGTTAAACTTCCATCGGGAGAGTCAAGAATGGTACTTACTACATGTAAGGCTACTGTTGGAGCAGTCTCAAACTCAGATCACCAGATTATGCGATCGGGCAAGGCAGGAAGAAAAAGGTGGCTGGGTAGACGACCAAGAGTACGCGGAGTTGCAATGAATCCGGTAGATCACCCGATGGGTGGTGGTGAAGGTCGTGCCTCGGGTGGACATCCACGCTCAAGAAATGGTATTCCCGCAAAAGGTTTTAAAACCCGCTCTAAGAATAAGGCATCAAATAAATATATAGTTGAAAAAAGAAAAATAAATAAATAAGAATCTATGAGTCGCTCGCTAAAAAAAGGACCCTTTATCGACTATAAGCTGGAGAAAAGAGTTACTGACATGAACCAGGCAAATAAGAAACAGGTGATAAAAACCTGGTCACGCCGATCGATGATTTCTCCTGATTTTGTGGGACATACCATTGCAGTTCATAACGGCAATAAATTCATACCAGTGTACATTACGGAGAACATGGTAGGACATAAATTGGGTGAATTTGCACCGACAAGAATTTTCAGGGGTCATGGTGGTAGGCAAAAATAATCTTACTTAACCAATAGCATTAAAGAGATTTTAAAAATGGGAGCAAGGAAAAGAAAAAGAGCCGAACAACTTAAAGAACTGAAAAAGAATACTTTTTCGGCTGAATTAAAAAATTGTCCGACATCTCCACGCAAAATGAGGCTTGTTGCTGATATGATTCGTGGTAATGAAGTAAATAGTGCACTTGACAAATTAAAATACAATTCAAAAGAAGCATCAAAAAGGCTCGAAAAGTTGGTGCTTTCAGCAATAGCCAACTGGCAGGTAAAGAATGAAAATGTTCGACTTGAAGATAGCAAACTGATTATAAAAGAGATATTTGTTAATCAGGCAAGAACTTTAAAAAGAATCCGACCGGCACCGCAAGGAAGGGCATTCCGAATAAGAAAAAGATCGAATCATGTTACGGTTGTTCTTGGCAATATGAATGATAAGGTTGAAGAAAAAATAGAGAAAAAAGATAACGATACTCAAACAAAATAATTTTAATGGGACAAAAAGTAAATCCGATAAGCAATAGATTAGGTATCATCAAAGGTTGGGATTCCAATTGGTATGGAGGCAGGAACTATGCTGATAAAATTGTGGAAGACGACCGTATCCGTAATTACCTGAATGCTCGCCTGGCAAAGGCTAGTATTTCAAAAATAATCATTGAAAGAACCCTTAAGCTTATTACAGTTACTGTAAATACTGCCAGACCAGGTATTATTATCGGAAAAGGCGGACAAGAAGTTGACAAGCTGAAGGAAGAGCTAAAGAAAATTACCAATAAAGAAGTTCAGATCAATATATTTGAAGTCAAAAGGCCTGAGCTTGATGCTACTATTGTTGCAAACAATATAGCTCGCCAGGTTGAAGGACGTATTTCTTATCGTCGTGCAATAAAAATGTCCATTGCTTCAACTATGAGAATGGGAGCAGATGGCATTAAGGTATTAATTTCCGGAAGATTAGGGGGCGCGGAAATGGCACGATCAGAAATGTATAAAGAAGGAAGAACTCCACTGCATACTTTGCGATCTAACATTGATTATGCCCTTACTGAAGCCAGTACCAAGGTAGGCGTTATCGGCATCAAAGTGTGGATTTGTAAAGGTGAAGTATACGGGAAAGTTGACCTTTCGCCGAATATTGGAGCTTCAAAGGGATATGCAAAGGGGAAAGGGAATTTTAAAAAGAGAAGAAAATAAAATTTTTCTATCAGATAATTTGTTGAAAGATGTTACAACCAAAGAAAACTAAATACAGGAGAAGGCAAAAAGGGAGAATGAAAGGCAATGCTCAAAGAGGAAATCAATTGTCTTTTGGATCTTTTGGAATGAAATCGATACAGACTGCCTGGATTACGGGACGCCAGATTGAAGCCGCACGACAGGCAGTAACAAGGCATATGAAAAGAGAGGGTCAGATATGGATAAGAATTTTCCCTGATAAACCCATCACAAAAAAGCCCGCTGAAGTTAGGATGGGTAAAGGAAAAGGTGCTCCCGAAGGTTTTGTTGCCCCGGTAACCCCCGGTCGTATTATAATGGAACTTGAAGGTATACCTCTGGAGATAGCCAAGGAAGCTTTACGCCTTGGAGCCCAGAAACTTCCTGTTACAACAAAATTTATTGTACGACGTGATTACGTTGAAAATTTAAACTGATAAGAAATGAAGGCAACAGAATTACGTGAATTATCTGTAACGGAACTTGAAGAACGAATAGAGAATGAAAAAAATATTCTGGTAAAACAGAAGCTGAATCATGCAATCTCACCTCTCGACAATCCACAGAAGGTAAAAGTGACGAGAAGGAATATTGCAAGAATGATAACAGTTTTGCATCAGAAGCAAATAACAGAAAAAAGTAACGATTAATACGAATCAATGGAAACCAGGAATCTTAGAAAAGAGCGTACAGGTGTTGTTGTAAGCAACAAAATGGAAAAGTCCATTGTCATTGCTGTAAAAAGAAAGGTGAAACATCCAATCTATGGCAAGTTTGTGAACAAAACTTCAAAACTGATGGCTCAGGATGAAAAGAATGAGTGCAATGAAGGTGATGTAGTTAGAATCATGGAAACTCGTCCGCTCAGTAAGAATAAATGTTGGAGATTAGTTGAAATTATTGAAAGAGCTAAATAGTTATGATACAACAAGAATCCAGAATGGCAGTTGCCGATAATAGCGGAGCCAAAGAAGTGCTCTGCATTCGAGTTCTTGGAGGAACACGAAAAAGATATGCTACAGTTGGTGATAAGGTGGTTGTTACAGTAAAAAGTGCAATACCTTCAGGAGAAGTGAAGAAAGGAACAGTTAGCAAGGCAGTTGTAGTACGTACAAAAAAGGAAATCCGTCGGAAAGATGGATCTTACATACGGTTTGATGACAATGCTGTTGTTCTTCTTAATAATGCAGATGAGATTAGAGGTACCAGAATTTTCGGTCCCGTAGCCAGAGAGTTACGCGATAAATACATGAAAATTGTTTCACTGGCACCCGAAGTATTATAATAACACAAGTTGCGATGCAAAAGAAACTTCATATAAAAAAAAGCGATACTGTATTTGTAAATTCAGGTGAATACAAAGGTCAGAAAGGCAGAGTTCTGGAGGTAATCCGTTCCACCAACAGGGCAATTGTAGAAGGTATAAACATGATTTCAAAACATACTAAACCCAATGCTCAAAATCCTGATGGAGGGATTGTTAAAAAGGAAGCTCCTATTCATATATCAAACCTTATGTTGATTGATCCCACAACGGGTGAACCAACACGAATTGGGAAAAAACTAAACGACAAAGGGAAATTAGTAAGGTATTCTAAAAAATCAGGAGAGGAGATTAAATAATGGCTTTAGTACCTAATTTAATGAAAAAATATGCAGAGGAAATTGTTCCTGCTTTGAAAAAGGGATTCAATTACAAATCTGTTATGCAAGTACCCAGGCTTACCAAGATTATTATTAATCAAGGAGTCGGACAGGCAGTTGCTGATAAAAAAATGGCTGATACAGTTCAGGAAGAGCTTACTATAATTACCGGTCAGAAGGCAATTCAAACCCTTTCGAAGAAAGACGTATCAAATTTCAAGCTGCGTAAAAAGATGCCCATTGGCGTGAAAGTTACTCTGAGGCGAGAAAAAATGTTCGAATTTCTAGAAAGATTGATTTGTGTGGCAATTCCTAGAATCAGGGATTTTAGAGGGATTCCTTCAAAACTGGACGGACGGGGAAATTATACAATGGGTATTACGGAACAGATAATTTTTCCTGAAATTGATATTGATAAAATAAGTAAGATTCTTGGAATGGAAATAACAATTGTTACTACAGCAAATACAGACGAGGAAGCATTAGCACTGCTTAAAGAATTCGGTTTACCATTTAAAAACGTGAAAAACAATTAGCAGTATGGCAAAAGAATCAATGAAAGCACGCGAAGTAAAACGCGCCAGACTGGTTGCTAGATACGCAGAAAAACGAGCAAAGCTGAAAGCCGAAGGTGACTACCAGGCTTTGAGTCGTTTACCGAGGAATTCGAATCCGATACGTATGCATAACAGATGCAAAATAACAGGCAGACCAAAAGGATATATGAGACAGTTTGGTATTAGCAGAATTACATTCCGTGAAATGGCCTCATCCGGTCTTATTCCGGGAGTAAAAAAAGCCAGCTGGTAAAGAAAAGTAAAGAAAAGATAATTAATATAGAATATGACTGATCCAATAGCTGATTATTTAACAAGATTGCGTAATGGCATCATGGCAAAACACCGTATTGTTGAGGTGCCGGCTTCGAATATGAAAAGAGATATGACCCGCATATTATTTGAAAAGGGGTATATCCTGAACTACAAATTTGAAGATAAAGGTCCGCAGGGAAATATAAAGATAGCTCTGAAATATCATCCGGAAACAAAACATTCTGCCATTAAAAGTCTTAAAAGAATAAGCAAACCTGGATTGCGAAAATATACTGACAAAGATGAATTGCCTCGTGTATTGAATGGTCTTGGCATTGCTATAATATCAACGTCTCAGGGTGTTATGACAGATAAAGAAGCCCGGCAGAAAAATATCGGTGGTGAGGTATTGTGTTATATTTATTAATGAAAGAGTAAAAACATGTCACGAATTGGAAAATTACCTATTGAATTGCCGGAAGGTGTAACTGTGGAAGTTGCTGGTGATAATACTCTTACGGTTAAAGGTCCTTTGGGCGAGCTGACCCAAAGGATGGATCCTGACATTACCCTGGATATAAAAGAAAGTATTGTGTCATTGACAAGAGCAACGGAACAAAAAAGACACAAAGCGCTTCATGGTTTATACAGATCTCTTTTGAATAATATGATAATAGGTGTCTCAACAGGATATACCATCCAACAAGAACTTGTGGGAGTAGGATATAAAGCAGAAGCAAAAGGACAAATATTGGAGATGAGTCTTGGTTTTTCTCACGATATTTATCTCAGGCTTCCCCAGGAGGTTAAGGTGGAAACAAAGACGGAAAGAAGAAGTAATCCTGTTATCACATTAACCAGCATAGATAAGCAATTGATTGGACAGGTTGCTGCAAAAATCAGATCTCTTCGTCCGCCAGAACCATATAAAGGAAAAGGCATTAAGTTTGTTGGTGAACAAATACGTAAAAAAGCAGGTAAAACTGCCAGTGTACAATAGATAAATTCAATTAACAATGGCTTTAAGTAAGCGAGATCGCAGAATAAGAATTAAACATAGAATTAGAAAGAGATTGAGTGGGAATCAGAATAGACCACGATTTACTGTCTTTCGAAGCAATAAGCAGATCTATGTACAGCTTATCGATGACGTACAGAAAAAAACACTAGTTTCTGCTTCATCTATGACAAAAGAAATTCTTGATAAAAAAAATATCAACAAAACAGAGCAGGCAAAGTTGGTTGGAAAACTGGCTGCTGAGAAATCCAAAGATGCAGGCATTACACAAGTTGTATTTGATAGAAACGGATACTTATATCATGGAAGAATAAAAGCACTTGCTGAAGCCGCAAGAGAAGCAGGATTAAAATTTTAAAGCATTATGGCTACAACAATAAGAAGAGTTAAGACAACCGACCTGGAGCTAAAGGACAGACTGGTGAGTATTCAAAGAGTTACCAAGGTAACTAAAGGAGGGCGTACATTTAGTTTCTCAGCAATTGTAATTGTTGGTAATGAAAATGGAATTGTGGGGTATGGACTTGGCAAAGCCAATGAAGTTACCACGGCAATAGCAAAAGGTGTGGAAGATGCAAAAAAGAGTTTGGTAAAGGTACCTGTATATAAAGGGACTATACCCCATGAACAGATCTCGAAGTATGGTGGTGCTACGGTATTTCTTAAACCGGCATCAAGTGGAACAGGAGTAAAAGCAGGAGGAGCTATGAGGGCTGTACTTGAGAGTGTTGGTATTACCGATGTACTGGCAAAATCAAAAGGATCATCAAATCCTCATAACCTGGTGAAAGCAACCTTTGCAGCACTGCTTGAATTACGGGATGCTTTTACTGTAGCTCAACATCGGAATATTTCGGTTGAAAAGGTTTTTAATGGCTAAACATAAGTACAAATAGAATGGCTAAAGTAAAGATTACTCAGACGAAAAGCAGAATTGGAAGTAACAAGCGACAAAAAGCTACTTTGGATGCTCTTGGATTGAGAAAATTAAACAGGACTGTCAAACAGGAGATGTCCCCTCAGATTGAGGGAATGATTAGAAAAGTAAGGCATCTAGTAAAAGTTGAAGAATTATAAAAAGCATTAATTTACCAGATATGGAATTGAATAACTTAAAGCCGGCAAAAGGTTCTGTCAAGAAAAATAAAAGACTTGGAAGAGGCCAGGGATCAGGAAGAGGAGGTACTTCTACAAAAGGACATAAAGGACAGAAATCTCGCTCAGGGTACTCAAGAACAATAGGGTTTGAAGGTGGCCAAATGCCTCTTCAACGCAGGGTTCCAAAATATGGTTTTAAAAATATTAACCGCAAGGAGTATAAAGGGATAAACATATCTACTTTACAGGCTCTTGCTGAAAAAAATAAACTTACATCTATTGATATAAAGACATTAATTGATGCAGGTCTGGTTTCAAAGAATCATAATGTGAAAATTCTTGGGATGGGAGAGTTGAAAACAAAGCTTACGGTTAAGGCACATGCATTTTCTAAATCTGCTGTGGAAGCAATCGAATCACTAAAGGGTACTGTTGAAAAAATATAAACAATGAAGAAGTTTTTTGAGACCATAAAGAATATTTATAAGATTGAAGATCTAAGGGCCCGGATATTATATACCCTTGGAATACTTCTTATTTATCGTCTTGGCTCGAAAGTTGTTTTGCCAGGAGTCAATCCTAATATGCTTTCCGAGCTAAAAGAAAAAACTTCTTCCGGTGTATTGGGGATATTAGACATGTTTTCAGGTGGGGCGTTTTCCTCAGCATCTATTTTTGCTCTTGGCATTATGCCTTATATCTCCGCTTCCATTGTTATTCAGCTACTTACCATTGCTGTTCCGTATTTTCAGAGAATGCAGCGTGAAGGGGAAAGTGGAAGGAGAAAAATGAACCAGATTACGAGATACCTCACGGTTATCATCCTGGTCATTCAGGCACCAACATATTTAACACAAATTCCTGAAGCTGCCCGCGTATTACCAGGTATCTTATTCACATTTTCATCCATTCTCATCTTAACAACCGGAACGATATTTGTCATGTGGCTTGGAGAACGAATTACAGACAAAGGAATTGGCAATGGTATCTCATTGATCATTATGATTGGTATTATTGCCCGCCTTCCTTTTTCTACTATGGGTGAGTTTTATGCAAGAATGGAAAAATCTGGTGGTGGACTCATAGCATTCCTTGTAGAACTGGTATTTTTGTTTCTTGTATTTGTTGTCAGCATTTTGCTTGTTCAGGGTACAAGACGTATTCCGGTTCAATATGCCAAAAGAATTGTTGGGAATAAACAGTATGGCGGGGTCAGACAGTATATTCCCTTAAAAGTGAATGCTGCTGGTGTTATGCCTATTATCTTTGCTCAGGCAATCATGTTTTTGCCACTTTCATTTGCCCGCTACGGGGGTGAGGGAGTGACTGGAATAATAGGTGTTTTTGCAAATTTCACCGGCTTCTGGTACAACTTTATTTTTGCACTTATGATTATTGCATTTACATATTTTTATACGGCAATTACTATTAATCCCCAGCGAATGGCTGAGGATATAAGAAAAAATGGCGGATTTATTCCTGGGGTAAAACCCGGAAAGAAAACCATGGAATTTTTCGATAATATATTGTCGCGGATCACTCTTCCCGGATCAGTGTTCCTTGCCATTGTGGCAATCCTTCCGGCATTTGCAAGGATGGCAGGAATTACTCAGGGTTTTGCTCAATTTTATGGTGGCACATCTCTTTTAATACTTGTTGGTGTTGTATTGGATACCTTACAACAAATAGAGAGTCATCTGTTAATGAGACATTATGACGGACTGATGAAGTCCGGACGTGTAAAAGGAAAAGCAGGAAGCGCTGCTTCAATGTAGAAGTATAAAATGAATGAAGGTTCTTTGATGAATTTTATTAGAACTACTGAAGAGATAGAATTACTTCGAGAAAGCAATTTGCTGGTTTCAACTACTCTTGCAGAGCTTGCACAGTGGATAAAACCAGGCGTCAGTACCGCAAAACTGGATGCTCTTGCTGAAGAGTATATAAGAGATCATGATGCGGAACCGGGTTTTCTGGGTTATAACGGATACCCAAAGACCTTGTGTACTTCAATTAATAATCAGGTAGTTCATGGCATTCCTTCAGAGGTTGAACTGAAAGAAGGAGATATTGTGTCTGTTGATTGCGGGGTATTAAAGAATGGTTATTATGGCGACACTGCTTATACATTTCCTGTTGGAGAAGTTGCAGATGAAACCATGAAACTTCTAAAGATTACTAAGGAGTCACTTTACAAAGGTATTGAAGCGGCGGTAGAAGGCAAAAGAATAGGAGACATAGGGTATGCCATACAAAGCTATTGTGAGAATAATGGTTACTCAGTGGTTCGGGAATTAGTTGGGCATGGGATTGGAAAAAATCTGCATGAATCGCCGGAAGTACCCAATTACGGAAGAATGGGAAAAGGCTCAAAACTGAAAAAAGGCATGGTAATATGCATTGAGCCTATGGTTAACATGGGAAGAAAAGAAATAGTGCAGGAAAATGATGGTTGGACAATAAGAACCGCAGATAAAAAACCTTCAGCTCATTATGAGCTGGCAATTGCTGTTCAGAAAAAAGAGGCAGATAGATTATCAACCTTCAAATACATTGAGAAGGTATAAATAAATTGAAATTGCATATGGCAAAACAAGCTTCCATTGAACAGGATGGCTTAATAAAAGAAGCATTATCCAATGCGATGTTCCGGGTTGAACTGGAAAACGGACACATTATTACTGCTCATATCTCTGGAAAGATGAGAATGCATTATATAAAAATTCTTCCGGGAGATAAAGTAAAAGTTGAAATGTCTCCATATGATTTAACAAAAGGAAGAATTACTTACAGATATAAATAGAACAAAAATGAAGGTTAGAGCATCTATTAAAAAACGTTCATCTGAAGATAAGATTGTCAAAAGAAAAGGACGTTTGTACGTAATTAATAAGAAAAATCCTAAGCATAAACAACGACAGGGATAATAGTAAGAAATTATAAAATAAATTATATATGGCTAGAATTGTTGGTGTCGACTTACCAAAAAATAAACGTGGCGAAATAGGTCTTACATATATTTACGGAATAGGTCGTAGTACTGCCCAGAAAATACTTTTGGAAGCTGGTATTGATTGTAATATTAAAGTGAATGACTGGACTGATGATCAGATTTCCAAAATCAGGGAAATCATCAATGAAAGAATTAAAGTGGAAGGGGAATTACGATCAGCTGCGCAGCTTAATATCAAAAGACTTTTGGATATTGGTTGTTATCGGGGTATTCGCCATCGTATTGGACTTCCTGTAAGGGGGCAGAGCACTAAAAATAATGCAAGGACAAGAAAAGGTCGTAAAAAGACAGTTGCTAACAAAAAGAAAGCTACAAAATAATTAAGATATGGCTAAGAAAACAGGTTCTTCAAAGAAGAAAGTAGTAAAAGTTGATCCGGTAGGGCAAGCACATATACATGCCTCATTCAACAACATCATAATATCTCTTACAAATGTTCAGGGACAAACAATTTCTTGGGCATCGGCTGGAAAAATGGGATTCAGAGGTTCAAAAAAGAATACTCCTTATGCAGCTCAAACAGCCGCACAGGATTGTGCGAAGATTGCTTATGATGCGGGACTTAGAAAAGTCAAAGTCTTTGTGAAAGGACCGGGTGCAGGAAGAGAATCTGCTATTCGAACAATTCATACCAACGGTATTGAGGTTACTGAGATTGTCGACGTTACTCCTCTTCCTCATAACGGCTGTCGTCCACCAAAAAGGAGAAGAGTATAAATAAAAATTTGAATTTAATTCTTAACAAATAATGGCTAGATATACAGGACCACGAACCAAGATAGCACGAAAATTTGGAGATGCTATTTTTGGCGCTGATAAGTATTTTGAACGTAAGAACTATCCTCCGGGATTTCATGGAGCAAACAAAAAAAGAAGGAAAACTTCAGAATATGGTTTGCAGCTGAAAGAGAAGCAAAAAGCGAAATACACTTATGGCGTACTGGAAAAACAATTTTTGAATTTATTTACCAAAGCTTCAAGGAGTAAGGGTGTAACAGGTGAGGTATTACTTCAGTTACTTGAATCCCGGCTTGACAATGTTGTATATCGACTGGGAATTTCTCCTTCACGATCAGGTGCACGCCAATTGGTATCCCACAGGCATATTACCGTGAATGATCAAGTAGTCAATATACCTTCGTACTCACTTCGTCCTGGAGACATAGTTGGTATTCGTGAAAAATCTAAAACATTAGAAGCTATTTCTGATTCTCTTGCTAGCCGAAGGGCTTCTGCTTCATGGCTTGAATGGGATGATGCGCAATTGACAGGGAAATTCATGAACAGACCTGAAAGGGAAGAGATTCCTGAAAATATTAAGGAACAACTTATAGTTGAACTATACTCGAAATAATAAAAAATATATCTTAATCTTTATTTTATGGCCATACTAGCATTCCAGAAACCGGACAAAGTAATAATGATAGAGTCGGACGACTATTTCGGTAAATTTGAATTTCGTCCTCTTGAACCGGGTTATGGTATTACTGTAGGTAATGCACTTAGAAGAATATTGCTATCATCACTCGAAGGTTACGCAATTACTACCATTAAAATTGAAGGAGTTGAACATGAATTCTCATCCATTACAGGGGTAATTGAAGATGTTACTGATATCATTCTGAATTTAAAACAAATTCGATTTAAAAAACTTATTGAAGATGTTGATCATGAGAAAATCATGGTTACCATTTCAGGACAAGAAGAGTTTCTGGCAGGGGATTTAAACAGGTATCTGAGTGGATTTGAGGTATTGAATCCAGAGCTAAAAATCTGCCACATGGAGCCTTCTGTTGAGCTTCAGATGGAAATCAATATTAATAAGGGCCGTGGGTACGTGCCGGGAGATGAAAATAAACCCCTTGATGCTGAATTTGGTTTGGTCCCGATAGATTCAATATTTACACCCATTAAGAATGTAAAATATACTATCGAGAACTATCGTGTTGAACAAAAGACCGATTATGAAAAATTGCTTTTCGAAATTCAGACTGACGGGTCTATCCATCCAAAAGAAGCCTTGAAAGAAGCGGCTAAAATACTTATCTATCACTTTATGCTATTTTCGGATGAGAAAATTACACTCAACACAGATAAGCAATTGGCAAATGAAGAATTTGATGAAGAAGTATTGCATATGCGACAGCAATTGAAGCAAAAACTTGTTGATCTTGATTTATCAGTACGCGCTTTAAATTGTCTGAAAGCAGCTGAAGTTGAAACACTGGGGGACCTTGTGAAATTCAATAAAAACGATCTTTTAAAATTCAGGAATTTTGGTAAGAAATCTTTAACTGAACTTGATGAACTTCTTGAAAATCTGAATTTGAGTTTTGGAATGGATACTTCAAAATATAAACTTGATAAAGAATAATTCTTGGGTAAAAAAACCCTGAATAAATTGATACTAGAATGCGACACAGAAAGAGTTTTAATCACCTGAGCAGAACAACCAGTCATAGAAAGGCAATGCTTTCCAACATGGCAGCCTCGTTGATATTACATAAAAGAATTAAAACAACCACAGCAAAAGCAAAAGCCTTACGGATTTATGTTGAACCGCTCATTACAAAATCCAAGGATGATTCAACACATTCGCGCAGGGTAGTTTTTGGATATCTTCAGAACAAAGATGCTGTGACTGAATTATTCCGGGAAGTTTCCCCAAAGATTATAGATCGTCCCGGAGGATATACACGGATATTGAAAATGGGTAACAGGATGGGAGATAATGCAGACATGTGTATAATTGAACTGGTTGATTATAATGAAAATCTGCTTAAAGCAAGCGAAGATGCACAGGCAAAATCCGGACGTCGCAGAAGAAGAGGAGGAAAGAAAAAAACGGATGAGGCACAAACACAAGGAGCTATAGAGCAGACTGATGTTGTGATCCGGGAAGATGAGACCAAAGAAGAAGTTCAGACACCCAGGGAAGATTCAGAGATAAAAGCAAGTTCATCAGAAACCACGGAATCTCCTGCTATGGAAGAGAAAACGGAAGAACCTCCTGGAGCAGAGAAAGCAGATTCCGATGTTGATACTCCTATCGGGGAATCATCACCTGAAACAAAGTCCGAATCGGAAGATTCAGATACCAAAACAGAAGAAGCAGTAGAAGATAAGGCAGAAGACAAGGTGGAAGCGAAGAAAGATGATGCAAAAGTCGAGGATAAGAAGGAAGACACGGACAAAGATGATGAATCGGAGGAAACCAAGAAAGAATAATATCTTATAGATTAATATTTTAATAAAATAGGGATGGGTGTTTGTTACTGAATCCCTTTTTTATTTATGTAGTTAAACAATCAAATCAAAAACTTTTTATAATGGGACAAATTGTTAATGTTTATGCCCGTGAAATTCTCGATTCCAGAGGAAATCCTACCATTGAAGTAGAAGTTACTCTGGCCAGTGGTTTTATGGGACGTGCTGCTGTACCATCAGGAGCATCTACTGGTGAGAATGAAGCCATTGAGCTTCGCGATGGAGATAAAAAACGCTATCTGGGGAAAGGTGTTCTGAAAGCCGTGGATAATGTGAACAATATTATTGCTAAGGAACTGGTTGGTATGAGTGCCTTGGATCAGGTTACAATCGATAAAAAGATGCTTGTTCTCGATGGCACACACAACAAAAGCAAACTAGGAGCAAATGCCATTCTTGGTGTTTCTCTTGCTGTGGCCAAAGCATCTGCTGAATATCATGGTGTGCCTCTTTACAGATACATTGGCGGAACCAATACCAAGACCTTACCGGTACCCATGATGAATATTATTAATGGAGGTTCTCATTCCGATGCACCAATTGCTTTCCAGGAGTTTATGATTCGACCTGTTGGTGCAAAAAGTTTCCGTGAGGGTCTTCGCATGGGAGCAGAAGTATTCCATGCATTGAAAAAAGTTCTGAAATCAAGGGGATTGAGCACTGCAGTTGGAGATGAAGGTGGATTTGCACCTAAGCTGGATGGCACTGAGGATGCATTGGATTCCATTATCAAAGCTGTGAAAGAAGCTGGTTATAAGCCAGGCAGAAAATCAGAAGGAGGAGAGATAAGTATTGCACTCGATTGTGCTGCTTCAGAATTTTATGAAGGAGGCAAATACAATTATAAAAAATTCGAAGATGAGAAAGGTGCAATACGAAGTTCTAAAGAACAGTCTGATTATTTGGCTGAACTTATTAGCAAGTATCCGATTGATTCAATAGAAGATGGTATGGATGAGAATGATTGGGACGGATGGAAAATTCATACAGATAAAATTGGAGATAAATGCCAACTGGTTGGTGATGATGTATTTGTTACCAACGTTAAGTTTTTGAAAAAAGGAATTGATATGGGTTGTGCAAATTCCATACTAATTAAAGTCAATCAAATCGGTACGCTTACAGAAACACTTGATGCTATAGAAATGGCACATCGTGCCGGTTATACATCAGTAACTTCTCATCGCTCAGGAGAAACAGAAGATTCAACCATTGCTGATATAGCGGTTGCCACGAATTCAGGTCAAATCAAAACAGGATCGCTTAGTCGTTCAGACAGAATAGCAAAATACAATCAATTGCTTCGTATTGAGGAAGAACTTGGTGAAGTAGCCCGTTATGGGTTCGAAAAATAATGGGTAATCATGGATAAATAAAAAAGGGCAACAGTTTTGTTGCCCTTTTTTATTTATGAGTAATAATTACAACTTCTTAGCCTGCATTATTCATAAAAATGAATGAATTTTAATTATTTATTTGTGATACAGTATTTTATGATAGAACATAGATAAAAAAAAATTCATCCATTTTTACAAAGTACACCAATTTTAGGGCATCTGCTTCGTTGCGAAAGCCTCGCAGTAAGCTACTACAGCTTCAGCTTCCGACGCCTCGCATCTGCCCCAAACTTGACGCATGAATAATGCAGGTTAGATTGTTTCTTACCAATTAGTTAACTAATTTTAGTATATATATCTCGGTAACACAACTCATGAGAAGCATATACTCATTATTATTTTTACTGGTTATTTCTCAATTTATTTGGGCCCAAAAATACGATCCCACAGACAGGTTTACAATTCAGCATGGTTTATCTCATAATGGAATTACCTGCCTTTATTCCGGTAAAAGCGGGTTTTTATGGGTCGGAACCACAGATGGACTGAATCGCTATGATGGTTATACCTTTACAAAGTATAATACTGAATTTAATAATTCTCGCTCCATACCAAATGATCATATTTATAAAATTGAGGAAGATTATAACAATAATCTCTGGTGTGCTACAGAAGAGGGGATATTTAAACTGAACCTGTTGAATAATACTTTTACTTCCTTCTCTCAATTTATTGATACACTTGAATTACCTGATTATATGCCGGTATATGATTTTGTACTGGATACAGTGGGAACCCGTATATTTTTTCTGAGCAGGCATTATTATGGCAAACTGGACCTTGTGTCAGGCTTAATAGAAAGATATCCCATAAACAACGACGATTATTACGGAACCTTTACAAATAACTTTTGCATTGCTGCCAATATTCAGAATAAAAAGGTATTGATTGCGAACAGTGAAGGGATTTACAGCCATGACATGGTAAAGGATTCCTTATTCTCCCTATTCGATTCTCACTTTAACCTGTTTCAAAGAGAGGGTGGAGTCAGGGGAATAAAATATGGTTTACATGATGAAATATGGATTCATACCTCAAAAAGTATCTGGCTCTATGGTAAGCATCGGGAACTCTCAAAGATATCCTCTTTGAGAATGATTCTTGGCAATGAAAAAAATATCATTTCACTTGAGCAGAGAAGTGATACAACTATTGAAATTTTTACCTCCCGCGGAATTCTATTATTCGATTATAAAAATCGTTCATTGCTCTTGTCTACTCAGTTTAATATGCCTCCGGAATCAACACAAAAAACAAGTTCTTGTATTCGAGATAAATCAGGTATTTACTGGATTGGCACAAGCAATGGATTATTTAAATTCAATCCTCATAATAATGTTTTCAAACATTACTTTTTGCCAGAGACACTTGACAGATCAATTGCTGAAGGTATCTCTTGTGCCACTTTCGATGCCAATGGTAAATTATGGGTGGGTATGAATTCCGGAAATTTATTCATTATAGACGCTCAAGAGAAAAATTTTACCAAAGCTATTCTGATAAACTATAGAAACAATTCCAGAATTCATTCATTGAAGGAGAGTAGCAAAGGAAGCATACTGGTTTGTTCAAATGAAGGATTAACAGAATATACCATCCCTAAAAATAATGTATATTCAACGGGTTCAATAAAATCAAAGGCTTTTCCCATAGACGATATTGTTTATAGTATGGAAGAGGATGGCCCTGATGTGAAATGGATATCTACTGATAAAGAGGTATTGTACCTAAACAATAGCGAGGTTGAAAATTCTTACAATGATCTGTCATCAGAATTGGTGCTTTTTGAACCAAGCTTTGAGATTATTACCACTTCCGAAAATGTGTATTTCTTACAACTGCATTCTATACTGGAATTTCAACGTAAAGACGGACAAATTCAAGTAGTTTCTTTTTCTGACTCCAGTTGGAATAGACAGGCATTATTCAATACCATGTTAGCTCTCGATGAAGAATTTATATTGGTTGGTACCTCTAACGGCCTTTTTGGATACAATACAGTAAGCCATGATTTCTTACCATATGTAATTGACTCAGTGTGGATTAAAAACTGTATTAATTCCATTATAGCCGATAATAAAGGAAATATCTGGATGACCACCAGTGTAGGTATAGCTTCTATCGATAAAGAAAGGAAAAGCATCAGCTTTTTTACTACTCAGGAAGGACTGAATATCCCGGGATTTACTGTAAGAGGAGCAACCAAGGCTCGTGATGGCAAACTGTTGTTTTTTGGGAAAAATGAATTTGTTACTTTCTACCCCGATTCATTGGTTAAAAATGATAAAATTCCGGATGTTGTATTAACCACTGCAATCCTTTCAGGCAAAGAAAAACACAAAACCAGATACTTAATTGGAACGGATACAATAATTGTTGAACCGGAGTATCGCAATCTCAGGATTAATTTTGCGGCATTAAACTTTTGGAATCCTGAAAGGAATCAGTACAAATACTCCTTAGAACCGATAAATAAAACAGAGAGGTGGCAATATCTTGGAAATAAGCCTTACATTGAATTGATTGGACTCAAAGCCGGACTCTATTCTTTCAAACTTATGGGATCGAATAGTAATGCTATTTGGAATCCAAGTCCGCGTGAATTGATAATTCAGATCAAAGCACCAATCTGGCAATCCAGAATTGCAATTGTGATTTACTCGATCGCTCTGATTATCTTGTTTTATTTTACGGTATATATTAGAACCAGACAGTTACGAAAATTAAACAGGGGATATAGAGAAAGAGAACATATTGGCAAAAAGATAGAACTTCAAAAAGAGGAATTATCAGTAAAGAACAAAAATATTACCGATAGCATCAATTATGCTAAGCGAATACAAATGGCTTTAATGCCATCACAGAAACTATTCAGCAAATTATTTCCTGATTCTTTCATACTGCATATTCCAAAAGATATTGTCAGTGGAGACTTTTATTGGATCAATGAAGTAGGCGGCAGAATTTACTTTGCAGCTGTAGACTGTACAGGACATGGAGTCCCGGGTGCTTTTATGTCAGTTATAGGTTTTGAATTGTTTCGGCGTATTACAGAAACAGAAAAGAAAAAACAACCTGCTGAGATTTTAAATACCTTAAGCAAAGGATTTGAAGAAGTATTCAGTGATGTTGATGATGTAATTCTCCGGGACGGTATGGATGTGGCATTTTGTGCAATTGATCATGACATGAAAGTTCTTGAATTTTCCGGGGCTTTTAATCCTCTTTATCTTATTCGTGACAATACAATTACAGAAATAAAGGGAGATCGGTTTTCTGTCGGATTGAACGAAGATGGAGCAAATGGTAAGCATTTTAATAACCATGTCATTCCCCTTTCAGAGGGCGATGTCCTCTACATCTTTACCGATGGTTTTGCTGATCAGTTTGGCGGTCCCGAAGGCAAAAAATACAAATACAGGAGGTTCCGGCATTTGCTTCTTGCACTTCATCAGTTACCTATGGAACGTCAGGGTGAATTTCTTAAAAGGAGTATCCTGGATTGGAAAGGATCTCTTGATCAGGTTGATGATATCCTGGTCGTAGGAATTAAGGTTGGAAAATCATTCGCTTTAAAGTCTTAGTCTATTCTTTGGATTCAATAGATAAGAGATTACGCATCTTCTGTAATAGAATTTCAACTTCAAATGGTTTGGAAATGTACTCATTCATACCGGCGGCAAGACATGATTCCTTATCGCCCGATAGAGCATTGGCAGTAATAGCAATTATTGGTGTATGTGTATTTGTACTCGATTCCAGCTCACGAATTTTTTTCGTGGCGAGTATTCCATTCATTACAGGCATTTGGATGTCCATAAGAATCAGGTCATATTTTGTTGTTCCAAACTTATTTAATGCTTCTTTTCCGTTGTTGGCAACTTCAATATTCTTGACTTTATTTTTCAGGCTGAGCAGTACAATTTTCTGGTTGATGGAATTGTCTTCAACAAGAAGGATATTAGAATCTTCAAGTTTCTGACTGACAGCAGGGTGGATGAGATGACTGGGCTTTGATTCTGTCGATTCTTTCAGTGTATTATCATTATTCAGAAGAAAAGTAAGAGTGATCTTTGTAGAATCGTTTTTTGACTGAACTTCAAAATTACCATGGTAATGCTGTACTATTTTTCTCGCAATGCTGAAATTAAGATAATTTTTTTGAAAATCACTTTTCGTTTGTATCGGTCCGACAGGTGAAATGAAGTAATTGTCCTTTTCGTCTTTTTTTAATTTTAACATTGGACAAATCACTTCAAATTCTAATTTACTATATTCAATATTTTCGGCAGATACATTTACATGAATTTGAATTTTTGGCCTATCCTTAAAATCAACTTTAAGTAAATTCTCAAAAAGATTTAAAATTAATTGCTTGATTCTTATTGGGTTACCAATATAATGTGTTTTTGGGGAGTTTATTTTTGATTGGATTTCCAGTTTATCCTTATGCTGATTTTTGAACAGAGAAATTGTATTGTCAATGGTTGATTCAATATTAAAACTCACCTGATTCTTATTATCATCATCGATATTAATAGTTGATATCTGTACAATATTATTAACCACATCAACAAGGTTATTTGTAGAGGCAATGATAGTATCAAAAAGATCTTCCTGGTCTGCAGGCAATTTACTTCGATCAACCAGATTGGCAATGAGTGTTATATTATTCAAAGGGGTTCTTATCTGGTGGGACAGTTTTGATAAAAAATCGTCTTTGCGTTTGCTTTCATTTCTGCTCTCAGCAATCCATTTTTGCATTGTTTTCTGATTTTGGATCTGAAGAAATTCATAGGTATAAATTATGGCATGGATCGAAACATAAGCACCAATAATTCTCAGACTGAAGCTCAACTCATAATCCGGAAGTGCAGGCAGGAACAGATTAAGGTAGCAAATTAAGGTAATACATATCAGAAATACCAAAGATACTCTGGTCCCATTATCAAGACCCTTAAGTGCAACAGCCAGAATAGGAAAAGGAAAAATCCACAGAAAACCTGTTCCAAACGCTCCGCCGGTAGCCAGACAATACAACAACACAAATGCAGTGATTATCAGAATAAAAGTTGAGAATAAATTTGTTTTTGATGATCTGAAAAGAAAGTAATACACCAAATACGTAAGTGCTGATGCTGTGCCCAATACCAGAGCCAGAAGATAGTTTTCGTTGATTATGGCGATAATACAAAAAGCAAGATAGAAAATCAGTGAAATAACGGATGCATAGCTGATTATAATTATCTTCTTAGTAATCTCCAGATCAAAGTTGTCATCAACTTTCTGTAAGAAATAATTTGTCAAATTGTGAAGTAATCCCATAGTTGGGCAATAGTTTATTACTTATTAAATTTAATTAATAATTGGCATAAATAGTAATTTTATTCGTTATTAAAATTACAATGGCATAAGTAATTATTAACCGGGAAGCATTTACAAAATCTGTTTTATTGTTTCTCACTTTGATTTAGAAAAGGTAAATTTGTTTAAGAAGGATATGTATACTATGAGATATTTCAACGGATTTATTTTTTTCATTCTGATCAATCCATGTATTTTTTCTCAGGTTGATTCTGTGAATTTGATTGAATATAGTAATGATTTTCAGTTTAATGAAGGACTGTACATTAATTTTAGCGGTGTTAAAACCAATTCACCTCTGCCAAAATCAAGAATAATATCGGAATATGATTACAATGATCCGGATTTTTTTGATAAGGTATTAGCAAAATCTAAAGTCTATTATTACGATAACATTGGGAACAGAAATGAATTAAATCCGGATAAAATATGGGGATATTCGCGAAACGGATTTATCTATATAAACATTGATAATGATTTTTTCAGAATAACTTTAATAGGTTCTGTCTGTCATTTTATTGCCAGTCATACCACGTATTCAGATTATTACAATTCACCCTATTATTACAATTCATTTTATGACCCATATCGTATGCCACCTGCTTCTTATCCGACAACAGAAATGAGGCAATATTTGCTGGATTTCAATTCGGGCAGCGTTTTTGACTATACTTATCAAACCATTGAAGCCCTCCTGATGCAGGATCCGGAATTGCACGATGAATTTGTTGCATTGAGCAAGAAGAAGAAGAAACAACTCAAATTTGTATACATCCGTAAATACAATGAAAAAAATCCTCTGTACTTTCCAAAAAACTAAAAAGATTACATTATGAAAAAGACAATAATCGGTTTGATTTTCAGTGCCTTATCGGCAATTATTATTGCACAAAGCTATGTACCCAGCAAAGATGATATTAATGCATTCTTTAATACAAAGACTATGGTGGTTCTGCTTGACAATCCATTGTTGGAATTTAACATTGTTATTAAGGAAGTAATGGAACAGGAATGGGATATTACGGAATTTGAATTTATTACAATAAAAGAATTCGAAGAGCTACGATTTGATCCGCAATATTCATTTTTGTATATGTCAAAAGTTACTTTTGATAATGACAAAACAGATGCAATATATAGATTTCTTCATTTATCGCTTGGGGGAAATTATTTCAGAAAAAATCAAATGCCCGATATAGCTTCAGTACCGCTTGCATACTATAATGTTGAAGAAGATAATTACATTTATAAACTAGCAATACTTGTACGATTTATTCAGAACCATGCAAAACTGCTCAAAGAGCATCCGGAGATAGTATCTGCAAATGTGCTTCAGCATTACAATGATAACATGAAGAACATACAGGGAAAGACACTCTATTTGCTTGAAGAAGAACTTTCTGATGATGTCAATTCAACAGCAAGGATCAAAAAGGTTTACTCATCTGATTTCAGAATTGTAACCAAGGAAAAAATTACAGAAGCCATTTCAAACAGAGACAACAAAGTAGTTTTTCTTCATAAAGTCGGACCTGAAGGCACAAAAATTAATGCAAGGTGCTACAAGATCATCATAGGCGCTGCCGATGCCAATTTTTATTACTTTGATTATCATAAAATATCAGGTAAGAATTCTGATGGCTTCTTAAGTAAGGATTTTAAAAAGATGGAAAGGAAATAAGCAAAACTATTAGAATCACTTCTTAATAACCAGTATTTTTGCATGGATACCAACTTGATGTATGGTGTTTATATATTGTTATTGTGTGAAGTTAAACTCAAATATCTTTTTACTATATTACATGCCAAATAGGATAGAACTATGAGCTACAGATTTTTTTTTCCTTTGCTTCTTATAGTCTTTTCTAGTGCAGGCCTGTTTTCGCAACAAGAAGATTTTAAATCAACATTGTTACTTGCAGATAAGTTTTTAGCATCCGGTGATATTACAAGGGCTCTTACAACAATTGAAGATATTCTTGTTAAACAGCCAAACAATATTGATGCACAGGAAAAGAAAATCAGCATTCTTGTCGGGAATGATAGAAGTAAAGATGCTTATAGAGATGTGGAACAGTATATTATGATGTATTATGATCAACCTGAGTATTATTATTTCAGGGCTCTTCTTCATCTTCAAAAGGAAAAATACGGTAAGGCAATTGAAGATTTTGATCATGCGATACAACTGGATATGCCAAAAAGCTCTGTGTATAAGGTATATCTGAACAGAGGGATGGCTCATTTTTATCTTCAGGATTTTGATTTGGCTGAGAAGGATTTTGATGAAGTATTGGCAATAAATTCAAAATCTGCAACAGCGTATCATGGAAAAGGAATGGTAAAATATGAATTGCAGGAATACGATAATGCTGTATTGCAGTTTCAAAAAGCCTTAAAGCTTGAAAATGAAAATCCCATTACTCATTTCAACCTGGCCATGACCTTTTTCAGGCTTGAAGAAAAAGATAATGCCTGTTATCATTTCAATAGATCATGTTCATTGGGTTTAAGGAATGCTTGCAGGCTGCTCATGATGGAATGTGCTGAAGAAATAAATATTCCCAAATAAGAATTTAGGTGAATTTCTTATTAATATTAGTGTAAATTTATCCTCTTTTCATAGCCGATGGATCTTTCGGTAATTATAGTAAATTATAATGTCAAGTATTTTCTTGAACAATGTCTTCACTCGGTTTATAAATCGATGGAGGGCATCAGGGGTGAAGTTATTGTAGTGGATAACAATTCTGTTGACGGTTCCTGTCAGATGGTCAAAGAGAAATTTCATGATGTAATACTCATTCGGAACAAAAAAAATTGCGGATTTTCTAAAGCAAATAATCAGGGATTTGAAATTTCTAAAGGTAGATATGTTCTGATCCTTAATCCTGATACCATAGTTCAGGAAAATACATTTTCCAAATGCATAGGTTTTATGGATGGTCATCCCGATGCGGGAAGCCTTGGAGTTAAAATGATTGATGGCAAAGGCAATTTTTTGCCTGAGTCGAAAAGATCATTACCAACACCATTGGTTTCTTTTTTCAAAATATTCGGATTATCAGTCCTTTTTCCCAAATCAAAATTATTTGGCAGATATCATCTGGGCTATCTTGATAATAATAAGATAAATAAAATCGAGATATTACCGGGAGCTTTCATGTTTATAAGAAAATCAGTACTTGAAAAAACCGGGTTTCTTGATGAAACATTTTTTATGTATGGCGAGGACATTGATCTGTCCTATAGAATTATCCTTGCCGGCTATAACAATTACTACTTTCCCGAAACCACCATCATTCACTATAAAGGAGAGAGCACCAAGAAAGGAAGTATAAATTACGTGATGGTTTTTTACAAAGCCATGATCATATTTGCCAGAAAACATTTTTCTGCAAAAAACGCTTTTCTGTTTAGTTCTCTGATCAATCTTGCGATCTATTTAAGGGCATCATTTTCCATCTTAAGAAGATTTATTTTGAAAATCATTGTTCCGGTTTGTGATGCCATTTTAATTTATATTGGTTATTATTTTCTTGAACCTTTTTGGGAAAACATTAAGTTTGGTCAGAAAAATTACTACCCTGAAGAATACCTCAGGTATATAGTACCTGCCTATATCCTTGTGTGGTTTTTTTGTTTGTATATATCCGGAGCATATGAAAAACGGGCCCGGTTCATTGATTTGTTGAAAGGAATATCTTTGGGAACAATTGTTCTGCTCTTGATTTATGCGCTACTTCCTGAAAGCTTAAGATATTCGAGGGCACTTATTTTATTGGGCACAGGATGGGTGACCATTTCTGTTTTTTTCACACGCCTTACAGTAGGGCCTCTGTTTAATACTGTAAAACTATCATTTCGCAAGCAAAAAAAGAGAATTGTTATTGTCGGATCACCTGAAGAGAGCAAAAGAGTATTCTCCATAATGAAAAAAGTGAATACTATTGTTCCATCTCTGGTTGGCTTAGTAGGAAGCGATGATAAACTGAAAGATAATCTCTATATGGGAGATCTTTCACAACTGAATGAGATTGTGAAGATAAACCGGATAGATGAAATTGTATTCTGTGCTAAGGATATACCTTCTCATAAAATAATTCAAACCATGTTAAGTGTAAGTGATACATCTCTGGATTTTAAGATTGCTCCTCCCGAGAGCTTGTCAATTATAGGCAGCAGTTCCATTAATACGGCTGGCGAGTTGTATGTTGTTCATTTCAACTCTTTGAGTCATAGTTTTGCCAGGAGAAAAAAACGCCTATTTGATTTCACGGTTTCCATTGTACTGATAATCTCTCTTCCGGTCATTTTATTCTTAGTAAAAAATCCTTTGGGATTGATCAGGAATATTACCCTGGCAATCTTAGGATTAAGAACCTGGGTAGGATATTTTAAGACAAATGAGGATCATGTGAATGCTCTTCCTCAGATTAAGCAAGGCATTCTTACTCCTATACCTGAATCAAGGAATAAAAACCTAAGCGATGAAACCATAAAGCGTATGAATTTGTTGTATGCAAAAGATTACAAAATGAATACTGATTTATCCATACTATTTCGGGATATCAGATATATTGGAAGATAATTCATAATGAGTAAGATAGAGCTTATACTTCCCGCTATGGGAGAGGGCATAATTGAGGCAACCATTACAAGATGGCTTGTAAAAGTGGGTGACATGGTGCAGGAGGATGATTCTTTACTCGAAGTTGCAACAGATAAAGTTGATTCAGAAATACCATCTCCATCATCGGGAGTGGTTTCGCGCATTATTTATCGTGAAGGAGAAATACCAAAAGTAGGAGAGGTACTTGCAATCATTGAAAGTGAGTTTGAAAAAGAAGAAGAACTTTCTGAAAAATCGCGTGTACCGGGTGCATTAGTTCAAACAATTGATGATACAGAAAACAGATTAGAGGAAATTGCAGATAAACCACGACAAACAGAAAAACATAAGAAGAAAAAAGAAAAAATTATTGACAACAATCTGCTGATAACTCCTTATATCAGGTTCTTTGCCAAGAATAGGGAAATTTCATTTGATGAACTAAGACAAATTAAAGGGACCGGACTTGACGGGCGAATTACGAAGGCAGATTTAAATTCTTACATCAAATCCGGAAGAAACTTTGAGAAAATTGAAAACAAACAGATTTCAGATGACCAGAATGTAAAAATTTCTCAAGAGGAGACCATGAAAAACGATTATACTCTCCGGCCTGGTGAAGAGTTTATCGAAATGGACCGTACCCGAAAATTAATAGCTGATCATATGGTACGCTCCAAGCGTATTTCTCCACATGTCACATCCACGGTTGAAATCGATGTAACCTCACTTGTGAATTGGAGAAACAGCAACAAGGATGGTTTTTTAAAAAAGCAGGGAATCAAACTGACCTTTACCCCGGTTGTAGTTTTAGCTGCCGTAAAAGCATTAAAAGATTTTCCGGGCATTAATATTTCTGTTGCCGGCAACTATATCATACAGAAAAAATACATCAATATTGGGGTAGCCGCAGCATTACCTGATGGCAACCTTATTGTTCCGGTAATTAAAGACGCTGATGCATGTAATTTTGTTAGTCTGTCTCATCAGGTAGCTGATTTAGCAAAACGAGCAAGGGAAAGCAAATTGAACCCAACCGATATAAAGGGAGGCACATTTACCATCACCAATATGGGGCGTTACAATAACATTTCAGGTACTCCGATAATAAATCAACCTGAGGTAGCCATATTGGCTGTAGGTGCAATAAAGAGAAAACCGGCGGTTGTATCAATCCATGATATTGAGACGATTGGAATAAGGGATATTATGGTATTATCACTTACTTACGACCATAGAGTTGTTGATGGTTCACTAGGAGGTTCATTTGTACAAACTTTAGGAAAATATTTATCTGAAGAATTGCCTGATTTTTAGTTTTTTTATCTATAAAAACAAGTATTTAGGGGATTAAGAAGGTACTCTCATGAAATAATAAGTTGTGCATAGCAAATTATTTTTAAATTTGTTAAATACCAACCAATTCGATATAAAATGAGAATTTATTATTGGTTCCTGTCTCTCCTTGTCATTCTGTCTTTAACGTATTTAAAATCAGCTGCTCAGGAAGAAATAGACGCGAAGAGATTGTTTGTTGAAGCAGAATCTTATTTTCTTTTTGAAGAATATAAGGATGCCTTGCCATTGTATCAGAAGATAGCACGTGTTGAACCTATGAATTACAATGTTCAGTATAAAATAGGGATTTGTTATCTTAATGATACCTACCTGTCGGACAAATCAATAAAATATTTTGAAAAATCTTTAAAAAATGTAAACATACATTTCAAACAGAATAATTTTAAGGAAAAAGGAGCCCCTCTTGAAGCACATTATTATCTTGGCAAAGCATTTCATAAGAACAATATGTTGGACAAAGCCATCGAAAGCTTCCAACGTTTTAAAAACCTTGCGGATCCTAAAGATTTTGACATTAGTATAGTTGATGAAGATATTGCGGCTTGTCAACTGGCCAAAAAAATGCTCAGAGATCCTATTTTTTTTTCTCCTAAAAATAGTCAAAGCCCCATAAATTCCAGGTTTGAAGAAATCAATCCGGTTGTGTCCGGAGATGGCAAAACCTTGATTTTTACCAGAAGACTTCAGTTTTACGATGGAGTATTCATCAGCAAAAGAAATAGTGAGGGAACTTGGTCCGAACCGGTTAACCTTACGCCTGATTTCGGATGGGATGGAAATTCATATACCTGTGGAATATCTTATTTCGGAGATGAAATATTTGTTTACCGTAGCGATAATTTTGATGGTAATATTTATTCCAGCAAACGTGAAGGTAATCGCTGGGGCCGTTTAAAAAAATTGGATGACAATATCAATACAAAATTCTGGGAATCACATGCTTCACCCTCCATTGATGGACAATATCTGTATTTTACATCAAATCGTGCCGGGGGATATGGAGGCCTTGATATTTATAAATCCAAACGCTTACCAAAAGGTGATTGGGGTCCCGCAGTAAACCTGGGGCCAGTTATTAATTCTCCTGGCAATGAAAACACTCCGTTTTTAAGCAATGAAGGATATGCTTTGTTTTTTAGTTCACAGGGACATCCAACAATGGGAGGCTATGATGTTTTTATAAGCAATTTAAAAAGTGATGGCACATGGAGCAAACCACAAAATATGGGTTCCCCTTTGAATACAACAGCTGATGAATTATTTTATAACCCAATGGGAGTGAATTCTTTTGGCTTCTTTGCATTGTATGACGAGTCTACTACTCAGGGTTTGCTGGATATTTACGAAATTGAAGTTTATAATGAATTTATTCCCCGAACCTTCCAGGTTCAGGGACGATTAATAGTAAAGAATGCAGACTCCAGGTTCTATAAAAAGCTAACAGCCAAAATTATAGATGCCAAATCAAAAGAAATAATTGCCGGGCAAAAAATTGGGGACGATGGGATAATTTCTCTTTCAGCTACTCAGGGAGAATATATATTGTTAATTGAAGGACCGGAAATTGAAACCTACCGGAAAAACCTGAACTTATCGGTAAATCAACCCGATGGCCTGGTAATTTTGCCTTCCATTTCATTAGATAAAGGTGCGGTTACAACTGTTCCTATTGCCATTACAACTCCATCAAAATCAAAGATCTTTGCTAAAAGTGATTTTTATGCAGTGAATGATTCCGGAGTTGTTTCTATTGATTTAATCGTACCTAAAGGATCTGATCTGGGGGTGGATATATCAATGGATGATAGTCTTATTTTTACGGAATCAATTGAATCTGTAAGAAAAAGGTTTACTTATTTCTATAAGCCAAGACCTGGCGAGAATATATTGAAATTCACGGCCACTGATCTGGATGGGGATACTTCCTCCACTGAAGTTATCGTCACCTATTATTTGCCTTTGCCAACTGAGACAGAAGTTGGATTGCAGAAAATAGAACCGGCAGTTTCCATCTATGTAAAATCATTTGATATGATTTCGGAAGGAGCATTGCAGACGTATTTGCATAAAATTGAAATGAATGATTTTGAAAATTTTTCCGATCTCTATCAGCACCTTATTGAAGTATCTGATCAGGAAGGTTTTACCAGAGAAGATGTCAACAAAATGTATTCTATCTATTTTTCTCAAAAGGACAAGCAGTTGTTCAATACAGATTTTATAAGCTATTATTCTGAACAGGATAGCGATTGGGATGCACTATTTGACAGTTCAACCATACCATTAATTTATATTCAAACTTTGTTAAAAGAAGAGCTGATTTCAAAGAAAGACATGCAAGCTACGCTGCTTTCCATGGTGTCTGATGATTTTGAAGATGGAAATGTCTTATACGCATTCTTATCAGGATTTCACAAGGATACAGCGAAAACCTATTGGGATGATCTGGATATCTCCGGGTCGGTTCAGGCCTGGGAGGTGATGTCTGACAATTTGGGTGATACGGATGCAAATTCTTTGTTGCAACTTGCATCTACAACAGAGGAGTTACACTTTTTCTTTCAGAATTTGCTGGTTGCATCCTCCGGTAATTTGAATGAATACCTGGCAGGCATGCAATTTGAGACTCTTTCCATTGAAAACTCAATTGATCTGCTTAGTCATTTGTTCGGAGCTGTACCAGAAGAAAACTTTAGCTATGAAGAACTTATTGAAGCGCTTGAAAAAGCTTCTCTGAACAGGAAATATTATCTGAACATCTTTAATGAAGTATTAACAAACAATGCAAGCGGCACATTAAAATCGCAACTTCTATTACTTAATCTTGATGAAAAGAATATTTATACTTACGAAAATTTGCTTAAATATCTTGTAGAACAGTCGCAATATAACAACTATTCAAGAGAGGAAATTTACAATTTGTTACTGGAGTTAATAGGGATTACTGATGTCAATGAATTTTCAGAAAAAATTAAATCGTATAATATTAAATCTGTCAATAAAGCTCTTTCCGATACATCATTGAAACATTTCTCAAATCCTTATGAGCTTTTACAATATCTGCTTATTGCCACTCAGGATTATGATTTTACCGAATCAGATATTAATAACCTGCTCATAAGAATGATTTTAGAACGTGGTTTGTCAGATAGTTTAAGCAAAAGATATGACAGCAAAGAAAAAAGCATATGGAAGAATAAGAAGTTCCTGACAACCATAATTTTAGTAAATATTGTAATATTGATATTTATTATTCTCATAACTCGAAGAAGAAAAAACAATTAACTTATATGAAATATTTCATACGATTTACCTTAATACTATTATGGGAGGTTTTATTTATTACAAACCTTTTTAGCCAAATATGGCTCTCAAATAAGGATATTTTTGATGATGCAGAAGAATATCTCGATGCTGATGAATACGTGGAAGCTTTGCCTCTGTTTATTCTTCTTGAGAAAAAGGAAGTAATAAATGCCAATATATCTTATAAAATTGGTACGTGCTACCTGAATATCAGGGGAAAGAAGGATAAGTCAATTCCGTATCTTGAAGATGCCTGTCAAAATATCACCTTTGATTACAAGAATTCAATTGAGGAGACAGCCGCTCCTGTGAAAGCTCTTTTATTGCTCGGAGTAGCGCACCGCATAAATAATGAGCCAAAGAAAGCAATGGAAATTTTCGAATTATTGAGGGACACGCTTGCAAACAGAGACATGGATGCAATTGTCGATATGCATATCAAGCGATGCGAGCATGCGGTTCTGCTTGCTGCATTTCCGGGTGAACCCAGAACAGAGAAGCTGCCGGCTCATATAAACAATGAATTTTCAAATTATAATCCCGTATTGGTTGATCATGATAAGGTATTGTATTATATGGAAGAACTTAAGTTCTATGATGCGATTATGCGTGTAGAAAATGAAGATGATGTATGGGGCAATCCTACGAATCTGACCCCAAAAATCGGAAGTGATGGAGATCATATTGTTGTTGGGGCTTCTTCTGATGGTAATGCACTGTTGTTGTATATCTATAAAGTATTAAAAGCTGGTGAAATATACACAACCAGATTAAATGATGATGGCTGGTCAAAGTTGGAACCACTGAATGAGAGCATTAATACAAAATATCATGAAACGCATGCCAGCTATTCATTTGATGGCAAGACACTGTATTTTACCAGCAATCGACCTGGTGGTTATGGAGGTTTGGATATTTACATGTCAAAGCTTGATGAAAATGGAAAGTGGGGGCCTCCTGTAAACCTCGGTCCGGATATCAATACACCTTTCAATGAAGAAACTCCAATCATGAATGTTGATGATGAGATTCTTTATTTTAGCTCGCAGGGGCATCTGAATATGGGTGGATATGATATTTTTCATGCTCAGCGTAAAGGAGAGAACGAATGGAGACAACCGATTAATATGGGTTCTCCTGTTTCTACAACAGATGATGACTTGTTTTATTTTCCTTTGGAAACAGGAATGTCAGGATTGATGTCTCGCTTGGAGGAACCCGTTACAGGAGCCTACGACATTTACAGATACAACAGTATGGTGTTTGCAAATTCCCCCCGGTTTTCTGTCAGAGGAAAATCAAGTACAGCAGACAGTTCCAATTATAAAGATCATGATGTGTTGGTTATAAATAACGAAACTTCAGATACTCTGATTATAAAAAATCCTAATCCTGATGGAAGTTATGAGTTCTTATTGCCGGCTGGAAATTTTGCTGTGGTTGTGGTTGATGATCAGGGAGTATCCAGTGAAGACAATGTGGTTTTTAAAGATGGAGATCCGGATAGGGAATTATTAACTTCTGCTCAGGTTGAGCCTGTCGATAGTTTGGCAGAAGAAAGTTTGGCAGAAGAAACAGTTGGAGAAGAGAGCTTGGCGCAAGAGACCGATGCAGAAGTGACTGTGCCTGCAGATACCGTACAATTAAGACATCTGCTTTTTGGTTTTGATAGTTACAAATTACCATCAAATTGTCAGGCGTATCTTAATGTAATTAAAGCGATGATGGAGAAACACGCCTCTCTGGTGATCGGGATTGTTGGATATACTGATGAAATAGGCAGCGAAAGTTACAATATCCATTTATCCAAACTTCGGGCCGAGATGGCTGCAAAGTACATTATATCTGATAAGATTGATAAAGAAAGAGTTAAAGTTATTGCAAGGGGAGAAGCCAATCCTGTTGCAATGAACAAAAATGCTGATGGAACTGATAATCCCGATGGAAGACATTATAATCGCAGAGTTGAGCTGGTCCCTGAAAGCAAAATACCGGGAGTTATATTTACCTTTAAAATTGAAGTGCCTGAAGCTCTTTTGTATAAATAGGTACTGAATGTAACTAACCTTAGTGACGCAGCAGGCTGTATTCCATTTTTTTTTATTAATTTAATCATGTGTTTACACGGAACAAGATTGTTGATAGTGTTATCTGTTTTTTTCGTGTTATTGACGTAATTTTGAAAAAAATGCCAACCTGATGAAAAAGTTGATTTTTACTTTCACTTGTAATTTTCTGATTGTATTTTGTTCTTATGCTCAGCGGAGCGAAGCTGAAATAGCATTGAAAGAATATTTTTCTGATGCGGAGTATTTTTTGGCTCAGGAGTTTTATGTTGATGCTCTCAGTGATTATTATCAGGTATATAGAAGAGGGTATGAAGAAAATGCAAACATCAACTATAAAATTGGGATTTGTTATCTGAATATTTACAGTCAAAAACAGAAATCTATTGAATACCTTGAAAAAGCAAAAGCTTATGTTTCTCCTAAGTATCGCGAAAGCAGTCTTAAGGAAAAAAATGCTCCCATCGATGTTTATCTTTATTTGGGGAATGCTTATCGTATAAATAACAGGGTGGAGGATGCAATTTCGTCCTATAATGAGTATAAAAAATTATTGCCCGAAGAAGAAACGAATTTGCATAGATATGCTGATCAACAGATTGAGGCCTGTAATGTTGCCAACGAATTTATGAAGAATCCAATTGATCTTGTTTTTGAGAACCTGGGACCTGCTATTAATAAAAGCAATGAAAACTATAAAGCTGTTGTATCGGGAGATGGTTCAACTCTTGTTTATATGCATCGGCTTCCTTTTTATGATGCAGTTTATTTTTCAAAAAATGAAAATGGCAATTGGACAGAACCTGAAAATATAACCTCACAAATTATGTCGGACGGGGACCAGTTTGTTACTTCTCTTTCATATTATGGCAAAGTACTATTTCTTACAAAAGAAGATGAGTTTAACAGCGATCTGTTTATAAGTCAGTATGTTGATAACAGGTGGACTAAATCGGAACCATTAGGTTCAGGCATTAATTCAAAGTATTGGGAATCTCATGCTTCAGTTTCCAAAGATGGGAAAACACTTTATTTCACATCCAATCGTAGAGGTGGCAATGGAGATATGGATATTTATGTATCTAAGCTTAACGAAGTCGGGGTGTGGGCGCCGGGCATTAATTTAGGATCGGATATAAACACAGAGCTCAATGAAGATACCCCCTTTATTACAGAAAATGGACAAACACTATTCTTTAGTTCCCAGGGATTTACAAGCATGGGCGGTTATGATATTTTTAAATCTGAACTGAAAAATGACAGCACCTGGTCAATTCCTCAAAATCTGGGTTATCCAATCAGTACTACTGACGATGATTTATTTTATTTTCCCTGGAAAGATGGAGAAATAGCCTATATGGCAAGAATAGAGGAAGATGGTTATGGAGCTACAGATATATATAAAGTTACTTATCCTGTTATCATCGATGAGACTATCACAAAACAGGATCAGGATGAAACTATGAAAAAACAAGAAGTGGTTGAATCTCCTGTAGTACCATTGGCTGATGTTACCGACAGTGCAGAAGTTGATAAGGAAGTTGAATTAGTTGTTGTACCTGAAACAAAGGCAGTTGAAATATCGCCTGTCTTTTTTGGTTTTGATAAATCAGTAGTCACTGAGAAGAGTAAAGATAATTTGGATGTACTGATTAACTTACTTAATGATTATAAGGATATCAGGATTGATTTGCTGGGTTATACTGATCCATTGGGCCCGACTGAGTATAACTTGAAATTGGCAATGAAAAGAGCTTCTGCTGCAATGAACTACTTAATTGATCACGGAATAAATGCTGAACAGTTAAAATCAATAGGAAAAGGAGAAGTTGATTTTATAGCCATCAATACAAATCCGGATGGATCAGACAATAGTGAAGGTCGAAAATACAACCGAAGGGTGGAGTTTGAGGTCATAGGGCTTGATAATAATGGTTTGATTATCAAACGAATTGACCCTGTTCCTGAGCATTTAAAAATGCCTTAAGAATTTTATAGGATTAATTATACTATTACAGACAGGTTTGCATCTCAAATGAACTCTTAATAAATTGAGTTACATTTTAATAGCCTTTTTTTTTATTTTTGAACCAATCAAAATTGCACTCAATGAAAAGGTTAATTTTTTGCCTGATAGGAATACTTTTATTTTGCTTTGATAATGCTATAGTATCTGGCCAGAATCAAAAAGCAGTTGACGAAAACTTCAAAGAAGGAGAATATTTTTTTTATCGGGGAGATTATACTGACGCAGTGGGTTTTTACTTAAAACTTGTTGCCATCGATTCTCTCAATGCAAATTATAATTTTAAGGTTGGTGAATGTTATCTGAATATTCCTTCAAAAGAACCTTTAGCGATCCCTTATTTTGAGAAAGCTTTAAAAAATATTGTACCGAAGAATAAATATAAGAAAAGATCACAGGATGAAGTAAATGCTCCTCTTCATACCTATTTCTACCTTGGGAATGCATATCGAATTAATAATCAATTGGATAAGGCACTGGAAAATTATCTGAAATTTATGGATTCTCCTTTTTTCTATGGGTACTACAATGTCGATATTGTTGAGCGTGAAATTAAATCGTGTGAAAGAGCAAAAATAATTCAGGACGCACCCATGGCGTATGAAAAAATTAATCCTGGAGAGGCAATTAATACAAGTTATGTGGAAGAAAGGCCAGTAGTATCCGGCGATGGAAAAACACTAGTATTTATAAGGCGTTTGAAATTTTACGATGCAATATTTTATTCCGTTTGGGATCATGACAAATGGCGTCTGGCCGTGAACATTAATCCTGAAATTTTATCTGATGGCGAATTTTACCCTACGGGCTTATCCTGCGATGGAAATCATTTACTCTTGGTAAAGAAAGAATCCGAAACCAGCACCATATATATTTCTCATCTGCAGGAAGGTACCTGGTCCAAAGCGGTGCCCATGGATAATAATTTAAATTCAGCCTCATCAGAGATTCATGCAAGTTACAATAAGGCCGGAGATGCAGTTTATATAACGAGTAACCGGGCAAAGAGCAAAGGAGGTTACGATATCTTTCGATCTAAATTAACTTCCAAAGGAACCTGGAGCAAACCCAAAAACCTGGGAAAGACAATTAATACAAAATTCAACGAACAGGGTGCTTATAGTTTTGCCGTTCCAGGTGTGTTGTTTTTCTCTTCTGAGGGACATTATAATATGGGAGGGTATGATATATTTTATAGCAGGAAAGTGGGAAAAAAATGGGCCATACCAGTAAATATTGGCTATCCCATTAATGATACACGTGACAATTTATTCTACTGTCCTGCGAATAATCTCAGAGAAGGATATTATGCTATTGAAGACAATGAAGGATATGGTCAAACTGATATTTTTCTGATCAGAATAAAGGAAGATACTATATTGAATTTTGAGGAATAATTCATGAAAATCGATGAGGCATTCATTGCAAAATTGAAAGCTTTTCAAAAATACCATAGATTTTGGTGTGTATTTCTAGCCTGTTTGCTATGGATGACAATCTCAAACGGACAGGCTACAAATGATCCTAAAGAAGATTTCCTTTATGGTGAATATTATCTGGAACAATATAAGTACAATGAGGCTTTGAGCTTTTATCTGTCCTCTCTTAAACATCAACCTGAGAACAGCAATTTGAATTATCGTGTTGGACAGTGTTACCTGAAAATTGTGGGTGAACAGCACCAAGCTTTGCCATACCTGAAAAAAGCCATTCATGAGATCAATGAAAACTATGTGGCTGGTAAATACAAAAACAGCGGAGCTCCTATTGAAGCCTGGTTATTTCTGGGAGATGCTTATCACAGAGAAAACAAGCTGCTCGACGCTTCTTATGCATATCATAAATACAAAGAATTAATTGGAGATACCGATAAAGAGAAGACTAAATTAATTCATGATCGGATTATAGCCCTGGGCATTTCAAATGAATATCAGAGAACCGAAGATACAGTTCGGATCATTAATCTGGGGCAAACTATAAACTCACGATTTTCCGATTACAATCCTGTTTTAAGTGGTGATCAGATGGTATTGGTCTATACACAATATTGGGAATCATATGACAGAATCATGATATCCAGGAGGTCACCTGATGGCTGGACTGAACCCATTGAGATCAATGGCCAGATCGAATCTTCCGGGAACTGCTACACTTCGGCGATTTCTTATTATGGGACTGAGCTATACCTTATAAAAAACGTTGAAAACAACTACGATATTTATGTATCTGAAATGAAAGACCGGAAGTGGGAGCCGATGAAACCACTGTTGAACAAAATAAATACCCGTTACCATGAATCAAGTGTATGCATAAGTTCCGATGGGTATTATTTATACTTTGCAAGCAATAGACCGGGAGGCGAAGGAGGATTTGACATTTATCGTGCCAATAAAGAGGAAGGCGAATGGAGCAATGTTGTGAACTTAGGACCAATTATTAATACAGGACAAAATGAGGAAGCGCCTTATATAACAATGGATGGCTCGATATTGTATTTTAGTTCCAATGGACATGAAACGATTGGTAATATGGATATTATATATTCGGAAATCAGTGAAACAGGAGGCTGGAAAGATCCTTATAATATAGGCGCCCCGATAAACACAACAGAAGATGATCTGTTCTACATATATTTTAATAACACGAGTACCGGATATTTATCCCGTGATATGGCAGAAGGATATGGAAAGAATGACTTATACAGGGTTCAGACCGGCGAGGATCCGGTATTTGCATTTAATGAACTGGACTTTTTAGAAACAAAATACGTTGATAAAGGCGAGATTGAAACTGACAATATAGCATCTTCTATCACCTATACCTCAAATGAAGGTTTGGCTGCTGAAACAGCAGACTACATTTTTGAACCGGATTCTATACCTACTTATACCATCCAGGTAATGGCCTTGAAAAAACCTATTGATATGGAGAAGTTAGATCTGTCTCACCTCATCGTATCATCCGGGAATGATGGTCTGAACAGGTATACTTATGGTCAGTATATCGGTTGGTCAAAAGCCTTGTTATCGTTGTATGACATCAGAGAATCCGGATTTCCTGATGCATTCATCAGGAATATAGATACGATTGAAAATTATGCGGGAGAAATAAGCAGATAATATGATCAGCAAGAAGATGCAAATAAAGCTTAGAGCTCTTGAGCCCGGAGATATTGATTTACTTTATACATGGGAGAATGATAAACAAGTTTGGCAGGTGAGCAACACGATAACGCCATTTTCAAAATTCATCTTACAAAAATACCTTAACAATTCGCATCTTGATATATACCAGGCAAAACAGCTTAGGTTGATGATTGATATTTCAGAAGGAAAAAACTGGCGGACTGTTGGAACAATTGATCTTTTCGATTTTGATCCCTTTCACCTTAGGGCAGGAGTTGGAATTCTCATAGGAGATGTTTCTGATAGAAATAAAGGAATTGCTACATTGGCACTTAAGGAGTTGATTCACTATGCTTTTTCAATCTTAAACCTCCATCAATTGTACTGTAATATACAATCTAAAAATAGCGCAAGTCTGAATATTTTTAAAAAAGCCGGGTTTCACATCATCGGAACAAAAAAAGAATGGTTGAAAACCCATGAAGGTTTTATGGATGAAGTTATACTTCAACTCATCAATTCAAACGATTAAGTTTTATTCAAGTTATTAATAATTCTCAATAAATATTCATAACTTAATACTAACTAACCTCTTTTTTTAAGTTTCCAATATTGGCATTTATGCCATTTGTTAGTGAAAATTTAACGTCATTTTTAAAATGACATATAGATCAGAGAAGTATAAATATTTGTTTCTGACATTCATATGTCTCTGGTCTTTAAATTCTCATGGCCAGAGTCTTTTTGAATTACAAAAATACGTTGATGAAGCAGACATATTAGCAGTCGATAAAGCAATAATCGAAATACAAGAAGCCGATAAATTGATGCAGGTGGCAAATATTTATTTTAATGAAGCGATAGAGTTGCAATCAAATGATAAGCTTGACGAAAAAGCCATAAAGACTAAGATAACTAAAGCTAAGGACAAAGCACTCTCAATGCAAATACAGGCAGATAAAATGTATTCTATAGCATACCAAACATTGTATGAGATATGTCAGAGAAATCTACAAACATTAGACACGATTAAATCTGGAGATTTTGATGGTTACGTCAAAACAGCTGAGAATATGATTAATAATGCTTATGCAAATAGAAAAGAAGCTGCAGGTATAAATGATCCTTATGAAAAAGCAACATTGTTAAATGACGCGGCAGGGATGGAAAATGCAGCTATTGAAAATATGATTTTTGCATTTAAAGCTCAATCCGGTGAAACTACTATATTAAATAGATCAGATCAGGTTTCAGAAGAAGACTTTAAATATCAGTTGGAAGTTCCATATACACATAAAATTGTTCAGGTAAGTGAAAATCTGGCGATTGATCAATCGATCGTTAAAAAATATGAGGATTATGTAACAAATGAATCTATCCCTAATCCTATAATGGTAACAAGAGAGGGGGTGGTAGGTCTATCTGAAGTAACTATTGATCAGGCAAGAACATTACTTCTTGAGAATCCAACGGGAAATATTTACGCAAACTATGGCGATTACGGAATTGCACAACCTGAATTGGCAGAGCCGAATTCAAAAATTTCTTCTGAAACCAAAGAATTTACAGAAAGTGACCAAAGAGGAGTTTCATATCAAGATGATAATAGAGAGCTTATTTCTGCAATAGAAAAAAGCAATCAATCGAGAGAAGCTTTTGATATAAGCACTGTAACACAATATACGGGTATCAGATTTATGGTTCAATTGGCGGCAAGCAGAATTCCTCTTACGCGAAGTCAGGTATGGGCAATATATCCTGGAAATGCAACAATAGAAATTATATATGAGGATAGATGGTATAAATATCGGCTTACCGGATTCAGACTGTTTTCTGAAGCAGATCGTGTAGCAAATGAGTCGGGAGTTGAGGATGTCTGGGTGTTAGCCAAGTATAATGGAAGCTCAATAAGCGTTACAGAAGCCAGGGAAAGAACGCGGGTGACGGAAGCTGATGTAAATCGACAAGGGAGACAAATTATTGAAAATGAAATCGACTATTATATACAGATCATGGCTTCACAAGTAAGATTATCAGAACGTGAAATGAAATCTTTACATGGTTATTCGGATAATTGCAGGGAGATTATTGAAGAGGGTTGGTTCAAGTATCAGGTGTATGCTGGTACAGATTTTAAAATGGCCCTGTCATTAAGAATTGAGATCGCTGGAGAAGCATTTATTGTAGCTTACAAAGCCGGATCAAAGCGAAATATAATTCAAGCACCAATCCAAAAAAAGTAATCACTTAAAACCTAATGGTATGGAAAGTATTTATCACCGGATTAGTACACTCATTCTTGTTGTGTTAACTATAATACTATTGCTAACTTCCTGTGTTTCACAAAAAAATGTGAAATTGATACAAGAAAAGGTCAATAAAGAAATGACTTCTCAATTTACAAATCCACGGACAACTGCATACAGGATCCAAACGGGAGATCATATATACATTCGTGTGTACAGTGTCGATCCGAAAACCAGTAAGTTTTTTCAGTCTGATTTTCCTTACTTGATGAATTCTACTTATCAGTATTTAAATACTTATGTTGTAGATGAGTTTGGATATATCACCTTTTCATTTATAGAGAAATTGTTTGTTAAAGGATTAACCATTCAGGAAGTTCAACAGTCTGTTCAGAATCAGCTAAATGAGTATTTTAAAGAAGCAACCGCCTATGTTAAATTGGTAAACTATCAGGTTGGTATACTTGGAGAGGTGAATTCTCCGGGTAATTTTACAATTGAACAAGATCAAATCAATGTATTCCAGGCGATTGGGTTGGCAGGTGGAATAACAGATTTTGGAAATTTTAGCGAGGTTAAATTGGTCAGACAAACCCAAAATGGTTCAGAGGTTTATTTGCTTGATTTAACGGATAATCGCATACTTGAGTCTCCCTATTATTACATGTTACCAAATGATGTTTTATATATTGAACCAAGAAGTACAAAGTCATGGGCTTATTCTCAGTTTCCATATCAGACATTATTCTATTTCTTTTCAGTAGCTATTTTGGCAGCAACATTGTTATTAAAATAAATAACCAATTACTTAATGAAGGATGAGACTCTGATTGCAATAGAAGAGCAGAGTGTTGATATTAAGAAATGGTTTGGATTATTTATTCGAAACTGGTTTCTTTTTTTATGCAGCATTTTGCTGTCCTTTATATGTGCCGTTGTTTGGATTATGTTCTCCACAAATCAGTATCAACTTTCAACATATATACTGGTAAACAGAGAGCAAAATCCTCTCGATAAAGCAGAGTTATTTTCTACATTATATTCCGATCCCTATCTGCTGGAAAATGAGAAAGGCGTTTTACTTGCCAAATCCGTTACTTCCCGTGCACTAAAACAATTAGATTTTCGAACCAGTTACTATATTAATCAGAGGTTCAACAAGGCTGAATTGTATACTAATGCTCCATTTACTGTTGAAATGGATACAACACATTTACAACCCATTGGAATTTATTTTTCTGTAGTTTTTATTAATGACTCATTAATAAAGTTGGAAGCAAAGGGAGAAGAGGTTATCCTATATGACTATTCAACTGATCAGGTTCAACAGATTATCCCTGAATTTAAATTTTCAGATACTGTAAAGTTTGGTCAAATTACTGGTAATTCATATTGCAGATTTTCAATTTTGCCGGGCTATTCTTATATTCTGAACAGGGAATTGGATAAGAGTTATTATTACAAATTTCATTCATTAGATGAACTTATTACAACATTCAGAAATTTTAAAATAGCAAACGATCGCGGGTCTTCAATTCTAAGCGTTTCTTTTTGCTACAGACACCCAAAAAAAGCTGCAGATTTTCTCAATAAATTAATTGAGGAATATTTAATGAGAGGAGTAAAACGAGATGATCTGATTGCTGAGGCAACTATACGATTCATTGATGCACAGCTTATAGATCTTGTTGATTCACTCTATCTTTCAGGAGAACGTCTTCAAGATTTTCAATCATCAAAGCAGGTTTTAGATATTGGATTCCAGGCAGAAAAAGTATATATAAAACTTGAAGCTCTTGAAGCAGAGAAAGGAAAACTTCTGGTTAAGAAAAGGTATTTCAGCTATTTAATTCAAAATCTTCAGACGAAGTCTGATATAAATGATTTGATTGCTCCTACAACTCTTGAAATTAATGATCCTGTATTGAACAGATTAATTGTTGACTTGGCTGAACAGTATAGCGAAAGGACTGAAATATCATTTAATTCAATTAAAGACAATCCTTATCTGAGTTCACTTGAAGCAAAAATTAATGACACGAGACGGAAATTGGTTGAAGCTGCCAGTACAATTCTGGAGGCTACGGAAATTACTCTTGAAGAAACTAATAGTCAGATTTATGGTGCAGAGCAAACCTTTAACCGGCTTCCTAAGCATCAACAACAACTAATAAATATAGAGAGAAAATTCAAATTGAATGATGAACTATATACCTATTTGTTGACCCGGCGTTCAGAAATGGAGATTTTTAAAGCGTCCAATCTACCTGCAAATGAAATTCTTGATGTAGCAGATCCTGCTGATGCTTTAATTGTTTCACCAAACATTAAATTATCATTTATTATGGCAATGATGATAGGGCTTTTTTTACCAGGAGCCTTTATTTATTTTCGTGAAACTTTAAACAATAAAATACGGACCAGGGAGGATATTCAGAAGCTTTCTCAATTGCCAATTGTAGGCCAGGTAATTGATTCAAAATTCAATAGTTTTCCTGCAGTTCTTAGTGAGCCGAACTCCGTACTTACGGAATCTTATCGAACGCTCAGAACAAATCTTCAATTTGTTATAAATGAAAATGAATCCAATACTATTCTGGTGACATCAGCAATACAAGGTGAGGGTAAAAGTTTTACTGCTTTAAACCTGGCTTCTGTATATGCATTCTACGGCAGGAAAACGATATTGGTTGATTTTGATTTAAGAAAATCAAACTTAAAGGAATATTTAGATATAGATCAAGAGGTCGGATTAAGTAATTATTTAAGTAAAAATGCTAAATATCAGGAAATTATTTATTGTGACGATAAAATTAATTTTGATCTTATACTTGCAGGTCCCGTGCCTCCAAATCCCTCAGAATTGGTTGCATCTGATCAAACAAAATTGCTTTTTGCTGAACTAAAGAAAAAATATGATATAGTGATTATTGATTCTCCTCCTATAGGTATAGTATCCGATGCATTACTATTGCATTCAAATTCGGATATTTCTCTTCTGGTTGTCCGTTATAACTTCACTCCAGAGGAAGTATTAGTTAATATTATGGAAGATTTAAAAACTCATCGGATTAAAAAAATTAACATTGTGCTTAATGATGTGATTGTTTCAAAATCAAAGTATGGATATAGGTATGGTTACGGATATATTAATAATGAAGGAAGTAAAAAACAAATTTGGAAAAGAAAACGAAAAGAAGCTTTATAATTTACTATAGGTGGGAATCTCTTCCAGAAATTCAAAAGATTTTTTGGTCTCATTCAATTTGCAGCAATAATGTATCATCCCATTACTGAGCAACAAGTATCTGGC
>CAYQDZ010000004.1:0-32278 GCA_964416375.1 uncultured Bacteroidales bacterium
ATGTAATTTATTAAAAAAATCAAAATTTACGAGTTTTCGCAGCAGGCACTAATTAGATTCGTATTTTTACCTGTTTACTAAATGTGTCCCGACATATGGCATTCCGTGTTGCAGTTTTGGATCTTGGAACAAATACTTTCAATCTTGTAATAGCTGAACAAAACGGCATTGAATCATTTCAGATATTACACAGCAGTAAACTACCGGTCAAACTTGGAGAAGGAGGAATCAACAGCGGAGAAATACTACCGGCTGCCTTTCAGCGTGGTATTGATGCAGTAAACAAGCATTATGCTACCATACGGGATTTAAAGGTTAAAAAAATATTTGCATTGGGTACATCTGCTTTAAGATCGGCAAGGAAAGGTGAACTGTTTATCGCAACAATCAAAAAGAACACAGGAATCAATGTAGAAATTATTTCCGGAGACAGAGAGGCTGAGCTTATTTATTTTGGTGTCAGGCAAACTTTTGAAATGGCTGATCAAAAGTTCCTGATCCTTGATATTGGCGGAGGGAGCAATGAGCTTATTATTGCAAACAAGCAGGAGATTTTCTGGAGACGAAGTTATGATTTGGGAATAGCACGATTACTGGAAAAATTTAATCCTTCCGATCCGATTACTTCAAATGAAATAGAATCCATTAAAATATATCTGGCCGGAGAAATTAAAGATTTGATTGAACTTGCCAAGAAACATAAAATCAGGACTTTGTTAGGTGCATCCGGATCATTTGAGACTTTTGTTGCCATGATAGGGGCTAAAACAAGTGATTTTGAAACGGAGACTATCATGCCAAGATCTGTGCAGATAAAAAACGATGATTTTGAATCGCTCTGTCAAAAATTAATTGCATCAACAACAAATGAGCGACGTACAATGAAGGGGCTGGAACCCATGCGCATAGAAATGATTGTATTGGCCTGTCTTTTTGTAAAATTTATTATCGAAAAACTGGAAATAGACACCATCTTTCAATCGAACTTTTCCCTGAAAGAAGGATTTATTTATCAAATGATTAAAAATAAATAACATGGCGAAAGTTTTAGTAATTGACGACGAAAAAAGCATAAGAAACACACTGAAGGATATTCTGGAGTACGAAAAACACCAGGTGGAACTTGCCGAAGACGGTCCAAGCGGACTTGAGCTATTCAATCAAAATAGTTACGACGTCGTTTTATGTGATATCAAAATGCCAAACATGGATGGTCTTGAAGTGCTGGCGAAAGCGAATGATATAAATCCGGAAGTGCCTGTTATCATGATATCTGGTCATGGGAACATTGATACAGCCGTTGATGCCATAAAAAAAGGAGCGTACGACTTCATTGAAAAGCCGCTTGATCTGAACCGGCTTTTGGTAACCATTAAAAATGCCCTGGAAAAAACTGATCTGGTTGTTGAAACAAAGCGCCTTAAGAAGAAGATAAACAAACGATACCAGATCATAGGCCATTCGAAAGCCATTAAGAAAGTTACGGATATGATCGACAAGGTAGCCGGAACCGATGCCCGTGTATTGATTACGGGAGCTAATGGTACCGGAAAGGAACTGGTTGCACGTGAGTTGCATGATAAAAGTGCAAGGGCAAATGGACCATTTGTTGAGGTGAATTGTGCTGCCATACCTTCAGAACTTATTGAAAGTGAGCTTTTTGGTCATGAAAAAGGTGCTTTTACATCGGCGCACAAACAAAGGATAGGAAAATTCGAACAGTCGCAGGGAGGAACAATATTTCTTGATGAAATTGGAGATATGAGTCTTGCGGCACAAGCAAAAGTACTTCGTGCATTACAGGAAAATAAAATTTCGAGAGTGGGCAGCGATAAAGATATCAATGTTGATGTAAGAGTTATTGCAGCCACCAACAAAAACATGAAACTTGAGATCGAAAACAAGACCTTTCGTGAGGACCTCTATCATCGACTCAGTGTTATTTTGATACAAGTCCCCTCACTCAATGAACGATTGGAAGATATTCCTTTGCTGGCAGAACATTTTAACGAAACGATTTGTGCAGAATACGGACAATCAAAAAAAACGATCACCAAAGATGCTATTGAAGAATTAAAAAAAATTAATTGGACAGGCAACATCCGTGAATTCCGAAATGTGCTGGAGCGTTTGATTATATTGTGTGACGAGGAAATTTCGGGAAAAGATATTAAATCCTTTGCGGCGCCCATTTCGAAGTAAAAGAATTTTGGGTTGCGGATTTCGGATGTGTATTGCAGAATATTATATTTCAATCCGAAATCTCCAATCCGAAATCCGAAGTCAACATAATTGCGATACAACAAATTTGACCTATCAATTATTCTTAACGATCTTGATGGTCATAAACATTGAAAATTATTATGATTGAGATGAAAGAAATCATTGTGCGTTACAGAGATTGTGAGTATGTCATAACACAGATAGGTTGGTTCAGGCATATCCTACTTTTAAATACATTGAGTTTGTTTCTGGCATACAGATTAAAATTCATTCCTAAAATTTCTTTATTCTAACTTTCATTTAAATAGCCTTTAATAATTAACGTATGCAAATAAAATTCCAGAAGACAGCTCTCACGGTTTATCTAAGTATTCTTCTCAATATACTCCTGATTATTGTAATCTACTTTCAGCTCAATGAAGGAGAGTTGTTTCGATATATAAATTCAGACACACTATATCTTCCAACATTTTTCAGGGACTTGTTTTATGATAAATTGAAGTCTGTAGAATGGGTTACGCCCGCTGCCACCTGTTTCTTTCCCGATCTGATTCTGTTCTTTACCATACATCTGTTTACCAGGAATTTTATAGTCGCTATGTTCATGTCAGGAATAGTAATGAGTGTTTTATTATGTTTTGGCTTTTACCTCCTAATAAAAGAATCTTTCAAAGATATTCCTCCTTTATACTGCAGTTTTGGTATTAATTTGCTTCTTCTTTTTCATTTTGCTTATATTTTTGCCAACGACTACACCTTTACATTCTATTTAACTATTATTAATTATCATCTTGGAGCTTTTATCACCTCTTTGTTCTCCATGTATTTTACCATTCGATTTGTAAATAGCAACAAACTCAAAAATTTAATCTATGCTGGAATTATTTATGCGCTTACTATTGCCAGCGATTTTCTCGCCATTTTTTATCTTATCATTCCACTGCTTGCTCTGAATTTTATGATACTAAAACGGCAAACCAGAAATCAGGCAATATGGGTGCTCACCATGAATATCTCAAGTTTTGGAATAGGTTTTTTAGTTTATCATCTGATTAGCATAAGCCAGTCGATCAGTATTCTTGATGCCTCGTATTTAACATTAAACTTCAGTAGAATACTGGATTCATATAGGATTATGTTCAATCATCATTTCCTTTTTATTAAAACTTTGGATATCAGAGCTATTCTATTTTTGCTAAGCATAATCTCATTCATTTATTCGGGAATTATCCTTGTAAAAAAAATGATAGCCTTTTTCAAGCCTGGAGAACTTTCTAAAAAGGAAATTCTTGAAACTGTGTATTTGCTATTACTTGTTACTCAGATAATTGCTATCTATAATGCTCCGGCAATAAATGGCCTGTATGTAGCTCCAAGTATTTTCCGTTATAATGTTTATGCCTTCTTTATAGCAATTTTAAATTACAGTTACATAGTTTATAAACTTTCCCTGATTCAAATTATCACCAGATATATTAGGGGAATTTCTATTATCACTTTGGTAGTATTTACCTTGTTAAGCTTCTGGCAGGTAAAGAAAATTAATGTGAAAGAAGGAAAAAGTAACTTGTTTAATTATTATCCTGAATACGTCAGAGAGATTGATGATTTGTGCCACCAATATGATCTGAAATATGGCCTTTCTTCCTATTGGATAGCCCGCAGAACAACTATGCTTTCACATGAAGATGTAAGAATATTTCAAACCTATGAAAATCTTCGTCCTTACGATCATCATGTAGTGAATTTAAACTGGTATTATGGTTCAAGAGATGGGAAAGAAACCGCACCCGTTTTTCAATTCATTGTTCCGGTTAACCTGAACGATTCCATTGTATATGATAAGCTTGAAAATCATATAATCGATACATTGCAATCGGGAACAGCCAAAATTATAGTCACCGATCCTTTTATGATTGACCGAAGCACAAAAGAACTGGTTTTTATAGAATAACAAAGGTCCTTTTTGTAAGATACATCAATATATAGTACCTTGCCTTTCTTAGAACTTATGAAGAAATAAAACTTATATGGAAATATCAATTGTCATTCCAGTATACGGATGCAAGGATTGCATATATGAGTTTTATTATCGGATATGTGAATCCCTAAAAAATCTTACCACCGATTTTGAAATCCTTTTTGTAAATGATCATAGTCCTGACGAACCATGGGGTATTTTGCATGAAATAGCAGAAAAAGACACACGGGTAAAAGCCATTGATTTATCCCGGAATTTCGGACAACATTATGCCATTACAGCAGGGCTTGAGCATGCAACTGGTGAATGGATTGTAGTTATTGATTGTGACCTTCAGGATAAACCCGAAGAAATACCCAAACTTTATAAGCAGGCTCTTAAGGGATATGACATAGTTTTAGCACAACGAAAAACAAGACAAGATCCAATATTGAAACGATTGTTTTCAAAAGTATTTTATAAAATTTTAGGTTTTTTAACCGGTACAAAGCAGGATCATTCTATTGCGAATTTTGGTATCTATAACCAGAGAGTGGTGAAAGCCATTCTTAAAATGAAAGATTCTATACGATATTTACCGGCTATGGTTCAATGGGTTGGTTTTGATGCAACCGCTATTGAAGTGGAACACTCAGAACGTTATTCAGGAAAAACATCTTACAGTATAAAAAAGCTGATTAATCTTGGTACCAATGTTGTATTATCCTTCTCAGAAAAACCTCTTCTGCTTGTTGTACGGTTTGGCCTTCTTATGTCATTGCTTAGTTTTCTGACCGGTATCGTTTTTCTTATCAAATATTTACTTGGGCAAATATCTGTATTAGGATTCACCAGCTTACTGCTTTCTATTTGGTTTCTTTCAGGAATTATAATATTTATTTTGGGTATCATAGGTTTATACATTGGTAAAACCTTCGATCGTGTTAAAAACAGACCTTTATATATTGTGAAGAACAAATTAAACTTATAGCTGATAGATGTCAGTCGCTAAATACCTTGAGTGGGACTCTGCTTTTTTCGGTTTCCCTGTTGCTTCTTTCTCATCCCACTCCAATGTGGAAATCGACCGGGAATTAGATGAGTTGAAAAAGAAAGGGTTTCAGCTTGTATATTTATTTGTTTCTGAGCAGTTTAATCAGCCAGAAACACAGTTATTGGAAAGGTATGGAGGCTTTCTCGCTGATAAGAAAATTACCTTCAAAATTCGACTTAATAATGATCTTACATGGAACCATGATCCGGATGTTAAAATAAATTACTATTCTAAACTTAATGATAGCTTAGTAAAGCTCTCTATTCTCTCAGGTGAGTATTCTCGTTTTAAAATAGATCCTAATATTAGTGAAACGCAATTTCAGGAATTATTTACTGAATGGATAAGAAATTCTGTTTCAGGAAAAAATGCTGAGTATGTTTTAACTTATCACACAGCAAATAAACCTGAGGGATTCATAACGCTTTCTTATAAAAACCACAGGGGAAAAATTGGCTTAATAAGTGTCTCAGATCAAATTCAGAATAAGGGTATTGGTACGTCCTTGATTCATGCTGTTTTTGTGCTATGCAAACAGAGAGGAATTAAAGACCTTGAAGTTGTTACTCAATCTGACAACCATATTGCATGTAACTTTTACAGGAAGAATGGTTTTGTCAGACATCAATTACAATATGTATATCACTTTTGGCTTAATACAAAATGATTCCATTTAATAAACCTCATTTAACAGGAAAAGAAACTGAGTATATTCATGATGCTGTATATAACGAGGGTCATATATCGGGTAATGGAAAATACACTAAACTTTGTCAGTCTTTTTTCGAAAAAAAAATTGGTTCCCCAAAATGTTTATTGACAACAAGTTGTACGGATGCGCTGGAAATGACTGCCCTGCTGCTTAATATCAAACCTGGAGATGAAGTGATTGTACCTTCTTATACTTTCGTATCAACAGCTCTTGCATTTGTGCGACAGGGAGCAAAAATCGTTTTTTGTGATAGTCGTTCAGATCATCCGGGCCTAAATGAAGATCAAATAGAAGAACTTATTTCACCTAGGACAAAAGCCATAGTTGTTGTTCATTATGCTGGTATAGCCTGTGATATGAATAAAATAATGAACATTGCCAAAAAGAACCATCTTTATGTTGTTGAAGATGCTGCACAGGCTATTGATTCCTTCTATAATAAGCAGCCTTTAGGTAGTATTGGTCATTTGAGTTGCTTTAGCTTTCATGAAACCAAAAACATCAGCTGTGGTGAAGGAGGAATGTTGGCTATAAATGATTCTCAATTTCATGAGCGAGCAGAAATTATTTGGGAAAAAGGCACAAACCGGGCAGCATTTTTCCGTGGACAAATTGATAAATATGGCTGGGTCGATATTGGTTCGTCATTTCTGCCTTCAGATATTAATGCTGCATTTCTTTTTTCCCAGATCGAAGAATTGAAAAAGATACAGGAAAGACGTTGTTTGATATGGAATAGTTATCGGGAACAATTGGCAGATATTGAAGAAGCAGGCAAACTTAGATTACCCGTAATCCCTGAATATGCCAACAACAACGGTCATATGTTTTACCTTGTCTGTGAATCTCTCGATATACGAACAAAACTTATTTCTCATCTGAAATCTCATGGCATACTCGCTGTTTTTCATTACCAAAGTCTTCATAAAAGTTTGTACTATAAAGAAAGTTCACATCAGAACCTTGTTCATGCTGACTTGTATTCAGATTGTTTATTAAGGCTTCCCTTATTCTTCGATCTGAAAGACTCAGAAATTGAAAAAATATGTATTGAAGTAAAAACCTTTTTCGAAAAGTAGTCTTCGAATTTCTTGGAATTTATACGATTCAACTATGCAAAAAAAGAATAGGAAGATATTACTGCTTCCCGGCAATTATTGTAAATCCGGATGCAATATTTTTAGCATAAGGATGGTGAATGAAAAGAATATCAAGAAATTTCAAAGGAAAAGTAATAAGCATTATAAACAGATGCAGAAAATGATACAAGGGTTTGATCCCGAATGACAATACTATCGCCAGCCATTCCTGAAATACCCATAAAAATCCTGATGTAGGACCTGAGCCACACCTAACTTCCAGTACATTAAAATCTTCAAATAATTGTTGAATGCCATTAATAGTATATCTCTGATAATCATGCGGAGAGGCATGATATCCCTGTATAAAAGGAATATATATGTAAATTTTACCTTCCGATTTTAATACACGATATATTTCTTCCACTACCAACTGTGGATCCTGAATATGCTCAAGCACTGCAATACTAACTACCAAATCAATACTTTCATTCTTGAATGGAAGATTTGAAATATCACTTACGAGGTCAACGTTTGAATAATCGAATAAATCAACATTAATTATTTTCCTTGAATAATTCGAATTGCCACTACCTAAGTTTATTGCAACTTTTGAATTACTATCTAATTCTTTTTTAAGGAATCTTTTCAAGTGAAAAGGTATATATACAGGACTTATAATGGTAATTAGCAGGTGATACAATTTTGGGAATTGCTTAAAATAGTGTTTGAGCCAATCCAGTTTATCGTCAATAGCCGGCGCATTAAGAACGAAGTAATATTTAGTATCTTTTATAGGGTAATTTCGTTTACAACTCGGGCATACAAAATTCGTATTTAATTCTAGTTCATTTCTGCAGACCGGACAGTTAAGTATCTTAGAATCTATTTTCTTCATAATTATTGCATAGTAAGTTTTTTCTCTTCTGAAATATTAGGGTCATAGAATTCAATTTATAGCTAATCGTTCTTATTTAAGACATTTAGATCTCAGTATGATGGATAATAAATTTGAAAAACATCTTCAATAAAATCCCATGCAAATTCCTTTAATTTGGCATCATTTACATAGAGAATAATTACATCTCTGGATTCGATTTCTTCTCGCAGATTAAGTTTTTTTGCGTCCAATACTTTCCCTTCCGCTGTTTTAGGAAATACTTCGTTATAGTAGAACCAGAAATTATGGTTTTCAAACACACTTGAATACCCCATACTATAAATAACCCAATAGAAACTGTCACCAATGGCAAGCACATTCAATTGCTTTTTAGCTCCTGTGGTATCCACTTCCAGTAAAGGATACGCCATCCTTTTCTCCTTCAGTGGGAAGATAAGATTAATCGCATCTTCAACATCCCGATCCGATCCTCGTGGGCGGTTGGTTATCTTAAGTTTGGTGACTTTTAACTCTTGTAACTTTGTTTGTCTGATATCTTCAATATATTTTAAAATACTGTCTCCTACATAGGTATTCCCATAGATACTCCAGTGAATCCCATTCTTTGGAAACAAAACATATCTTGATGTATCTTTCATCCCTAAATAATAGGCTGCCATATCAATGAGGTTAATATGAGTTGCAGACATGTGTTTCAGATACACCTGATAGTTTGTTGTGTCGGGGGGCTTTTTAACATAGCTATCAGGAATATACTCAGGATGAAACATCCCTTTTCCCGGTGCTAAAATAACGATTATAGTTACTCCTTTGGTCTCAAGTGTATCGGTTATTAATGCTAACTTGCGAACTTTTTCTGATATCTTCTCATTCCCCAGGTAGTCTGTCCCCAGATAACTATCCATATACTGCATGGCAAATTTATGTCCTTCCTTTCCTTCAACAATTGTAGCTGCTTTAATTATCCTAAACAGTGAGTAGTTAAACTGACTGTTTATTCTAACCAGTGTTGGCTGGAATCCGACATTCCGCTTTTGGTAATTTTCCTGTGCTGTTTGATAGCTCTCATCAAACCATCCGGAAAAAGTGAAAGAGGGTGTGTCAATCCCTGGCAAATATCCATTCAATTTCTTTTCATGTACGACCGATGTATATAGCTGAATAATAGGTAGTAAAAAAATAAAAATGATAATCAGGAATACTATATAATTAGCTCTGTCCTTCTTCATGATCAAAATCTGAAATAGATGAATGGATTATAATTTCCTCCAACAATTAGGCCTAAGGATAGAATATACAACATAGTCGCTATCAATAGCACAAGTATTTTGTTTCGTAATGAAGAGGTCCCTCTAAAGAATGCTATTTCTAACTGTCTGCCTTGTTTAAGAGCAACAATCCATGCAAATAGCATACTTATCCCCAAAATGATATAGAATCCTCGCTCAAAATGTGTAGTATTTTTATTGAAATGAAAAGCAAATAATTTACTCAGAAACTCTATTGACTGGCTGAAATTCTCGATCCTGAAGAAAACCCATCCTATTATGCTTATTAGAAAAGTAATAGGAACTGCAAATAACCTTCCGGTTTTATTCAGTAATTTCAATAAGAAAAGGCGATCGAGTATTAAGAACAAACCATGATAAGCACCCCATATTACAAAGTTCCAGGAGGCTCCATGCCAAAATCCGGATAGTAAAAATACGATCGAGAGATTTAGAAAGAGACGTGCTTTACTTCCGACCCGATTACCACCAAGTGGAATGTACAAATAATCACGCATCCAATTTCCCAAAGTCATATGCCAACGCCGCCAAAATTCAGTAATGCTTCCGGATAAATAGGGGCTATTAAAATTCTCCGGAAAATTAAATCCAATCATTCTCCCCAGACCTATTGCCATATCCGAATATCCTGCAAAGTCATAATAAATTTGAAAGCTATAGGCTAGTAGACCCAACCATGCATCAACAGATGAGAGTAAATCATAATTCCCATCAAAAATAAGGTCAGCCGTTTCGCCGAGTGTATTAGCCAGGATTACTTTTTTCGCAAGACCAATGCAAAACCTTACAAAGCCGTTAATTCGGTCAGAATAGGGGGCAGTTCGACTTTCAATTTGCCTTGCAATAGTATGATATCTCACAATAGGTCCTGCTATTAGTTGAGGAAACATAATTACATAGAGAAGATAATCCGCCACCGTGCGAGTGGGTTTTGTGATCTTACGGTAGATATCGATTGAATAGGTTATTTTCTGAAACGTAAAAAAGGAAATCCCTATTGGCAGAGCAATACGAACCCAGTGAATGGACTCCATTCCAGCTTTCTCTAAAAACGTATTGAAATTATCAACAAGAAAGTTGGCATATTTAAAATACAAAAGAATTCCAATGCTTAAGAGCAAGGAGATTACCAAGAGAAGTTTCCTGATATACTCATTGGCAGAGTGGTAAATTCCCTTAACCAGGTAAAAATCAATAAAAATGGTCCCTACCAATATAAACACAAATTTAGGAGCCCCCCAGGCATAAAAAATCAGACTCGCTAGCAGCACTATCAAATTTTTAAATTTCCCCGGGGCAAAGTAATATAGGATGAAAAAAATGGGAAGGAACCAGATTAGAAAAATTACACTACTGAAAACCACACTTTTTTTTTTAAAGATCGCTAAAGATAGAAAAAATCATTCATCTATAAATATGGAAAAAGCGCATTCAAATTTTAATAATAATAGTAAAATCTATTGCAGGTTAATAGGAGCACTTGATGCATGCTACAGGCAATAATAATAAGAATTTTAATTTCCTATCTCAGATAAATTTGCAGTTGCTTTAAGGTTGATAATTCTTGAAATATTTCAGTGAATATGTTTCTAAAATACGGTTTGCTCCCTGATTTGCCATACACTTTCCTTCCTGCTTGTATGTCTTTGATTTGGAAACATTTTTTCTAGATTTAAAAAAAAATACCTTTTCTTTGTATACACATTACCAATAATTAAATTCTGATAAATTTAAAATTATTTTCTACACATGAGTTTTATAACTTGGTTTATTAATTTTCTTTTTCTTCCAGTAAGACTTATTTTTTCTCATGAAACTATTAATAAACTTGGATTAAAGTCCATTCGTGATGAACGTTATGATATAGTTAAGAAAAATCTCAAAGGTAAGCTTATTGATATAGGATGTGGTAATAATGAATTAGTGAAAACTTATGGGCAAAATAGTGTTGGTATTGATATCTACGACTTTGGTGGAGGAGCTCTCATTGTTGAGGACACTTCAAAACTCCCATTTGAAAATAAAGCTTTTCAATCTGTAAGCTTTGTGGCTTGTTTAAATCACATAATTAATCGTAAAGAAGTATTATTAGAAGTCAATCGACTTCTTCAAGATGGAGGACGAGTCTATATGACAATGCTTTCTCCATTCTGGGGTGTGTTAAGACACAAATTAGCATGGTGGGATCCTGATCAACATGAAAGAGGAATGGAACACGGAGAGGAAATGGGATTATCCTCAAAGTATATTATTAAGCTATTTAATGAATGTGGTTTCTTCCTTATAAAAAAACAACGGTTCATCCTTGGACTTAATAATTTTTATGTTTTCGAAAAAATCACTCGTTAGTATCAAACTAGTTGAGGGTGATGATAAAAAATCTCTGCTAGTGATTGCAGGATTTAACTTTAGAAAAATGCTTCAGTGATTAAAAACTGATCATCCTATCATCTCAAGTATTTATCTTGTCGAGAACTATTGAATGATATATTTCTGTGAGTATTTCTCAAATATTCGATTTGCTTCCTGGTCCGCTATTTCTTCAGATGATATACCTTTTCGCTTAGCCTTTCGTTCGATTTCTTTTCGCCAGGAAGCACAATTTTTTATTTTATTTTTTAAAAAACGAATCCGTAAAATACGGTATTCATCTTTGGCCTCACCTTTATCTATATAGCTATTTATATAATCTTCTTTTAGCTGCTCAAAAGAACTCCCCTCAATTACGGAAACTGTACTTAAGCTATCATTCAACAGATTATCATCCAATAATTCAGATTCAATAAATTCATATAAATCCTCTCGTGAAATATTATCATCAGGAATTGGAATTGCTTCATATTTTCCTCTCCGGGCCATTTGCACATCAGGTTGGTTAAGAATGTTCCAGTATTTACAGGTCGGATTGAGAGTTAGAAAGCCTTCCCAATAAGCTTCTTTGTTCATCCAAAACCAATGAATTGTGCCTCTTCGGTATTGTTGAGACTGAAAAATATTATATGCTATAAGGATAATTACCAAACCGGATAATGTCCATGTCGTAATCTTCGATTTTCTGAATTGATTAAGTAGTGCAGCCAGAGGGAAAGCCATTAATCCATAGCTATCAATAAATGCCCGATTACTATAACCGCCTCCAAACCACCAACTCCACCACGAAGAAAGGATGTAAAGATTCAAAATAAAATAGATCATCACAGCCCAGGAGAATGGATTCTTTTGTTTAATTAAAAAGTATATTCCTGATGTAGCCAACAGCATAATCGGAGTATACACAAACCAACCTTTTTTATAGCTGAAAAGAACATTAAAAATTCTAGGATGGTTAAAGAAAAACGAGCTGTCAACCTCACTATATGAAAAGTAGAAAAATTTACCTGACACGTTATGCCAATAGAACAATTGAGGTAACCATACCAATATACCACAAACTGCAAATACTAAAATTTGCGGCCAATGTTTAATCAAAGCAAGAAAATTTTTTCTTAATGAACTCCCCGATGTTACCTCATATAAAGGGATTAATATTATTACTAATGCATTGGAAGGTCGAATGAGTGAAATTAAACCAGCAATAAATCCCAGGGAAATTATATATTTCAGAACAAAGTTTTCTCGCCACCTCTCTAGCACGAATAAAAAAAGCACAATCAGAAAAAAACTATATCCATGGGACATTGGAGCTTCTAATGTAAGATAATGTAAAAGATTTGTGCCGGCTGCAACAGCAAGTAAGGTCAAACTAATTGCCGGTTCTGTGAAATGTTTCTTAAGCAGCTTTCTGAGAATTACCAGTGAAAGAATAAAATAGAAATAAACGCTGAAAGTTAAGGCTATATGATAGGGATAGCTGTAACCATCAGCTTCGTATCTATCATTGCTTAAAGCAAATCCATGGGCAACAAAAAAGAATGGGGAATACATAACAGATAATCCCATAGTTGTTAAAATCGCCTTATCCCCGGTGGGTGTCGTAATAGGCCACAGCCATTTAGAAAACTTTTCTGGATTCTCATCCATAAAACCCAACGACAAATCTTTGTAAATAACAGTTGCGGGCAAGTAGGCATAATATGACTTTATATCCCAAATAATCACTCCCGATTCCCCATTATATTTATGATGATTGAAATTAAGGATTGGAATAGTCAGAATATAGAGGATAATAACTCCTGTTGATAAAGTGAACCTTTTCATAGTGATCTGTGCAATTTCAATTTCTCTTTTTATTTAAATATATAAGTATTTGTCCAAAAATTAAAGAAATCAATCCTCCACCAACCTGAAGAGTTGTGAACATAAGGAATGAAAATGCCATCACCAGCGATACATCAAATTGGTTAAACAAATATATTAAAGACAATTCACGTGTCCCCAGGCCCATAATTGTTATAGGTAAAAGATTCAAAAGCCCAGCGACAGCAACGCCTCCCGATGTAAACAAAAAATTACTTCCCAAATTAATGGCGACAGCCAATAAATAACATGACACAAAAATTGAAGCATTGCTTAAGATAGAGAGAAAGAAAATCTGACTGACCTGACTTAGATTTAAATTAAAGTTCAGAGTAATGAATCGTGTAAACCTGCTACTCTTTCTTAATTTATTAGAAAGATAAGCTTTAAGTCTTTTCCCTGATAACAGAGTGAAAGAAAATATAATTAATACTATTCCAATGACAATTGCACCATAGTTTAATGCTCTATACATCGGAAGCATATAATATATAGCCGATGCTAATCCCGCAATGATAATAAAAATACCCAGATCGAATCCACGTTCGGCAACAATCTTTAAAACACTATTCCACCTGGTATTTCTGGATTTTTCATGACCTGCTTTCGAAAATTCCCCAAAGCGACCTGGTGTAACCACTCCAATCGCATAACTCTCGAGAAAGGTTCCTAAATGGATTGAAAAATTCTTAAATTGAAAGGTCCCACCTTTAAGAAGATGCCAGCGAACTCCTTTTAATAATAACATGATAATCTGAAAAAACAGGGCCAGAACAAACAAAAATGTGTCAGCCTTTTTTAAATTCAGCCAGACATCGGCCAGATCGATTTTTAATAAAAGCAATACAAATAATCCAATTCCAAGCAAACGTAATAGCATCATCCAATTGATTCTCTTACCTCTATGCTTGTTCATTTGATGAATCGTTTAAGTTGGTTCGTTTAATTTTAAAGGTTGATTTCTTCCAAGAATTTCTTGCTTTCTCAAAAATATTTCCAATAAATTCTGGCGGGAACAAACCTATAATCCATCTTGCTATTTGAGTTCCAAGTATAAGAAAAAGAAAACTGATCACTATTTCCATAAGATATCGGCTAAGCGGGAATGCTTTAAGCTGATAACCGTAATCTGGTATTTGTTTAAAAGCCAGCCTTCGTAATTGAATTCGAATAAATGCTCCTCTTTTTTTAAGGTCGTAGCCATGAGAATGCATAGATATTGCTTCATTTTCTGAAATTTTATCAAAAGTCAGGTAGCCCTCACTTATTATTTGATGCAATAACTCGTCACCTATTTTGGTACGCGAAAATATTATAGAGAATCCTTTCCCCCGGTCCTCGTATATAGGAGCCCAGGCATCTCCTACTGAAATATCTGTAAATTCATTAGTTAAATCGGTGCAATACAAACTGTTTTTTAATATATGAAAAGGAATCAGGTAATTTGCATGAAACTTCTTTAATTCTATTATCCGTCCGCCTTTCATTTCTATTCGCATATTACCGGGCCACTCGCCATATCGGAAGTATAGCTTTTTTATATTTCTATAATCTTTTTCCCCATAGGTGTGCAATAGACTTTTTATAGATGAAAAATGCAAAGTATTACCATAAAATGGACCAAATATATATTTGATATTTTTCACAGAAGGATGATTTATCGATTGTAATTTACGTATCGATTGAACCTGAGGAGGCAATCCGACATAAGCCAAATCCCCTTTAAAAGATTTGATTTCTGGCAATATTTCATTTACTGAACTAATACAATATTTGCTTTGTGCCGAATCCAATATTTCTTCTTTTGTCCTAGCGATAATCGGCTCGTTTAGCCAAGGTCTCTTTGGATTCATACGTAATGTAACTGCACCCTGAATAAGATCTTTCTCAAGCAGGTAAATGAGAATGCCGGTAATAATTCCTCCGCTAGCACTATTTTTTCTGATCTCCTTATCCGTTGAATAACCTATTCCTATTCGTTCATAGGATCCTGTGTAAAAATGAAAGTTGCTGCTTTCTTTGTAATAGATATTTCGAAATTTAGGAAAGTTGAAATATTTACCACTGCATGCTTCCCAGATAAGGTCTATCTTTTCATCCGACAATTTCTCAACAATGTATGGAGAATATTTGCCCTCCCGATCCCTAAATTTTACAGCACCCTCAGATAAACCGACACAACTTCCACAACGATTACATAGGTTGGAGTGCATAATTTTTTCTAATTCTCTATATTTTTTCACAGACATAAAACTGACGAATTCCTAATTCTGAAATAAAAGTTCTTTGAAATTTAGTAATAATCAATTCTCCAAGATTCTGTAAAAATAATGGTCCAACCGGAATTAATACAGTCCCCTTGTGCAATAATAATTTCCATCCCGTATCTTTCAACAAGGTTTTTACTTCTCCCGACTTTAAAAAGCGATGTGGCCCTTCACCATGACCTCCAAAAAGAAAGGAAAAAATCCGATAAGCAGGCTCACTTGTAAGTGGTGGGCAGCTTAGTATCAAACGGACATCCGCAGTAGACACCCTATACAATTCTTTTAGAAATGATATTGGCGAAGCAACATGCTCAAGTGTTTCAAGCGATACAATTCTGTTAAACTGTCTATTATTAAAAGGCAGTTTTGAATAGGTGCTAATTTTAATTTGCTCTACCTGAGGACGTACATGCCTGGCTTCATCTATAAGTCCCTGTGAAATCTCTGCATTAATCACTCTTACTGTCGCGTCCTTGCGAAATATATAGTCTGCGGTTTCGCAATCACGACTTGAAATGTTTAAAACATTTACATTAGGGAGCAAATTTAAGTGCTTGATAGTTTCAACAAAACGCTGTTCATGTGCTTTCTTAACTTTCTCATTTTCCTTGATATAAATCTTGCTCACCCGATCCCAATGTGCTTCGACATCTCTATCAGTCCATGAATTATTTCGTATTAGAATGCTTTCTGGAATCATTGCATTCCTATTTCTTGTTAAGAGTGGAAATCTGATCGGAAATCAGGCCTATAAAGAAAAACAGCACTCCCATTAGTGTTAACAAAGTAGCACTATTTGGAAAACGTTTAAAAATGATATAACCGTATACACCCCAAAGAATTCCAATAATAAACATGATAATACTTACCGGTAAAAAAACCTTCAGAGGATTGTATAATATAACCATTCGCAGTATTAGTAAGAGAGTACTCGGGCCATGTTTGAGCTGCTTTATTGTACTTTTCCCAAATCGTTTGTTAACTTTTATGGGATAATAATCAACGAAATATCCTAAACTCATAAATGCAACAGTACTGGTTGTAGAAAAAGAGAACGTTTCTGAAAAAAGATGCATCTTATCAATCAATCTTTCTCGTTTAATAATGCGTAAGCCTGAATTTAAATCTGGTATTTTTCTGCCTGTGAGGAAATTAGCAGTTTTCTGAATCACCCATTTTCCAGGTTTTCGTATCCATTCCTGGTGTGAATCTTTTCCCCTCATGCCTATCAACATATCATAATTTTCCTTGTTATTCCAGAGATTAAGCAAATCCTGCGGATTATGTTGCCCATCAGCATCGTACAAAGCAATGTAAGGACTATTGGCGGCCATAATTCCGGTTTTTAAGGCAGAACCATATCCTTTATTGTATGGGTGACTAATAAGAAATACTCCCTTTTCTTTAATTATATTTTCAGTTCCATCAACAGAACCATCATTCACTACTATTAACTGAAAATTATTAGATTTAATAACGGGTATTAGCATATCAAGTGTTTGCCCTATTCCCTGTTCTTCATTATATGCAGGGATAATAACAGTCAATTCCCTTTTTATGCTGTTAAGTTCAGATGATTCCATACCAAAAAATGCACATTAAAAGTTCCGCAAGTATAAAAAAAAATAGTGATACCTGTAGTTAAAAAGATATTAATCTGGTTCTATTCTGTCGGTTGTGTAAGCTAAATCCCAAATGAAATAAACACATCCCGTATGGCCGGAAAACTTTCCTCAAAATAGGTATCCAGCTGATCCGGCTTCACCCATTTCACTTCCTGTATATCCTCAGAAATCTGGGGTTTGGGTTTTTTATTTCCTTCATATAACATTTCAAACCAGGAAGTTTTTTTCAGGGCTAAGTCATTTTTATAAGGATAGGTGTGGTAAGTTGAAAGCAAGGGCCTTAGAATTTTTAGATCCGGTATCCCGCATTCTTCCTCTACCTCTCGTTTTGCAGCTTCATCAAAGGATTCATTTTTATTTAGCTTGCCTTTTGGTAAATCCCATTTACCCCGTCTGTAGATCAATAAAAAATCTCCATTTACATTTCTCACCAAACCTCCTGCAGCAGGAATGAATGTAAAGCATAGACGAAAGTCATCTCTCAGTTTATCTATATCATAATGAAACAAATAAAGTGTATCTATTTTGCTTAATCTGGTATACAAAGAAATCAATTCTTTAAGATCCTCCAGATCACGATATTTGTAGAAAAGCCCATAGTTGACCTGGAAATGTTTTGTGAAATTATCAGTCAGTATGAGTTTGCGATCGTTAAAAAAAACTTTATACATTTGCCGGCATGAAAGAATGTGAAAAAAAAATCGCTAAGCAACTGCTGCAAATTAATGCAATAAAATTAAATCCTGCAAAGCCCTTCACATGGGCGTCAGGTTGGAAATCCCCCATTTATTGCGACAACAGAAAGACACTTTCTTACCCCGAAATTCGTAAATTAATATGTGATTGTTTTGTTAAAAGCATAAAAAATAACCATCCCGATGTTGAAGGTATTGCCGGTGTTGCAACCGGCGCAATTGCCCACGGTGTCTTAGTTGCAGCAGCCCTGAATTTACCTTTTGTGTATGTCCGCTCCTCGGTAAAATCTCACGGGTTGGAAAATCAGATCGAAGGTTCTTACAGGCAGAATCAGAAGTTTGTTGTGGTGGAAGACCTGATTTCTACAGGAGGGAGTAGCCTTGGTGCCGTTAAATCGCTGCGCGATGGGCAATGCGAGGTTTTAGGTATGGTCGCAATTTTTACTTATGGATTTTCAGTTTCTGTTAATAACTTTTTGCAGGCTGATTGTGATCTGCACACCCTTAGCAATTATGGTGTTTTAATTGAATTGGCAGCTGAAACAGGATATGTTTCTGAAAATGAAGTAGAAACATTAAAAAATTGGAGGTTAAATCCTGAAAAGTGGACTTCCTGAGAAATAAGCAAGCATGAAACTTGAAAGCAAAATAGGAAAGATTGTATCTTCAGATGAGCAGGTTTACAACTTTTTAACTGATTTCAACAATTTCAAAAACCTTGTGCCTAATGACAAAATTTCACATTGGAAATCAGATGAGGATAGCTGTAGTTTCTCAGTAAATCCGATTGGTAAAACCGGAATAAAACTATTGGAAAAAGAACCCTATAAACTGATAAAACTTACAAGTCTTGATGACGACAGGTTCAATTTTACTTTCTGGGTTCAACTAAAAAAGCTTGAAGAAAATGATACGCGAATTAAATTAACTCTTGAAGCTGATATGAACCCCATGATCCAAATGATGGCTAAAAAACCACTTCAGGAATTTCTTGATAAACTGGTAGATCAGTTAATGAAATACAATTTTTAATTCAACTAAATTATCATCTCAATTTCACCAAACAGGTAAGCTTTCCCGGTATGATCTTCTTTTTTAAGAACCATCTCACCTGTAGATCTGATCTCTTTCAATTCCGCTTTAAATAATCCCCTTTTATCTTTATACTCTGCACTTATTCCTCTTTTGTAAATTCGGCGATTGTATTCATTATGCAAGGATTTTAGATCCTCTGAAAGCAGTTGATTGTACCTGTTTTGTATTGTATCCAGCAACAGATCCATTAAGACTTCCGTGTTAAATGACTTATCCTTTTGAATTCTCATTGATGTTGGATTTAGGAGGTCAGATGGAAAATGCATTTCATTTACATTGATCCCAATTCCGGCAATACAAATTACAACTTCATTTTCTGTTATAGAGTTTTCAATAAGGATGCCTGCTATTTTTAAATCATTAACGTAAATATCATTTGGCCATTTTATTGATGCGTTGATCTCACAAGAGAATAAAAAATCAGTAATGGCCAGGGAAACGATCTCAGTCAGGTAAAAAAATTGATCTGCATAAATGCCCGGATGAAGCAATAAACTAAAAGTCAGATTAAGGCCTTTGCCGGAATGCCATGAGTTTTGACCTTGTCCCTTCCCCGATTTCTGATAATCTGCCAAAATAACAGTCCCTTCTTCAAGCACTTGATTCCGTATGAGTTTCTTCAGGTAGTTGTTGGTAGAATCAACCTCCTGTACATGCTTTATTGCAAAATTTTTCATGTTTTTCGGACAAATAACTGGTTTCTTCTGCTTTGGTATTGTTATTGCTACATATACTGCCAATGTGACGATAGCATGATTTACTGCCAAAATTAGAATAATATTCCTATGGCAGAAATAGTCATAATTTCATTACATTTGTGCATTGAATAATAATTAGTTTTTAAACTGTTGAGAAACAATAATTTACTGCTGGAAAATATTATTGAAGGGATGATGGAAAAAAAGGGCCAGGAAATTATTGATCTTGACCTTGCAAAGGTAGAAAATTCAATTTGTGACCATTTTGTTATTTGCCATGCTAATTCCAATACCCAGGTAAGTGCAATTGCAGATTCGATCGAAAAAAAAGTCAATGAAAGTCTGAATCAAAGGGTAAATCATCGTGAAGGAATGGAAAATGCAATGTGGATCCTACTAGATTTCAGCGACATAATTGTTCATATTTTTCAGAAGGAATTCAGGGATTATTATCGACTGGAAGAATTGTGGGGTGATGCTCACATTTCTCATATAGATGAAAATTACCATTAAAGAATATCAGGAATGGCAGACAATAAACAGAGACCGATAAAAAATAAAATACCGGGCAATAAACCCGGCCCGGGAAATAACAATAAAAAAAGTAAGTTTAATACCTTTCTGGTACCTATTCTTATAGGTATTGCACTTCTCTCCATGTTATTGGTAAACAGTGGAAGAAATCCCATTGAAACCAACTGGCAAGAATTTAAAAATGAAATGCTGTTGAAACATGAGGTGGAAAAAATTGTCATAATCAATCAGACCTTTGCAGAAATTTACATCAAGACAGACAAGCTTAACAGCCCCAAACACAGTGAAGTTTTAAATCGTGGATTAAATAAATTTGCCCAAAGCGGGCCTCATTATCGATACGACTTTCCTTCCGTGGAGGTATTTCTCAAAATGCTGGATGAAGCACAGGAGAATTTTGAAGAACATGAGAAAATTTACCCCCTCGCTCAAAAACGCAAAGATTTGTTTGGTGAATTGTTTACCTGGTTGTTACCACTTGCCATTCTCGTGGTCATTTGGCTAATCATTTTCCGTCGGATGAGCGGTGCATCCGGAGGTCCGGGAGGAGCCGGAAACATATTCAATGTGGGAAAATCAAAAGCAAAAATATTTGATAAAGATACCAACGTTAAAACAGACTTTAAAGATGTTGCCGGCCTTGAGGAAGCCAAAATAGAAGTAATGGAAATCGTAGAATTTCTGAAAAAGCCCAAGAAATTTACCGATCTGGGAGGAAAAATTCCAAAGGGGGCCTTACTGGTTGGCCCTCCGGGTACTGGAAAAACATTATTGGCTAAAGCAGTTGCAGGTGAAGCAAATGTTCCGTTTTTCTCCATTTCAGGCTCCGATTTTGTTGAAATGTTTGTAGGAGTAGGTGCCTCGAGAGTTCGTGATCTTTTTAAACAGGCAAAAGAAAAATCTCCATGTATTATATTTATAGACGAAATAGATGCTATTGGCCGGGCAAGAGGTAAAAATCCAAATTTCGGGGCAAATGATGAAAGGGAAAATACACTAAATCAGCTCCTGACAGAAATGGATGGATTCGCTTCAAATTCAGGAGTCATTATACTTGCTGCTACAAACCGTGCTGATATTCTTGACCGGGCGCTTATGCGTGCAGGAAGATTTGACCGTCAGATACATGTTGAGTTGCCGGATATGAACGAGCGTACTGAAATTTTTAAGGTTCATCTGAAACCTCTTAAATTAGATAAAAATCTGAATGTAGAATTTCTTGCAAAACAAACTCCCGGTTTTTCCGGTGCTGATATAGCTAATGTATGTAATGAGTCAGCTTTGATTGCAGCAAGAAAAAATAAAAAAAGTGTTCAAAAACAAGATTTTCTTGATGCCATTGATCGAATCATTGGCGGATTGGAGAAGAAAAATAAAATCATCACCCAACGGGAAAAGAGGACCATTGCATTTCATGAAGCGGGACATGCCACTGTTAGCTGGTTGCTGGAGCATGCTAATCCGCTTGTAAAGGTAACTATTATCCCCAGAGGAAAAGCCCTGGGTGCCGCCTGGTATCTTCCTGATGAAAGACAGATAACAACCCGTGAACAGTTGCTGGATGAAATGTGTTCAGCACTTGGAGGAAGGGCTTCAGAAGAAATCAATTTTAAAAGAATATCGACAGGAGCTGTGAATGATCTTGAAAGAGTTACCAAACAGGCATATGCAATGGTATCTTATTTTGGATTGAGCGAAAAAATAGGAAACAAAAGTTTTTATGATTCATCCGGTCAAAGTGAATATTCATTCACCAAACCTTACAGTGAAAAAACTGCTGAGCTGATTGATGATGAAGTTAGTCAATTGATTGACAATCAATATAAAAGAGCAATAAAGGTACTTAATGAGAATCAATCAGGCCTTACAAAACTTGCAGAATTTTTGCTTGAAAAAGAGGTCATTTTTGCTGAAGATCTGGAGCATATTTTCGGGAAAAAAAAAACAGATCCCGATGAAGTTCCTTTGGTTGAAAAAGAAATAGCAAAGTCAAAGAAAAATCCATCTACCCGAAAAAAAACAGCTGCAGTGAAATCAACTGCATCATCAAAGAGCAGAAAAGCAACAGGTAAAAAGAGTAATACAGATACTGGCGCATAGCAACCTGAGGCGGGCAAACTTACAATCCATTTTGCCTATATTAGCACATGGAAAAGAACTGGGTTTGTGTATATAATACTTCTGTGGCATACCTTGCCGAAATAGCAAAGGATTTATTACACGAAGAGAATATTGATGCTGTTGTAATCAACAAAAAAGACACTAATTATCAATTCGGAACATTGGAAATCTATGTCGAACGGAATAATGCCATCAGAGCAAAATACATTTTAAAAAATGTAAATTCGTAGCAGAACAAATCCTTTTCACTAAAAAACCTGTCAATAATCATTATCTTCGAACCAATATCTGATAAACTTCTGAATCAAATGAGGAATATAGTAACCAGAACAATCGCAGGAACTGTCTATGTATCCCTCATAGTATGTTCATTGATTTTTCATCCTGTTGCTCTCGGAATAATCACTGTCCTGATCAATCACTTTGCTTTACTGGAATTAAATAAAATAGGGGCCAGATTAAAACTGCAAGCTGCAAATTATTGGGTTATTGCAAATACTTTTTTTATGATCATTGCAATTGTGTTATTAAACCTGGGATTTTCTGCTGCTTATGTATTCCTGCCTGTAATGGCCATACCTGTTGCAGTGTTTGTTTCAACAGTTTTTCTTAAAATTAAAAACCCTGTACTGCATCTTTCATTTGTCTTATTCTGTGCAGTATATGTCTCCCTTCCCCTTTTGCTCTTAAACCTTATTCAACAGGCATCCATACGAGTGAAAATACCTTTTGTACTGGCTCTGTTTATTATCATATGGACCAACGATACTTTTGCATATCTAAGCGGTATATCGTTCGGGAAACACAAAATTCTGAAAAGGATATCTCCGCTTAAATCCTGGGAAGGATTTATTGGAGGACTGATCATGGTTATTCCCGTTCTACTGATCTTTTATCATTTTTTTCCGTTTTTTGGTATTGCAAACTGGTTCATATTCGGTTTTCTGACAACCATTTTTGCGGTTGCAGGTGACTTCCTTGAATCTCTTATAAAACGAACCGCCGATATTAAAGATTCCGGGAAGATATTGCCCGGACATGGAGGCATCCTTGACAGGATCGATTCTTTGCTTATTGCAATACCTGTAATTTTTATTTACCTTCAATTTGTTATAAAACCATAAACATGTATATCCATAAGGAAGGCAAAAATATAATCGTAATTGCATCTGTCATCTTGATAATTGTAATAATAAGTTCAATTTATATACCTGTAGACATTCCTTTCAAGCTTCTTATTTCACTTCCATTTTTCGTGCTTTTTCTTCTCATAATATGGTTTTTCAGAATTCCGGTAAGAAAAGCATTGCTGGATGAAAACATTGTAGTTTCTCCTGCCGACGGAAAATTTGTAGTCATTGAAAAAATTTTTGAATCCGAATATTTTAAAGACGAAAGAATACAGGTATCCATCTTCATGTCTCCCCTGAATATACATCAGAACATCTATCCTGTTAGCGGAACCATACTCTATACCAAATACCATAAGGGCAGTTATCTGGTTGCATGGCATCCCAAATCATCCACAGAAAACGAACGCTTCTCCCTGGTCATAAAAACCCCGGGTGGAGAGGAAATCATGGTAAAACAAATTGCCGGTGCCCTTGCTCGTCGTATTTGCAACGATTCCCAAAAAGGAATGCCTGTAAAACAGTGCAATGAATTGGGTTTTATCAAATTTGGGTCAAGGGTGGACGTAATTCTTCCTCTCTCTGCGAAAATACTTTGCGATCTGAACCAGGTTTCAAGAAACAAAATAACAAAGATCGCTCAGCTTGTCTGATTTATTTTCACAATTATTTAACTGTTGGGCGGTGATTTTAACAAGCCCTTAACAATACTCCTTCTAAATTGCAGTTATTTTTGAATCAAATTTATACTTAAATACAAGACTATGAAAAAAGTACTTTTGATTTCTTCCTTTGCATTGTTTTTATTGGCAGGATCTGTTTCATTTGCCTCTGAGTCAACTACCATTGAATCAACACCAGTTGTTCAGGATGACGATACCAAAGCAAAAGAGGGTGAAGCTTCTGAAACCAAAAAAGAATGCTCAGAAAAGAAAGCTGAATGCAGCAAAGACTGCACCAAATCTTGTTGCAAGAAAAAAGAAGAATAAACACTCATTTATTATTCATAGAAAGCCGCAATTCACAAAGCGGCTTTTTTTATTCCCTTTTTTTTAAAAAATCGTGAATTTAAGACTTTTCTGCTACCCTAAAATAAGTTACTTAAAAGATACAATTGATTGTACTCATGATCCTGAAAGAATCACACTTGAATAACCCAAGGCATCGCCTTGGGAAAAAAATGTTCATTGTAAGTTGGCGCAACTACCAGGTTAACTGATAAATAAAATTTAGCATGCGCCTAAAACATCCAACTATCAAATGCAAAATATCCACGATATAATGATCCGGTTTTGTCGCATACAATCTTAAATCTCTAATGTATTTCAGCAGATGCAACATGAGAAGGATCCCATCCTAATACCACGGGTTTCACCTGTGGTTATTAGATGTTTAAGCCTTTCAGGCTTTCTCACATATCTTATTATGAATACCTATCTGAAATTCAATAGTAAAAACTAATTATAGCTCGAACTCACGATAAAATAAATCTTTCTATTTTTGAACTTTCAAATCATATAAATTCGTTTGATGATGCATGATGATAAAATTTTGAAGATAACTGATTCTGTTAGCTGGATAGGCGTTCTGGACACAAACATAGTGAGTTTTGATATCGTAATGGAAACCCAAAACGGCACAACGTACAATTCTTATTTTGTTGATGCTGATAAAAAAGCCGTGATTGATACGGTTAAGGAATCCTTTCAAAATGAATTTCTCAACAAGATCAAAACCCTTACCGATCCATCAGAAATTGAAGTTATTGTCGTCAATCATACCGAACCGGATCATTCAGGCAATATTAAAAACCTGCTGCAGTTAGCTCCTCATGCTAAAGTATACGGATCAAGACAGGCAATCAATTACCTGAACGAAATGATCAATGAACCCTTTGAGGCTGTAATCGTGAAAGATCAGGATACTCTTTCACTGGGCAACAAAACATTACGCTTTATCAGTGCCCCGAATCTTCACTGGCCCGACACCATCTATACCTATCTTGAAGAGGATCAATTGCTTTTTACCTGCGATTCATTCGGTGCGCATTTTTGTGATGAAAAAATGTTTGATGACAAAGTGGGAAATTATGATCAGGCTTACAAATATTACTTTGATGTAATACTGAAACCCTTTAGCAAATTCATGCTAAAAGCTCTGGAAAAGATTGAATCCCTTCCGATTATTATGATATGCCCCGGGCATGGACCCATTCTTCGCTCATACTGGAAAAACGCACTAAAAAAAACAAAATATTTTGTTGAACAATACCTGGCAGATTCCGTCTGTGAGAGCAGCAATGTATTGATTACTTATGTTTCTGCTTATGGCTATACACGAAAAATGGCTGAAACGATCGCCGGTGCAATCAAAGAGAAAATAGATTGTGAAATTCATGTTGTTGACATTGAAAACATCATGCTGGGTGAACTTGAGGAGTACATTGTGAAAAGCAATGCTTTGCTCATTGGCTCTCCAACGATAAATCAAAATACGGTTCTTCCTGTTTACAAATTATTTTCCGTAGTAAATCCTATACGGGATAAAGGGAAAAAAGCCGCAGCATTCGGATCCTATGGATGGAGTGGAGAAGCCGTAAAACTTATAGAAGAGTATCTGAAAATGCTCAAATTTGATGTTGTGCTGGACGGGATGGCCTCACGCTTCTCCCCGAGTGCTGATGAAGCAAAAGCACTTCGGGAATTCGGGTATAAATTTGCGGAAATTATTACGAAAAATTAACTAATAAAATTCCACCTGGCTTTCGTAAATTTTATTTAAACCTTTGTAATTTACTTATATTCATTACATAAAAAAAATTTATGCTGTAATGCTAGTTTTTTTCAGTTTTTACCACGAAGTGGTTAAATTTGAATAACCACCCCGATTTTTGGAGTGGTTCATAATGTGTTAAAATAAATCCCTGAAAGGGGTTAATAATCCAGTTATAGAAAATGTCAAGTTACCGTCAAATTCTCTACCACATAGTATTTGGTACCAAGGGAAACAAACCTACATTATCTTCAGAGCATAACCATGAACTTTTTGCTTATATAACAGGCATAATAATAAAAAAGAAATGTCATTTGTATCGGATTAATGGAATGCAGAATCACCTTCACATCCTTAGTGACCTTCATCCTAATATTGCATTAGCTGATTATATGAGAGATATCAAAACATCGACCTCCATCTGGTTGAAACAGCATGGAGGATTTATAAGTTTTAGAGGTTGGGCTGACGGATATGCAGCACTAACCTATTCCATTAAAGAAAAAGACAGGATAATAAACTATATTAAAAACCAACAAACCCATCACAGGAAAGAATCTTTTCATGATGAACTGCGCTCACTATTAGTTGAAGCAGGTATTCAAATTAATGAACAGTTTTTTCCATAAGTTGAAATTTACCCCCTTCGGGGAAAGATTATTACGTATTCTATATTATCCGTCCCAATAATTGGGACGGTTATTCATATCTGACCCTTTCAGGGTCATATATACATTTAGGTACTGCATTAAGGGAAGCAAAAAAACCTCCGGTAAACTACCGGAGATTTTCAAACAAAATTGTTAAGCAGGGAATTATGTACTATCAAACTCTGTTCAACTATCATTTATTGTCAATGACCACCAGTTTTTCAGTATATAGCAAATCCTTATCATCATATACTCTCACAACGTAAAGGCCGGAATCGAATCCCTCAAGGGACAGATTGATCAACTGTTCTCCGCCATTCAGCCTATCCATGTATACTATTCTTCCGGTGTAATCTATCAACTGCAATGCAGCAGATTTCTGAAGAGGTTTTCCAAAACTTACTATGGCTTTATCATAGGCCGGATTTGGATAAATATTCATTCTGTTGCCACTGCCTGTTTCATTGTCCTCGATGCTAACCAATGAAAAAGGATTGTCAATCTCAGCCTGGTATACTTCTTTGGTAGCATCATCCTGGATGAATGCAACCACGCGCAGTTCCTCATGATCAAAAACATCCTGGTAGAACCAGTCAAAACTCAGGCTTTCCTGATCACCTGCAGTCCAGCTTCTGTTAAATGATGTGCCCTGTGCATTGGGCAGCATGTCTCTTAACACATTTTCAAATCGTGTTTCCCCATTCTCACCAACAACATCCTTAATCAATCTCTCCATTACGGCTACCTGCAATGTTAAGTCTTTCTCTTCCTCATCCTGTACTGCTTTCACATCGACATCTATGCTTAAGGAATTGTTTCCAACCGTGGTTGAAATGTCTAACTGAAACAGGTTATCTGCCAATGCGGCCAATGTCAATGTAAGGTCCATTTCGTCCAGTTCATTTTGTTCTTCACGGTAATTCAATATAAAAGCATCCGCACCATTTCTTCCTCCGTCTATGAAGGCATAAGGAATATCAGGCAGACTGTAATAATACTCTCTGGTGTCAGACGTACCGGGATTTAGAACATAAAATGTATCTGCTCCCGGGTAAGACATATGGTATTGAATATCAATGATATCTTCCAGGTTGGTGTTGATCACTTCGTTGAATTCTTCATTGATGCGCTTGCAAAGCGTATCGCCGGCATTGGTAAAATGTTCAACCAAAACCTTTTTCGATCTTTCTCCAATCCAGATATTATCAAATGCAATACCATCCCGTTCCGAAGGATATCCATCCGGAGCACCATAAGCAATACGGAACCTGACTACGTCCTTATTCTCGAGCATATCCAGTTTGTGCCGGCTTTCCACCCAGTTTGCATCTGTTTTATCCGACCAGCCAAGGCCCTGTCCCCCGGGAATTCCCCATATGTTATACTGGTTATACCATTCGATGCCATCGTCAATCGCTCCCACTTCAAACCAACGCTCTCCGTTATCGAATGTATATTGTAAAACCGCCCCGTCAAACTGTGAAAATGCTCTCCATATATCCATTTTGATCATAGGCCTTTTTGAGCCTGTGAAATCATAACAGGGACTGATGACATAGGACTGCTCCTCTTCCAGAACATCCAGCACATCGGTATACCATGCCTTCACTCCTGTTGCTGCATTAAATTTTTCTCCCTGCGGCCTGCCAAATTTCCAGCTGTTCGTTCCTCCCTCTGTGGCAGCATAATCTAACCAGTCGGACATTCCTCCGGCAAAATCTTCTTCATACGGGAGATCAGATACGGGTATGATGGGTCTCAGGATCAGATCTTTGTTTATGGTATCAAAACAACCATTCTCCGATCCGACAATGTATTCAATGGGATAAGTATCCATTATATCAAATGTAAGGGCAATGCTGTCACCGGATTTGAAAACAGGTTCTTCGGGAAAAAAGAATGTCCAGCGGTGACTGTCCAGAACAGCCCCTCCGCCATCTGACTTGTCATAAAAATTCACCAGGCTTTGTCCTTCGAAACATTCATTGTCCCATTTGAAATCCGCTTCTATTTTCTCGAATGTAAAATCTTTTTCACCCGTTTTCCAGCCGTCAACAGGAAAATAGACCGAGTATGTCACTTTCCTGGTTCCCGATTGAATCACCGAAGGAAGAAGATAAGCATAATTATTTCCCAGGTCAATTAATCCTTCGTTACCCTCAATAGAAAAACTTCCAGTATCTTTACTTAGATTATTTATCCCTAAAATTGTAATCGTATCGTCATTAAAACAATACCTCATTTTGGCTGGTTTCGGATCCACAACCTGAATCTCAATATCTTCTTCAACAATAAACACAGTTTTACTTGCACGGCCTATACAACCTGTGGCAGGTTCTTCCCATGCATACACGACCTGAAAAGGTGAACCGAATCCACCATAAGCTATACTTGGATAAAAAGTCCAAGTACCTGCAATGTCTATAATGGCATTTGGAAAATCTGATTCATCAAAATCGCCATCGGAAGGATCAACGGATAAGTCGACCGGGTCGGAATCAAAACTATAATAATCTTCAAGACCATACAAATCAACCGGAGGAGCCGGTTCTACCTCTATACCTGGCAGGCCGGGTCCGGTATTGGTGCAATTTTCATCTGTTACTTCAAGTATATTATATTCTCCCCAATAATCAAGCGATAATAAATAAGGGCCCTCAGTGATCCCTGAAATCGTAACAGGATCATCCGATTCATGCTGGTAAGTGAAGGACTAGGGGTTTGTACCTGTGAGTTCAACATCAACATCGGTATTTTGACAAATGATGCCAATCTCTGAAATGGTTGCCGAAGGAAGTTCATGTTTAAGAATAGTGGCCGAGCCATAGGCACAACCCTCATTCTGTGTGTCAGAAACTCCCGTCAGTTCATATAATCCGCTTTGTGAAACGGGATATTCATAGGTAAAGGGAGTCGTACCGGGGACCGAAATCGTTGTTTCACTACCGCCGTTTCTTGTATAGGATACTATCCAGGGTCCGGTTCCTGTAAGTTCTATTGAAAGAGTGGCCGGTTCGCCTGGACAGACTGTAGCATCTCCCGACAAGGTGGCTATGGGACTGTCGCGTAAAATAACCTCTGTGGTACCTGTGCCTTCTGCCACACAATTTGCATCCCATACGTGCAATATTTCAAAAACGCCAACATCTTCCGCCGTTACAGGTATAAAACTTGCTGTTGAGGATGAGGTCTGTACTGATGAATCTGCAGGCGGGTCGCCAATTCTCCTGTAACTGAATGACCAGGGAGATGTCCCTGTAAGGATAACAGGCAATTCATGAGTTTCCGTAGTATTATCGCAGAGATAATATTCACTCTGAGTCAGGATAGCGGATACCTGAGGATAATAACTTATGGTTCCTGTACCTGAAACAAGACCATGATCATTCAGGTTATCACTTACATCTGTTACTATGTAGGTTCCTACTAAAGAGCTGCTAAGTTCATATGGTGATGAAGCAATACCAGTAACCGGTATCTTTGTGCCTCCGTTTATGGTGTAACTGAACGCCCAGGGAGCCACTCCTGTTAAAACTACGGATAATATGCCTTCGGAACCATCGTTACAAATGGTTACATTGCCCGATATGGTTGCGGTGGGTAAATCACTGATAGGAAACCAGCTACTAAGGGCAGGATCGCCTTCCAAATCATCCAGATCAACCGGTGTAACTTCAAACTGAATGTATTTTCCCGCCTGAGTATCACCAGGAGTATAGGTTTTAGCGGTCGCCCCTGAAATTGGGGCTTTTCCTGTTCCAAATTCATCGTTTGCAGTATACCACTTGTAAGTTGATTCTCCTTCAACAATTCCATCCTCCGGATCAGAAAAGGTATAATTTCCAGTATGCACATCCCCTATAGCTCCTGTTCCGGTAATGGAAACAAGGCTTGCCACAGGAGGATCGTTCACTCCATTTACCTTTAACTGGCGTGATACTGTATTGCTGAAGGAACTGCCATCACGTACCTGGAAAACAATGGTCCGGGTCCCTTCATCCGGATCCTCATCCTCGATGTTTTCATACGTTACATCTCTTAAGGCTGTCTGGTATTCAGCAGCCGTTCCTGTTCCAGTGATGCTTAACACACCGGATGAAGCATTGTAATTTCTAGTATACGGAAAAGGTGCCGAGGTCAGATCAAGCCGATCTTCCGCATTAACCCGACCTGTGGTAATGGAAACGGTTGCTGAAGTGATCTTATCTTCAGGATCGGCAACGACTATTGTTGATGTTATATCGGTTGGCGGATCCTCTTCATCGTATTGCAATATGTCTCCTTCGATAACGGAAAGTACCGGGGCTTCGTTTATATCAATGATTGTTATTTCAAAATCTTGATTCTTGATACCAACACCATCGTCTGCTGCAATTGTAACACTGGCTGTTTTAGTACTTTCATAGTCGAATTCAACCAGGGTTCTGAGAATGTCGGTTCCCGAAATCTCAAAATTGGCACCTCCCGATACAATGGAATATGTAACCGGAGTATCAGGAAACACTGATAGGGTACCCACATAGGCAGGAACGAATGCATTTTCATTCACATCTTCTGAGGAAAGACTAATGCTTATTGGTTGAGCAACTGAACTGAGAACTGAAAAAAAAGTAGCCAGCGCTGCTATTGTATATTTTTTTATCCTGAACGGTCTCATAGTCATAAGGTTTCTTAAATGAAAGAATGGTAAAATTAACGAATCAATGCCTTGAATTTGTATCTATTTGATGAATTCCATGTATCATTATCTAAAGGATATAAAATATGCAGGGAACGAATGGCTAAAAATTGCCTTCAGAATTCAATTTTGCCAGTGTAATAACACTGTTTTCACTGGAATAATTCGATCCTGTAATGATATACCCTCCATCAGATGTATAGTCAAAACCGGTTCCTTTAAAAGAAGTCCCGTCGCCCGTATAAAAGTATTCCGGGGTATTCCCTTCCGCATCAAGCTTCATCAGCAATAAGTCGCCTGTTTCAATATTTGCTCCGGAGGTACCAACAAGTGTTACTGAATTGTTGTTTGCCCTGATACAGGAAATCCGGTTAAATGTCTGCTCCCCAAAGTCCTTTGTCCACAATATTTCCGGGCGGTCGCGGTCATCGTGTTTGAATTTTATAATTCGTATCTGCGATTCATCACGTTGAGAAGATTCCATATTGCATGCTGCGTAGTAGGTATTGTTTCCTGCATTCACCAGAGAACGTATTTCCGAATCACCTTCGGTTCCAAA
>CAYQDZ010000004.1:32378-34795 GCA_964416375.1 uncultured Bacteroidales bacterium
CCATTATCAAGAACAAGCACATCGAAGGCTTCATCATCAAAACTTTCACCAAAACTTTTGGTCCATAAGGTATCCCCCAGCTCATTAATCTGAATCAGGTAAATATTTTTATCACCCAGCCTTGATGCTTTTGTGCTGCCCGCTATAATATAGCCGAAAGCATTTTTCTTTATGGCATACGCAAAATCATCAAACAACCCGCCATAGACTTTCATCGGACCTATGGTATTGCCGTTTTTATCTGTTCTCACAAGGCAAATGTCCTGGCTCCTGCCGGAATTTTCAATATTCCCTAAAACAATATATCCCCCGTCTTCTGCAGTCAATACCTGCATTCCGGCAAAGGGTTTGTCGCCTCCAAAATATTTGATAAAGGGGTCAGCCTGATCGAGTGAAAACTCTTCCTTATCGCACGAAAAGATTACAGATAAAATGAAGAGAATAAATAGTATCCTGTATTTCATTCGTTTAAAATTTTTAACTAATTGATAATAATGTACTTAAAAATTTGAGAACATCTGTAACCGCTACCCTCTCACATGAACTTGTTTTCATCATGTTTGATTTTTAATTATTGATTAAAAAAGTTTATGTTCGTTTCATAATGAAAAATTAAAATCTGTTCTTTTTTGACTGGTAAATGGAAAAATAATATCCCAGGCTCACACTTAAGTGGTCGAGCATGTAATTGTTATCCACGTAAAAATACCTTGACCAGAAGCGTGGAAAATCATATCGGTCACTTTCATTAACCATATTGTTTAAACCGACATGGCACCTGACATCCAATATTATAAATCCTCTGGGTATTTTGTATTCCAGCCCCAATCCCCCAAGAGCAGCATACGATATTTGTGCCCTCTGACTGCTGATATCGGTCTCAATTTCGGATATTGTTTCTGCACCATACTGTGTCCTTTCAGGTGAAAGAGAGTTTTCCAATGTAAAACTCACCATCCCGCCCAGGCGTGCAAAATAATTTAAGTTGCCTTTCCCGAAACCATAAGTGAAACTCAACGGAACATCAACTTTCTTCAATGTCTCCACTACTTTGCTTTCTGTAAAACTTCTTGTGCTATTGCCAATCCGAACTGTCGATTTCTCAATAAGGGTAAAATTTTGCCAGCTGTAAATGCCATCAATATTGATGTTAAGAGATTTCCATAAATTTCTGCTCACACCAAATCCGACATGAAACCCGATCCCCGCTTCATCCCTGAACTCGGCCTGGGTTTGATCGAGGGTTGAATAGCGTTTGGTAATTCTCGGATCAGTAAAATTTGGCCCGAAAAACAAATTGAAGGAATAAGATGAAGATGTCTTATAGGATTCCAGAAGATAGACAAATTCAACCGGATCGTTTGTCCCGACTTCATATTCAGGGAATTTTTTCAGGAATTCGTCCATCATTTTTTCCGCCTGAAACTGATCATCATCAAACAAATAGGCAAGAATGATCAGTTTGTATGCTTCTATTCGTTGCGAACGCGTAAATCCGGATACCATACAGCCTGACAATAACTCCGGGATCTCATCAATAAGGCCTCCTTCATAAAGCTCCTTTGCTTCCCTTAATGTATTCAAACAACTTTTCTGTGCGTTCAAACTCAAAGTTGAAAGAACAAATAATAACAGGAGTATGAAATTAAATATTCTCATTGTAAATGATTTTATTATTCACTTTTTGAATGTTTTTATTCCATGATTTTTTATTCTTCATGTTAATCAAGATTAGTGCAGGTTTTCTGATATGCTATATCCATACCTACATAAATGTCCCACTCCTGGTCGGTGAAATTCCTGGTGGCAAATTTACAAATTTCATCAGCCATATATTTGGTACTGGTCGCCCAATAATAAATCTCGCCCTTTTCACTGGAAGATACCAAAGTCTTGCCGTCAGGGCTAAATGCAATGGCAAACACCCACGATTCATGTTCCGTTATTATGACAGGATTCTCGGATAATTTTTTTGCATTCCATATTCTGATCGTACCATCAAAACTTGATGAGGCAATTTGTGAATTATCCGGACTATAATTTACATCAAGAATTCTTGTTGTATGTCCTTTCACTTGTGATAATCGTTTTCCGGTCTTCAGGTCAACAACAATTAAATTCCCTGATTTATCTCCCATAACCAATCTTGAGCCTGAATTGTTCATGGCCAATGCATTAATGCTGTTGCCCTTGTTATCATAAATCATTCGCGATTCACCGTTTGCAATATTCCAGCGTATCAATTTTCCATCGTCCGTCCCTCCATACACAGAATTGCCATCTCCGGAAACACTGATCGTCCTGATTCTTGTTGGATGTGTTGCAATTGTTCTCTTCTCACCCGATAAAAGATCCCAGTAAATGATTGATTTGTCACTGCCAATGGAAATAAGAATGTCTTTCCCCCGGATAAATTC
>CAYQDZ010000004.1:34895-42033 GCA_964416375.1 uncultured Bacteroidales bacterium
ACAGCTCCTTCATGTCCGCTAAAAGAATTGTAATTTTTTCCTTTAAATGCTGTAAACACATTGTACAATCCCTGGTAAATATCAGGATTGTTATTATCTCCGCCGTACTGCGTATTAAACTTATAAGCCTGATAGGCCAGCAAAGCCTTTAAATTCTTGTTCTCTATTTGTGTTGCTTTAATAGCCATTGTTTGAGCTGTAGTAATCATTCGCTTGCGCAATTCCACCGATTTTGCCTGTTCAGCACGGGTTTGATCTTTAATGGCTTGCTGAGCCGTAATTTGTGCCAGCTCACGCTGGTAGTTGGCCTGTTGAGTGGTTTTTTCAAGTTCCTCACTATGTTGTGTAACTTCATCTACCAGATCATATGCTACCGATGCTTCTTCTTTTACCTCACTAAGCTGAAATAAGGCCATCATTTCGGCTTTTTCAGCCGAATCTTTTTGCAGCATGGCACGCAGACGTTGAACCTCAGAAACATCCTTCTCTTCGACAGCCATGTTTTTTTCCAGTTCCATAAAGGCTGCAAATTTTTCAGCCTGTATTTTCAACTCCATTGCTTCTTTTCTTTTGTTCAAAGCGTAAGACATCAAACCCAGAAACAGTACGGCTGTTATTCCCATAAACATTGCAAATCTTCTTGTCCTGTTAAGGGTTCTGCGTTGCAACTTAATTTTATTTTGCTCCTCCTGCAGAAATTTTTTCTCACTTGCATCAAGAAATACCATTACCTTTTCAAACGCGGGGTTATATTTTTTTGCCCAGGCCAGAGAAGGTTGTTGAGTCTTTTTCCAGTTTAAGGCAAGTTGCAGATCCGGAGGTCTCCAGAGACCGGTCTTTCCGATCTGATAAAGTGATGCAGCTTCGGACAGTCGCAAATACATCTGAACAGCATTCGTTTCTTCTTCCACCCATCCTTTCAATCTATCCCAGACCCTCATTAAACTCTCGTGAGAAATATCGATTACTATGCTCTCCGTCAGTTCAACATTTTCTGCCGGTGTAACAAACGATCTTCCTCTTGAACGAAAAACATTTACAACTTCCATCACATCTTCAATCCTGGCCTGTGCAATATCAGCTATCTCTCTGATTGTTGCCGGATGTCTGATCCCTTTATTGTCCAAACTCTTTTCAGTAAGGGTCTTAAACATACTTTTGCATATTCTCTTCCCTTCTTCAGAAAGTACCTCATAGGCTTCATTTGCATGCATGGACAAAGCATTTTCCATCTTACCGGCAGCTTCATAGTCACGCAATCTGATATGAGTCCCCGGTTCATTGTACTTTTTCCAGAATTCCCAGGTACGCATCATGGCATGCTGCAAGACGGGCAACTGATCAGTACCCTCGACAATAGAGTTTAATATTTGCTGATACAATTGAGGGTCTATTTCGGCTTGTGCCACTGAAATAGGCCCAAGAACTGCTTGTGAAAAGTCCTCGCGGGTCATCTGTGGCAAAAGAAAGTTGCTGTCGTTTATTAAGCTTGTTAACTCCTGGAAATGACTGCATTCTCCGATAAAGTCTGAACGCATTGTAACGACGACATATATCGGTAATTTGCGTTGATGAACTGCATTAACTAATAGTTTAATAAATGCTTCTGTTTCATTTATCGTGGTAAGTGTATTATCTCTGCTTTCCTTAAATCGGAAAAGCTCTTCAAACTGGTCAATGATAAGGAGAATGTTTTCTCCTTTTTTGAGTCCCATTTGAGAAACAGCATTTACCAATCCAAAAAAACTTCTTCTTAATAATGCATAGACAATATTTCTTGTTAATTCCTCTTTCTTCGAATCTGAATGATTTTTATGAGTTTCAGAATCTGCAATGGCTTCAGCAAGATTTTTAACCGGTTGATTTCCGGGACGTGTAGCAATAATTCGCCAATTGGAACCCGAACCGGAAATAAACCCACCGTATAATATGGGTACTAAACCGCAATATATGAGTGATGATTTTCCACTACCGGAGGCCCCTGTGACAGCTGCAAAGTGATTGGTTGCCAAGTGTTCAAGAATCACTTCACTTTGCCCTCCACGACCAAAGAATAGATGGCTTTCCTCTATTCCAAAAGCACGCAATCCCGGAAATGGATTATCCTGCTCCTTCAGATTATATGTTGCCTGTACTTTATTAGTGATCATTCAGAAATTAGTTTTTGTAAAATCAAATCCGAATTAAGTTCCTCATGATTCAATACTTCAACCTTGGTATTAATCATTCGTATCAGTTCCGGATCGGGATTTATTTTTGATATAATGACTATCTTTTTAAATGGTTCTCTCTTTCCAATTCCCGGAGCTTTAATAATATCACGGAGCTTGCTCCTTAGCCAATATTCACTTGAATTTTGCTGATAAATAATCATGCCATCAGCCAGGCGGAGAGCCTGGAGATGTCTTGTATAAATTCCTGTTTGTTCCTGATAATCCAAAGTGAATACCCGAAGGCCTGAAAGGGCCAGGGCAGAGTATAATTCTTCAAACTCTGCCGAAGGTTCTTCTTCAGTTAATAAATATACCCTTGAAATATTATCAGACTTCAGGTGTTCAGTATGGTTCGTTTGTTCAAGTTTTTCAGATAAAATTGTTTTAAAATTTTCCAGTGGACTTTCAATAATTTCAGTATTCAGTTCAGCTTCATCTCTTCTTAGTCTCTTCAAATACAATGCCTGCCTATGATCATTCATTTTAGCATGCTGAGGTATCCAGATCAGTCTTTTAAAAACTGTGTTTTCACTATTTTTTTGATATTCTTTGATTATTTGATTCTGAAAATCCGGCATTGAATATTTCGACCCTTTTAGAATATCTCCATATTGAGAGCCCATCAGTTGAATAGCAAAATCTGTTTTTTTGAGATTTGTAAGCATTACATTTTTAAATTCTTCACTTGTTTCAGGCATATCCAAATTAGGTAATACCCTGAATCCATTATGTTGCAGTTCTCTTTTAATTTCATCACGGGAATTTTCCTGATCGTATGATGTAAGTCCAAGATAGACGTATGGAGCCTCGTCATCATCGCTGGTTTTTTTCTCTATATTTTTAATACTCCCCGATATATCATAGGCAAGATCAAGAATTTTGCTATATATTACTCCGGATTTATCTTCAGAATCAAAATCAAGACTTCGTATTTTACGGTTGTAAACATTTTTTGTATAAAAATTATACGACAACAGCCGATCTAAACATGCAGGTTTCAAAGAATTTTTTGGTGCTTCAAGGCATATTTTGAATACTTTATTAAATCCCCGAATCGGATCAACTTTTTCCAATCCCACATGATCACATATTTCCTGTAATTCATTTTTATAGTCAGCATCCACTTCAAAAATTGAATGCGTGAAAAAAATAAATAATGATGATGACAAAATGTGTTCACTGTATGCAAGGTCACTAAAATCCTTTCCTTTTGTAATAAAATTTGCTTCACGTCCCAGAATACGCGTCAGAATAATTTGCAGATTTTCCGTAAATGTTTCTATCAGGTTCCGCAAATTATCCTCCGATTTTACCAAACTATATGGATATGTAATGTATATATCGTACTTTTTATTCATCATAAATCGTTAACCTGCTAATTTAAATTCTTCCACACAATTCAATACACAATTGGCCATTTCTGTATGATCAAACAACAAAGCTTCTATGTTCTTATGATCAATAAATAAAATACTTCCTTCATCCAAAAATTCAATCTTGGTGATTCCGGAATTTAATAATATGTTGGAATACAACAATTCAGGCGTTTTCTCAGTACATGTAATCACATGTCCGTTTTCGAATTGAATTTTACCTGATATGATTAAGAACAGCGCAAAATTACTTGCATTGGTGTTCAGATCAATTATCTGTCCGGAATTTATTTTTATCTCCTGAAACATCTCCGCCAGTTTTATAATGGTATCTTCAGATATTTCAGATAGCTTATCCATGCCCCGGAGAATATTAAATTTTTCAATCAATAACAATTGATTTCCTCTTTCGATTTCATCAAGAGTTGCTCTGAGTTCAAACTGAACATCTGAATCGAGCCTGACCAGAACATTTTTAAACTTGCTTTCATCCTTCTTATATACAACCACTGCAGCAACTTCTCTTAACAATTTGTTCGGATGAAACATGTTTGCTATTAATTCTTCACTTACTTCAAATTCAGGCATTTCAAGAGCTAACTCCATAGCACACACTCGCGGATAAATGGAAAGTTGATTGTAATTACGAGTGAGCATTTGTGATATCATTTCTTCCTCAGTCATGCTTTCTATCGGGAAGTAATATTGCAGTCTTTTCACCTTTTCTTTGGCCGAAATATTCTCTAATACAGGGAAAAGGACAGCCTTGATATCTTCATATACAAAATGATCCATCATTTCAATCGCATGACTTATATCTTCTCTTGACCCTCCATCAATCAATCCTCTGATTTCATTTATGGTTCGGGTATTGTATGCTAATGAAAGCAAGTCAAACAATCCATTAAAATTTAAGTCAATCTCTCTGGCGAAAGCAGATTTCAGATTTGAATATTTTTCATCATCTGAAAAGGATGTGTAAACCAGATAATTCCATCCCAAAACATGAATGGCCCGTACAATGATATTCAGTATTTTGTGGACATTTAATGAACTGGCCTGGAAGTTAGATTCATGCAAAGCTGCTATTGTTGCGTCAGTAACTAGTTTGCTTTGATTTTCGAGTTTATTCAACAAAAGTTCAATGGCCCTTTCTGTTCCGATTTTTCCGTAAATTCTTATTGCTCTGGAAAGAAGATTATCGCTTGTGTTAGGATCAAGAAAAATACGTTCGAGGTATTCCAATGCCGGATTTCCAATCTCGATCAAAGCTTCAAAGGCATACGCATGATATTGCGGGGAATTAAGAAATTCGATCAGAATATAACTGTGATCCGCATTGCACATCCTGGCCATAGCTTTCACCGCAGCAATCTTAACATCCGGCTCAAATTCACGAGTGAGATTGACGAGCGTAGATGTGTAGGTTATATCTCCCCTGGTTCCGATTATTTCAGCGGCAAGAACTCTTTTATTCACATCTCTGCTGTTTACGAGTTTCTCCAAATCAATGCCGGATGAAAAAACCTTCATTCGCTCTTCGAAACTTTTAATTATTCTTTCCAGTAATTCATCTGAATCAGAGGATGAAGCTTGAGTCTTCTTTAATTCAGGAAGAAGTTGAAGTAATGATTCCTCTTCTATGCATTTCAGTACATAATTCTGTATTATAGGTTGAGGATTGGCTAACATTCGCTGGAGATTCCTTTCGTAGGCTAAAGGCTCGATCTGTGCAGATAACTTCATAGCATTAATTACTTTTAAGGGATCGTCTCCAACCAGTATTTTCCTGATCTTTTCCGTATAGGACTCCCTTTTGTGGTCCTCTGTACGCCTGATGCGCAGTTTTCGATACACATCCTTTAATGCGCCTTTGTATTCTTTAATTAGTTTTATTGCAACAAAGAACCACAAGATCGTCAGGAGCAAAGATGCCAGGAAAATACTATAAACAATAAACAGTTTAAAACCAGATAATGCATGAATAATCAAGCCAGCTGCAATCAGCCCCAGCATGACCACTGTCCCCTCAATTCTTGGAGTTACTACCTGTAAAAAACGGATATCCAATGTTTTGTAAAGTGTTTTGAATGATGGATTTTGTATGATCAGTTTCGTTGTTTCATAAATTACTTTATTGACTCCCATGAGAATGATAAACAAGGTGATGATTTCACTTCCGGTAACCAACTTCCGAAGAATAAAATTAAAGAGAACCGTAATTACAATGAATATTCCAAGACCTGCCGGAATCAATACCAAACTGTAAGGAGAATCATATGAATACAAAATTTTACGTATCAAAAACTGATTTGTAAAAAGTATAAATAGAAACATCAACGCGATAAAGGTTGCATATACTATGGATAGCTTTTCAATATCAGCAAATCTGAGCTGAATAAGACTTATGAATCCAAAATGAAGAAAAAACCCAATGGTTGCAGACAATAACGAAAATAAGAAAAGATACCTGGTATACTTTGTGGATAAGATAAGCAAAGATGACTTTACAGGAATAAAATGATCCCTTTTGTGATTAAAATTCTTATTTGCCCTATGAATCAGATTTACCGGAAACTGAAGCATAAAAAGAATGATAGCAGAAATACCAGAGATAATGGGTATGATCAGGTAATTCAATTTGAACACATACAGAAAAAACATAACCAATGCCCCGCCAATAATCATTCCAGCCATAAATCCCACCTCAGAGATCGGAAATATATGACGTGCCTGATAAGGGTGTAAAGTTTTTCGGTGGTATCTCCAAAAATTTAACAGGGCAAGCAAATTTACAGGGAACATAAATACGATGCTGAAAAAAGCTACCTGCGCTGATGGATTATAGAGATATAAAGAAAAATAAACAAGTGTTGAAAACAGGATTATGAGTAAATTGATGAAATTAAATATTTTAATCGAAATGCGTTTGTACGCCAGGGAATAGATATGAAACATGACAACTCCCAGAATACCGGAATAAACAAAAGCTTGAGCTAAGTCATTCTGTTTCCAGTGCTTAAAAAATATTGAATGTGCTGCTATATCAAAAGTACAGAGAAAAATACCCAGAAACATAGAAGATAAAAACAGAAAAAGGGTTAACCCAACTTCCTGTCTTCTGACATTGATCTTTCTGAGCAGTGAAGAATACATTTGATGAATGTTCTCTGAAGGTTTGTTGATTAATTGTAACTACTTAAAAAATAGAATGATAAAAATAAGAAACATTTCCAATCTATTAAATTTCCTTATCATAAGGATTTATATATTTACCCCACAAAATGGTACAGTCATGTAATTTTTTATTTAACAGGCTCAAACCAATCCCTTTTTTTGATGTTTCCCTCTTGAAAACAACTAAAACTTCATGTTTGAAAAGAACACAGATTATTCCGGTAAATACGAATAAAGGAGGGAATTTGTATTTCTTCTTTTCGCCGGTTTGTTTATAGGAACGTTAGCCATGCTAAATATCCTTGTTATCTCAAACTATGTAGTCGAACGTGCTAAAGTGTTTTTCCAGTCTGTAAGTTGTTGATTAATAGTTGT
>CAYQDZ010000005.1:0-22744 GCA_964416375.1 uncultured Bacteroidales bacterium
GCCTCGCATCTGCCCCAAACTTGACGCATGAATAATGCAGGTTAATATCTGTTTTTCTATTTCTCATTGTGCTGATTTATCTCATGCAATGAAAAACCAAAGCTCATACAATATTAGTGTATTTTAGCAATCTTATTCTCAAACCAATGGCAGGTAAATCTGAATTTCACAGAGGTATATTGTTTGCATTTGCAACAACATTGTTGTGGGGATTTCTGGCCATTGTGCTCAAAGTTGCCCTGACAAATATTTCTCCTATTGAAGTAACCTGGATGAGGTTTGTTATTGCTTTTCTTATTCTGAGTGCATACCTGCTGATAAAAAGACCTTCATCATTTAAAATTTTTTTACAGCCGCCCCTGATACTGATCCTTGCTGCAGTATGTTTGGGTTTTAATTACATCGGGTTTATTTCCGGAATTAATTTGACAACACCCAACATAGCGCAAATTTTCATTCAAACCGGCCCTGTGCTTCTGGCCCTATCAGGATTTCTTTTTTTCAAAGAAAAAGCTTCTCTTCGTCAGATCATTGGTTTGTTTCTGGTATTTGGAGGATTGGCTGTTTTCTATCACGATCAGATCCTGGTGCTTGCCGAAAATGTTACCAGGTATCAGAAAGGTGTCTTATGGATTGTTTTCGGAGCCGTGATGTGGGCCGGTTATGCCGTATTTCAAAAGCGACTGGTGAAAACATACCATCCCCTTGAACTCAATCTTGTGCTTTTCGGACTTCCGGCTATCGGATATTTGCCCTTTGTAGACCTTCATATGATAACATCAGCTTCAACCCTTGATTGGGGTTTGCTGCTCTTTCTGGGATGCAACACTTTGCTGGCTTACGGAGCCTTAGCTTACGCATTCAAATACCTTGAAGCTAATAAGGTGAGTGTAATCATTACATTCAATCCCATCATTACCATCTCTGCAATGAGTATTCTGACCCTAATGGATGTGGATTGGATCGTTCATGAAAAATTTACTCTGGTTTCCATTCTTGGAGCATCCTTAGTAATTGCCGGGGCTGTGTTAACCATACTAAGAAAGAAAAAAAACAGCAGAAAATAATTTCATTCTCTGTGATTTGACCTAGTTTTGTGGTTCTTTTTCAAAACCTATGCGGCAGCTGTTAAGAGACATATGGGATGCCATACGTGGCTATGAGCATGATTTTACCACGATAAAACTGAGAAAAGCGATTCTCCTGCTTTCCATTCCTATGGTTTTGGAAATGCTTATGGAAGCCTTATTTGCAATTCTTGATATTTGGTTTGTATCCAGATGGGGAGAGAAATCAGGATTGAGAGACGAAGCTATATCAGTAGTTGGACTTACTGAATCCCTGATGACCCTGGTTTATGCAGTAAGTATTGGTCTTGCCATGGCTACAACAGGAATTGTTGCAAGGCGGATAGGTGAAAAAAGAGATAGAGATGCTTCCATTGCAGCTTCTCAATCCATTCTGCTTGGTATTTTGATCTCTATAGTTATTGCCTTCATAGGAATTGTATTTGCAAAAAGAATTTTGGGAATGATGAATGCCGAGCAAAAAGTCATTGATCTCGGATTTTCTTTTACCCGTATCATGATGGGAGGTAATTTTGTCATCATGCTCCTGTTCATTAACAATGCCATATTTAGAAGTGCCGGGGCCCCTGCCCTTTCCATGAGAGTATTGCTGGTTGCCAACGCCATCAATATTGTGCTTGATCCTTGTCTGATTTTTGGCATCGGCCCCTTTCCCGAAATGGGAGTAACCGGAGCTGCTGTAGCCACCAATATAGGCCGTGGAATTGGAGTACTCTATCAGTTTTATCTTCTCTTTAAGCACAAATCAAGAATAGACCTGAGGTTATCAGATTTTATTCTCCGACTGAGGGTCATGTGGAAAGTTCTGTATCTTTCAGGCGGAGGAATACTACAATACCTCATTGCAACTTCAAGCTGGGTAATCTTATATCGTATTCTTGCCATTTACAAAAGTGAAGTGATTGCAGGATATACCATAGCGATTCGCGTTTTTGTATTTTTCCTGCTTCCTGCCTGGGGATTCAGCAATGCAGCGTCTACCCTTGTCGGACAGAACCTGGGAGCAAAAAATCCCGGACGGGCAGAACGTGCAGTATGGTATACTTCTCTGGTGACCAGTGTCTATATGTTATTCACCATGCTGGGCTTTATCTTTTTTCCCCAATACTTTATTAAACTATTTTCTGATGGGGGCAAATCGTATGAGGTTGGAATAGCCTGCCTTCAAATCATGGGTTATGGAATGGTTTTTTATGGATTTGGAATGATTATGTCTCAGGCATTCAATGGCGCAGGCGACACCTATACTCCAACCGTATTGAATTTTATTTGTTTCTGGTTAATTGAGATCCCCCTGGCCTATTTTTTAGCCAAACATGCCGGAATGAAAGAAAATGGTGTATTTTATTCTATTCTTATTTCCGAATCTATTCTGGCCATTTTGGGTGTTCTGGTATTTTTGAGAGGAAGATGGAAATTAAGAACTGTATAATCAATTATTTCAGGGAATTTCCTACCTTTTCGGAAAGTTGAGATAAAATGGAACAATTCAACAGCGAAATTTTTAATTACCTGATCCTTCCATTACTCATTATGCTGGCCCGAATTGTAGATGTATCCCTGGGAACAATAAAGATTATTTTCATTTCCAAAGGATACAAACATCTGGCTCCCTTTCTGGGCTTTTTTGAAGTACTTGTTTGGCTGCTTGCCATAACAAGAATTTTTCAAAACCTTGACAATTGGATTTGCTACGTGGCTTATGCTCTTGGTTTCGCCCTGGGAAGTTTTGTGGGCATAAAGATTGAAGAAAAGCTTGCTCTTGGAGTACAACTGATCAGGATCATTACACGAAAAGATGCATCAACACTTACACAGGTCTTGCGTGAAGGAGGCTATGGAGTAACATCCATTCAGGCCGAAGGCAGTACGGGAAAAGTTGGGATTTTGTACTCCATCGTAAACCGAAAGAATATAGAGAATGTAGTGCAGGTAATTCACAAGCACAATCCAAAAGCTTTCTATACCATTGAAGATATCCGTTTTGTCAGTAAGCAAATTAAGTATGAAATAAATAGCCCTTGCGAGTAAATCCATTTTCTGTGAAGCTCTCTTTTAAAATATATATCTATATCATTGCTTTGCTGGCTCTCCCGGTTTTCGTTAATGCACAGTTCTATAATACCGGCCAGGCGCCTGCATCAGTCAAATGGAAGCAAATCAAAACAGACAATTTTCAAATTATTTATCCCTCCGGATTTTACCTTGAGGCAAACCGGGCCGCGAATCTGCTGGAACATTTATATGAACATAGCTCCGCTGACTATTCGAAGAGACCAAAAAAAATATCTGTTATTCTTTACAATCAATCCGTGTACTCGAATGGTTATGTGGTTTGGGCTCCCAAAAGATCTGAGTGGGTAACCACACCTCCGCAGAATACTTATGTGCAGAACTGGATAGAACAATTGGCTTTGCATGAATACCGCCATGTTGTGCAGCTGGATAATCTCGAACAAGGCCTCACAAAAGTGCTGAAGATCATTTTTGGTGAAATGGCTACAGGACTTGTTGCTGCTTATTTGCCTTTCTGGTATCTTGAAGGTGATGCGGTTGCAAACGAAACAGCACTTTCCTCTACCGGCAGGGGACGCACCCCTGATTTTACCCTGGAACTTCGGGCCATTGAACTGGAAAAAGAAAAACGATATTCCTACGATCAATCTTACCTGGGAAGTTATAGACATTTAGTTCCAAATCATTATAAGTATGGTTATCAAATGGTTAGTTATGCTAAGTTAAATCATGACGTTAATTTTTGGAGCAAAACCATTGATCAGGTTGGACGAAGACCATACCTTGGGGCTCCATTTTATCTTGGTTTGAAAAAAAACGGGGCAAAATCGAAAGTCGATCTCTACCATGAAACACTCGATTCCCTCAAATCATTATGGAAAACGGAAACAGCCGGTTTATCTTATCCTCTCCCTGAACATTTCAACATTCCGAAAACAAAACATTTCACCAACTATCGTTTTGTGCAGGAAACACCCTATGGTATTTTTGCAGTCAGGACCAGCATTGATGATATCACAAGATTTGTTTTTCTGAAAGGATCATCCGATTCAATTATCCATACTCCGGGAAGATATTTAAATACTAATGTTAGCGCCGGCGAAAAATATGTGGTATGGGAGGAATATTTGCCAGATGTGAGATGGCAGCAAAAAAGTTATTCGGTTATCAAACTTCTGGAGCTGGCAACTGGCAAAGAAAAACAACTCACACAAAAAAACAGATGCTTTGCCCCTTCTCTTTCCCTTTCGGATGATAAAATTGCCTGTGTAAAAATCAATGAGCAAAATCAATATTCAATCATCATACTGGATAGTTTCAATGGGGAAACCGAAAACGAAATAGTCTTTCCCACAGGGGTACAGGTTTTTCACCCTGTCTGGATGGATGAGGAAACCCTGGCTTACATATCCATGCATAACAATGGCAAATGCATTGAACAACTGTCGATCAATAGCCGGAAAAGGAAAGTTTTATTCCAATCGGGATTAACAAACATCAACTGCCTGTATGCCCGTGACAGTGTTTTGTATTTTTCTTACGATCTTGAAATGGCCAGGAATATTTACGCCCTCATCCTGAAATCAAACAAGGTATACAAAATAACCTCATCAAAATATGGAGCAGATTATCCCTTTGCAAAAGGAAACTTCATGTATTATTCCGATTATTCCTTGAATGGTTATGTGCCGGTGAAAATTAATCTGAGTTCTTCAAAACGACAAGATATAAATACAATGGATAAATACACCTACTCTTGGGCAGAGAGCCTCTCAAAAAAATCCGGGACAAACATTCAGAAAGATACTTTTGCTCTGGCATTATACGATTCCATGAAATACAACCGCCTGTCACACAGCTTTAATTTACACAGCTGGACTCCTTTTTATTTTGATATCGAAGATTTTCTATCTATGAATCCTGAACTTTATCCTGGAATTACTCTTTTGTCTCAGAATAAATTAAGCACAGTTACTTCAAGTTTTAGTTATTATTATAAGGATCAGACACATTACATTCGTCCAAAAATTACCATCGAAAGGTTTTACCCTGTATTTGAATTGAGTGTCTTGTTTGCAAATCGGTCATCCTATTATAATACTTATGATGGTTTGGAGTTTCCAGGCAACTCTTCAAAATTCAGGACCTTTAGCATCAGGAGCTATCTTCCACTTAACCTGACGGAAAATAAATACAACCGATATTTTCAACCAGGTATTAGTTATCATTATACCCATGAATATTACCTGACAGATACTTTGAATTATAAACTTGGATATGATTATTTCACGGTGAGTTTATACCTGAGTAATCTGCTTAAAAAATCGCCAAAAGATATTTATTCCCGTGTTGGACAAACATTGTACCTGGCAACAAGTAATCCATTGCAGGATAAAGAATCATTTGCATCTGCAAAATTGGGTGTGTGCAATCTGTATTTGCCCGGCCTATTCCCCCACCATTCCATCAGATTCTATATTTCAGGTGAAAGTAAGGATATAAAATTTTTTACAAGAAACAATAGTTTGTCTTTGCCAAAGGGTTATCTGAACAGTCTTCGCTACTCAAAAATGTTAAGAGGAAGTGCAGAATATACTTTCCCGTTATTTTATCCTGATTGGAGCGTAGGTCCCCTGGCTTATATCAAACGATTTTATATCAGCGTTTTTTATGATGCCGCAAAAGTCGAGTATTTAACTGTTAATCAGAGTAATAATGCAATAATAAAGAATGACAAAACCATCGTATCAACAGGAATCACTCTGGCTTCCGAGATGCATTTCCTTCGGTTTTTTGTTCCGTTCACACCAAGAATAACAGCTGCCTATCTGCCCTATGAGAATGAAATTACAATCACTTACGGAATCAGCATCGAAACTTCCATCTTCTAGGGTGATGGATATCATCGTATTTTTATCAAAGTATCTGCTTTTTTTCATTGATTATCCTTATCTGTTTTTGTAATTTAGATAGCCCCTTCTCATTTTGGTAAATCTGTTATGGGTTTGCTTTCATGAATTGGTCAAATCAACAAAACTATTAATACATACGGAAGAGATGGACAAGAATGAAGTAATTGAAACCATAGGCAGTATTACAAAAATGGAAGATCTGCGGGCATTGAGTCAGGATGTTGTTGAAAATTCTCTCGTTCTTGTAAATGTTGATCCTTTCCCGGGTTTTAAAACGCACTATGATCTTACAAATAATGTAAACAAGCCTGGTTCTGCTTTTATCACGCTCAGGTATCGGTATGCTCCTGAAAAAATCAATCGCATCAACAAAGAATTAAAGGAAAGCAAAATTGTCAATTGTTACCCTTCTTTTGGTGAAATTATGGCCCGTAACCTGATTCTTCCCTGCATCAGAATTAAGGGTTTGAATGATCATAGTATGATTCCTGCTATTCAGGATTTCTATAAGCATAACGATTTAAAACTTATGGCGTTTAAGAGTTTCCATGAAACTGCCCGTATTAAGATCTTCAAAACATTTCAGTTGGTTGAAATGAAAGAAGGACTTTACAGGGATTTGAACGAGAAAGAAAAAATTTATATTCGTGTTCCTCATGCTATTCAATGGAAACAATTTGATTACATCTCAAAGAAAATAAAATTCAATTTGGAAAACAGAAATTTTGATGCTGCACTAGGTATAATTTACAGATTTTGCGGTCCCGAAAATGTAATCAGAATATACGATCAGGATACATCTCTTCACAGGGCCCTTCAGCTTAAATCATTATTCATTAAAGAGATTAAAAAAGACATGCTCATTTCTGCACATCACTAGATGCCTGGGTGGGTATTTCTGAAGCATTCACAATTTTATACAGCTTATCGGATCTTCTTACCAGTTGATCAAGCGGAATGGAAAACCTGTCTCCTTTGTTGGTACATTTAACTTTTTTCAGGTCAACACGTATTTCATTTACTCTTGCCTGGATTACACCGGTGGATGGCCCGGTAATTAAAATTTCATCCTGAACCTGCAATTCAGATGCTTCACACAAAAACTCTGCTACTTTTTTCTTTGAAAAATAATTCATCCCTTTCCCGACATATACTTTACGCTTTGTTGCTTTTGAACCATATACATGACTCCACTCGCCAAGTTCCTGTCCCAGATAATACCCATCCCAAAATCCCCTGTTGAATACGGTTGCTAGACGCTCCATCCAATGCCGGATTTTTTCTTCTTTGTAGTTTCCGTCAAAATAGCTGCTTACTGCTTCTCTGTAACACTTTACTACTGTATAAACATATTCCGGGGGCCTTGCTCTTCCTTCAATTTTTAAAACACTTACCCCGGTATCCAATATTTTATTTAAAAAGTGAATGGTGCAAAGGTCTTTAGGTGACATGATGTATTCATTATCGATAGCCAGTTCTCTTCCCGATTCTTTTTCCGTTACGATGTATCCCTTACGGCAGTTTTGCAAACACCCTCCCCTGTTGGCCGAGTAGTTCTGCTCATGCAGACTCAGGTAGCATTTTCCTGAGATAGACATACACAAAGCACCATGAATAAACATTTCTATTCTAATCAAATTACCGGAAGGCCCGGTAATTTTTTCTTGTTGAATACGCTTATTTATTTCTATTACCTGATCAAGATTCAGCTCTCTGGCTAAAACAACTACATCGGCAAAATTTGAATGAAACTTCAACGATTCTACGTTACTGATATTAACCTGGGTGGAAATATGCACTTCCACCCCTCTGGAATTTGCGTAATGAATTACGGCCAGGTCACTGGCAATAATGGCAGAAACTCCTTTCTCCTTTGCTAAGTCAATGAGCCTGTGAATTTGTTCTATCTCTTCGTCATAAACAATAATGTTGAGAGTGAGGTAAGTTTTTATCTTATGTTTGTTGCATATCTCAATGATCCTGTCCAGATCTTTCTCCGTGAAATTGGCTGAAGAACGAGCGCGCATGTTCAACTTGTTCAATCCAAAATAGACTGAATCGGCACCAGCTTGTATTGCAGCCATCAGAGATTCATACGATCCCGCAGGTGCCATGATTTCAATATCCCTTTTCTTCATCAGCAATGTTATCTTACTCTATTTGAAAAATCTTTTCAAGGCTTTGAAGTATATTTTTTTCCAGCCCAGATTCATTTCTTCAAATACTTCTCCGGGCACATTTTTGTGTGTCAGTTCAACTACTGTATTGTTCTTTTCGGCTATCAACCTAAGCGTTACAATGGATTCTTCTTCCTCACCTTCAAAATACCAGCGTTGACGTATCAGTTCATTTTCAATACATTCTAAATTCTTCCCCACAATATCTCCTTCAAAAAGAGAAAATTCACTTCCCGGTTCGGTCGACATTACGGCAGGAAAACCTGTCCACAACTCAATGGTAAATGGATTTGTCAGTGCAAGAAATACTTCTCCTGTCGTTGCTGTTATATGATGTTTTTGTTTAATATCCATTTCTTGTAATTTTTAGTGCCAGCTTTTGCATTTACTTATTCATTATGACTGTATGTATTCATCCATTGCCTTGTTCCAAACCATTTGCATGATTCGCCGGCTACAATTGATGCACGTTGCAATGAATTGGTGAAATTATGGCCATTTGTATAAAAATGACAGAATGCCCCATGAAAAATATCTCCTGCTCCCAATGTGTCAATTGCATCAACACGCTCAATTTCTATTTCTGCATGTCCGTCTTTATGCGAACACAAAATGCTATTGTCTCCGCGTGTAATGGCAATGTCTTTTACACCAAAGCTATGCAGGTAAGTGAAAATATCTTTTGGGTCTTTACCGGCCGGTACCTGAAAGTCATTGCTGCAAATGGCTATATCCATGTATTTTAACAATTTCCCCGTATTGTTTTTCCAGCTGCCTCCGTCAAATACAGTTAATACTCCGCTTTCTTTTAATTTCTGCGCATAGGAAATAGCCAAATCGGAATAAAATCCATCGAACAAACCGAGCTTGTAATTTTTCATATTAAAGTGCAATTGACTTTCTTCCATAGTTTGGTTCTCCGGATGATATGAAAATACGGTTCTGTCACCATTTTTTTGAGATGTAATAATGCTTGCAAAAATTGGTTTTGTAGTTTGTCCTGCTATGGGATCAAGCAGGTGTACTCCAAAATTGCTGATTTCACTCCGGATAAATCCTGAAAATGCATGTTCGCCCACCGGAGATACCAGATCCGCTTTGCTATGTAAAAAATTGCAGGCTATTGCGGCATTGGTTGCAGGGCCTCCAACACAAACATCATTTTGCAGTGCCTTGATTTTTGTATTTGCCGAAGGATATCGATCCACCAAAAATTGCAGATCAACCGTATTTAATCCGACAAATAAAATCTTTCTTTTATCCATAGTGCTTTCTATGCTAAACTTTTTTTAAATATCGAGCGTCAACGAAACAGGACAATGATCGGAATGTTTAACTGCATTCAGGATTTTTGCATCAACCACTTTGTTTTTCATGGATTCTGTTACCACATGATAATCAATTCTCCAACCCAGATTTTTTGTCCGGGAATTTGCCCTGTAGCTCCACCAGCTATATTGTTCCGGTTCTGAATTGAACATCCTGAAAGTATCAATCAATCCGTCGTGAATAAATTCATCAAACCATGTGCGTTCTTCAGGCAAAAAGCCTGATGATTTTTTATGTCTCTCAGGATGATTGATATCTATTGGATTATGACAAATATTGTAGTCGCCGCAAATGACCAGGTTGTCTTGTTCTTTTCTTACATTCTGAATAAATTTATGAAAATCCGTCAGAAATTCCATTTTGAAATCCTGTCGTATGTCGCCTGTTGTTCCGCTGGGAATGTATACATTAATCAGGGTAAAGCCAGGATAATCTGTTCTTAGCACTCTTCCCTCCATATCGTATTTGTCTATTCCCATACCTGCCTTTATTTGAATTGGTAGTTCTTTGCTAAGGGTCATAACACCACTGTATCCTTTTTTCTCTGCAGAATGTATGGTGCACTGATATCCCAGATGTTCGAAAAGAAGTGTATCGATTTGCTCCGGATCTGCTTTGATTTCCTGTATACAAATAGTATCGGGGGAAACTTCTTTCAACCATTCGGAAAAGCCTTTGTTCATTGCAGCGCGTATGCCATTAACATTGTAAGAAAGAATTGTTTTTTTCATGCCTTGTGAAATGAATTTCCAAGTTGATTTATTAATTGGGTAAAAATACGATTATTGAATTACATTAGCGTGGAAATAACTCCTTTCAGGTGTGAAAAAGGGACTGGTCATAAAATCGACAGGCAGCTGGTATACCGTACTTGATGGCACTATCATAGTCAAGTGCAGAATAAAAGGAAAATTCAGAATGAAAGGGATAACAACAACAAATCCCGTTACTGTGGGAGACATAGTTGAATATGAACTGCTTGAAGATGATACTGGAACTATCTTTCATATCGAAAAGCGAAAAAATTACATCATTCGCCGTTCTACGAGTTTTCATAATGAAGCTCATCTTCTGGCTGCCAATATTGACCTCGCCTTTTTAATGGTAAGCCTGAGGTCCCCCAAAACTCCTAGAGAATTTATTGATCGGTTTTTGATTACTGCCGAAGCATATCATATTCAAAGCATTCTATTGATAAACAAAATTGATCTCCTAACACCTTCGGACCAGAAACTATTGGATGAATTCATAGCCACATATAAACTCGCTGACTACAATTGCATTAAGCTCTCCGTAAAAGACAAACTTCATGTCGACCAGGTTTATCATCTGATGAAAGGAAAACTGAACCTTATTGCCGGCAATTCAGGCGTTGGAAAAACAGCACTTATCAATGCCATTGCCCCATCCCTGAATTTAAAAACCGACACAATCTCTGAATCTCATCAAGCAGGCAAACATACCACTACCTTTTCTGAAATATTTAAATTAGATGATGAAATTTATGTGATTGATTCTCCGGGTATTAAAGGATTTGGATTAATAGATATGGATAAAAATGAAATAGGACTTTATTTCCCGGAAATTTTTACACACTCAAAGGATTGCCGATTTTACAATTGCACTCATGTCCACGAACCCGGTTGTGCTGTAATGGATGGTGTAAATAAAGGCACCATTGGCAAATCGCGATATAAGAGTTATCTAAACATTATGAATGATAAAAATTCCAAGTATCGTTGAAAACAGGATCAATAATTTCCTAAACACCTAATTCACATGCTACAGCCTGCTGCAAGTTATTAACATGAAAAAATGTGTATTTTTTTTATTAGAAGCACAATTGTTCTAATTTTATCACCTTAGTAATGATTTACCTGCACACGATATTTAGTGCTTTATGAGAAAATCTATTCTTGTTATTATAATTATCAGCATTGCATTAATAGGTCTTAATGTTTATGTATTTAATGATCTGTACAAAAAACAAGTTTCTTATCAAAAAAACATACTTTTTGATCAGGCGGAATTATGCAGTCATACTATAGAAGATGAATTGCAGCGATTTGAAAGTGATCTGAATTACATTCTTTTCTCAGACGATATTTCAGAATTGTTTAGTGAAAACGCCGAGAAATCAAATTCGCTCCGTAAGCTGGAATTGTTCTATTCTTCTTATTCCAACCTCATTAAAAACATTGATATATACGATAACCAAAAGAATGTTTTCAATTTATTTAAAGACAAGAATTTTATTACAGACAGATACATCGCACAGAGACAAAGAAAGCTGGCTGACAAGGAAGTGGTGAAATTTCGTAACGATGAATACCAGTATTATATCCCGGTATTCAAGAACAACAAGGTGGAAGGCAATATTGTAGTTTCCATTAATCTGGTCAATTACATTATATCAGAACTGAATAAATTCCATGTTTCTGATATTTGTTATCAATGGATCATTCATCCAGAGTCAAAAAGCTTCACAACAAATTTTCCCGGGAAGGTATCATCAATAGGAAATTATGATGCTATCGTTCATAATATCGTTGAAGATTTTGAAGGATTGGAAAAACATAAGATGATTATTGATTCGACAAGTATCAGGGTAATTACAGCATACAAACCATTATCCATTCTCGATCATAAATTCGGGATTGCTTTTAGTTTCAATAATGATTTTTTCATGGAAACAGTTTTCTCAAGAATCATTATCATCGCTTCTGTTTGCCTGATTCTTTTCCTTTTTTCCATATTTTATTTGCTTAAGCAGGTAAAATTTAATGAAAAAAAAAAACAGTCCTTAATTCAGGAAAAGAACCGTTTGAATGAAATTTTACACCATATGCCCATTGGGGCTATTGTTTTTAATGAAGAAAATAAGATTCAGTATCTGAATCAGATCGCTAAAGAGATGTTTCTTATTAAAGAGGGGGAAGAAAAGGAAGGAAACACTCTTGTTGATAAGTACTTAATGTCCAGCAGAAAACAAACAAGCAAAACAAAATCTTCTGCATACGACACCAATCGATTCATACTTTACCAGAAAGAAGGAAATGAAGTCATATTGTACAGAAAAGAGATTCCCTATTTAATTAATGATAAGGAATATACTTTAAGTTCTTTTCTCGATATTACTTCGCTCGAAAAAGCAAGAAAATATGAAGCAGCTGCCAATACAGCCAAATCAGAATTTCTGGCCAAAATGAGCCATGAAATTCGCACTCCTATGAATGGTATAATTGGAATGACCGAGGCACTGGATCAGAAGAAGCTTACTAAAGAACAAAAAGAATATGTGGATATCATCAAAAGCTCGGCTGATCTTCTGCTAAATATCATCGATGATATCCTTGATATTTCGAAAATTGAAGCAGGGAAAATGCAGCTTGAAGAGATCCCATTCAAAATCAGTGAAGAAGTAAAATTATCCCTCGACCTTTTCAGGGCCATTATAGAAGAAAAAGGTATTAAACTGATCATCGATATTAAAAAGGAAGTGCCAGACGATATCATCGGTGATCCTTTCAGATTAAGACAAGTTCTCTCAAACATTATCAGCAATGCAGTGAAATTCACACACGAAGGTGAGATACGTTTATCAGTCAGACTCGACGAAAAATACAGTGGAAACCTTACTTTGATTTTTGAAATTGCAGATACCGGTGTGGGTGTTCCAAAGGACAGACTGGAAAGTATTTTCAGTTCATTTACACAAGCTGATCAGGAAACTTCACGAAAATATGGTGGTTCTGGATTGGGCACTACCATCTCAAAACAACTGGTTAATTTGATGCATGGAGAAATATGGATAGATAGTCCTTCAGGAATATCAAAGAATAAAAAATACCCCGGCTCAAAATTCAGTTTCTCTATAGAAGTATTTTCAAACGAAGAATTAGTGAAAGATCTGGACTTTTCTGATATCAAATCCTTTGACCAGGTAAACGCGTTTTTAATAGCACAGAATCTACCTGCAAAGAAACGATTGCTTGGATTTTTAAAACACCTTGGAATGCATGTTGATATTGTAAAACTGATAGAGGAAAAAGACATCATTGATGATATCAGGGAACAACTTCTGAGCAAAAAGGCTCATCATCTTTTGTTTATTATGGATGAACCAAATCTTGACGGGCTTTGGATCGCTCGACAGTTATCTCAACATGGCATAAATGATCAGTTCAGAGTGCTGATGATCAGCTCCAGACATAAGCAGGAGAATTACATTCAGACAAAAGTATCCAAAATTGACTCCTACCTCATTCAGCCATTTGATCAGAATATTTTGAAAGATTATTTGTTCCGTTGGTTCGATGGAATAAAAAAGCGTGAGGAAGGAAAAAGCATGGTGTTACAGAAAGATTTGAGTGTCCTGGTGGCTGAAGACAATCTTATTAATCAAAAAGTAGCTGAGACTATTTTTCAAAATCTGGGTTATCAAATCGATATTGCTATTGATGGTAAGGAAGTAGTTGAAATGATTAAGAAAAAATCGTACGATATTATTTTTATGGATCTGCAAATGCCGGAGAAAGACGGAGTAGATGCAACAGTTGAAATAAGAGGCTTGGGATTTCAAATGCCTATTGTTGCCATGACTGCAACTGCTTCAAAGATAGGTAAAGATAATGCCATAACCTCCGGCATGAATGATTATATAACGAAACCTGTGAAGATGGCTACAGTCCGATCAGTCCTTGAAAAATGGTTTTCATAACAAATATCTCCTTCGTCTTTGCTGCCAATCCCTATTTCAATAACTCCATCCAATTTATCCCGGTCATACCCTCCAATGGAATATCCGGATTGGATAGAAACCAGATTCAACGTATCTACTGTGTTATTGATCATATAGAGATCTGATCCTTTCACAATCCTTCGTAACAAGGCTTCTGCTGAAGGACGGTAGCGACTTGGATCGTTTCCGGTTTTTTTATATGCATCGCGGGCAGATGTAATAACTGCCAACTTATTTATTTCTTCCAGGCTATATTGGTTCCGTATATCCTTTATCGATTCTTTAATTGTTGTAAGGAGTTCACTGGAAGAAGGCCGGCATTCAATCTCTGCCGTAATTTCCCCGAGTCTGAAACAGGTCAATAGTTCTATCAGTGTTGGCTGGGCTGTTGTTTTCATTTTTACAAAGTTAGAAGAATCCGAATGATGAATTCGTCCGCCATTCAATGATTAAAGTCATCCTTTTAATCCCTTTCATCAACAAAACAAATCTTTTCAAAGTTTGTATCGTTTCAACAAGTAACTAATAATAGTCAAAATAACTTTAAGCTAAATGGAACGATTATTTAAAAATGGAACTTCAAGACTTCCTCTTATAGATTTTATGCCGGAAGGTAATTTAAAGATTGAAGGAAAGTCTATCCCGGAAGATGCTGTGAAAGTATATAGTCCTTTAATTGAATTTGTAGATGCATTGGAAGCTTCTCATGTTGTTTTTGACATCAACTTGGTATACTTTAATACCTCCTCTTCAAAAAAACTGCTTGAACTATTCAGGCATCTTGAGGCCAATAACAATGTTGAAAACATCCTGATAAACTGGTACTTTGAAGAAGGAGATGAGGACAGTATTGAAACTGCAGAGATTTATGAAGAAAGTCTATTCAGAGTTGATTTCAGATATCATGAATACGCCGATGCAGCGTAATTTCCTGGAAACATTAGAGATGATAATTTTCTTAATACGTTGATAAATTTATTTATCAGCGTATTTTTTTACTTTATCCATAAAAAAATCAAACAAAAATTCTGTATCTGTTGGACCGCTTGATGCCTCAGGATGAAACTGTGATGAGAAGAATGGTTTCGACTTATGTTGCATACCTTCATTTGTACCATCATTCAGGTTTACAAAAAGAACCTCCCATTCGTCTTTTAATGTGTTGTTATCTATTACAAAACCATGATTTTGCGATGTAATATAAGCTTTTTTTGTGCCTGCTTTAATTACCGGTTGATTATGGCTTCTATGTCCGTACTTTAATTTGTAGGTGTCAGCTCCCGAAGCCAAAGCCATTAACTGATTCCCCAGACAAATACCATAGATCGGTTTATAATTATTGAATGCTTTCGTAAGGTTATTGATGGTCTTTGTACATTGTTTTGGATCACCGGGCCCGTTTGAAATAAAAAGCCCGTCGTACATTTCGCCTGAAAAGTCATAATCCCAGGGAACCATGATAACAGTAGCATTGCGTTTTATCAGGTTGCGCACAATATTGTATTTCACTCCGCAATCTAAAAGTAAAATCTTATACTTACCACTTCCAAATATCTTTTTCTCCTTTATGCTGACCTGCGCAACCAGATTTTCCTTATTCGGATCATACAATGGGATATCCTGATCATTATAAATGATTTTGCCCAGCATGGTGCCGTTTTCCCTTAAGATTTTTGTCAGTTGACGTGTATCCACACCAAAAATTCCGGGAATTTTATATTCATTTAGCCACTCCCCAAGGCTTTTCTTGGCATTCCAATGACTGTATGCCTCCGTGTAGTCTGAAACAATTAATCCGGAAATATGCAGGGTATATGATTCAAAATATTTTTGCATGTTATTTTCCATGTCATCTCCCGGTACACCATAATTGCCTATAAGCGGATATGTTAATGTCAGAATTTGTCCTTTGTATGAAGGATCTGTTAAGCTTTCAGGATAACCTGTCATGGAAGTGTTAAATACCACTTCTCCTGAAATGGATTGATCAAAACCAAATGATTTCCCATGAAATTCCGTTCCGTCCTCAAGTACCAGTTTGATCTTATTTGATTTTTTCAATATTTATGGTTTAAAATTTTCATGTCAAATTCAACTGTTATTTTTTTTCAGGTGATTTAAAAAACTGCCGCCTGTATACCGAAATCAATTCCGTAACCTGTTCAACACCTATACGTTTGGCAATGATTTTCTTGTCCTTGTCCAGTACGAAAATCTGTGGAGTAGTTCGTACATCATAGGCTATTTTAAACTTAAAATCATAGGGATACCAGGCATTAATCCAATCGTAAAGCTGATATTTATTCACAAAATCAATCCAGTCTTCTTTTCCATCCTCCCCAAAAAGAGTACTTATTGCTACAATTTGTACTCCCATATCTTTTAGAGTGTCTTTGTATGCTTCATGCAATTTGGGTACACCTTTTTTACAATGGCTGCAATTGGCTTCCCAAAAAAATAATACCAGAAAATCCGCTTTCATATTATGAATTCGTATGAAGCTTCCTGCATGGGGATATTTTTTCAATGCTGTGTCACTCTTTGCTGCAATAAAATGTTCCTTTGGTACAGCAAGCAGTTCAAAATCAGGAGCAACATTACCAATAATAAGAGGTTTTAATATGTTAACTCTTTCCTTCAAATCCTGAATAAATTTTTCATTACTCCACCACGCTTCTGCTATGTAATATTTGTCTGCAATATGTACCTGAACAGCATCCATTCCCATGATTTTGCTATTTCCATAATGATTAAAAAGTGTAATAAGCATAAACCGAAATATGGAAGAATCTGCACGGGATTTTTCAATTAAAAAATCGACTTCTGCAATAATGCTATCGGGAATCTGAGGAATCACCTTCTCGAGGTAATACATAATTTTATCTTCATACAGAGGTGTATGCAGTAACCTTACATCCGAAGGGTCAAAATGATCAAAATAATGGCTGCGGTAATAATGATATTCCCAGGTAGAGTCAATGGTGCCGTCTTTGTTAACAGGAGGTTCAGGAACTTCAATTTCTAAGGTGGCTTTCAGGAATGTTGAAGCAAACAGATCTGGATTATTGGCAACGATTTCTTTTATTTTACTTTTTCTTTCTTCATCCAATGTTTTAAGCCCTTCCCTTGCATCGCTTTTTTCTTTTTCGTTTTTTGAATTTTTTAATATGTTTTGAAATTTTTCCAGTTCGGCGTGTTTCTCGATCATATATTTCTGGAAATCGAAAAATATTTTATTGTCGGGAGAATTAGAAATTTTAGCATAGGTGATGAAATCTGAAGTATCTGTCTCTATGCTAAAGTTTTGAGTTTCACCCATCATCAGATCAAAGTATGCTCCATTTGGAAGATAGATTAAATACATCCCCTGAACAAGAGGATTATCTCCTTTGAAAATTGCGCTTCCCTTTGAATCAACATGCGCAGTATCATCTGGGTACATGGATTTGTTAAAATAATGCCCGAGAATAATTTCTGTATCCTGTATTCCCTTTATATTCACTTCTATGTTATACCCATTGCCAAATAATGAAATCAATACCAGGAATGTGAAAAATGAACAAAAGAAAAATTTTTGCACGGATCTATATATCATGCGAAAGACATATTATTATTAAGCTGCAAAATTAGTATAAAAATAAGAAATCCGAAATCTGCTTTTATAGATAATTCCTGCATAATAGTGAGTTTTTTTTGAATAATATTATTTTTGTGCAGCCATTGAAAATAATTCCATGTTAAGTTATTCAGAGTCATATGCCACGATAGAGAAATACATCTCTCAATTGCCATTAAATTCAACACCTCCTGAATTGTATGAACCAATAAAGTATATTTTATCCATTGGGGGAAAGAGAATCAGACCCTGTCTGGCATTAATGTCCCATAGTCTTTTTTCAGAGGAGATTTCAGATGTAATCCATCCGGCCCTGGGATTGGAAGTATTTCACAACTTTACTCTACTTCATGATGATATAATGGATAAGGCTTCCAGAAGGCGTAATCATGATACGGTGCATGTGAAATGGAACGAAAATGTTGCTATATTATCCGGCGATGCCATGATGATTCTGGCTTACCAACTCATTTCCAAAACCTCAGCAAATGTTCTTCCACAGATTTTTGCTCTGTTCAATAAAACTGCACTTGAAGTTTGTGAGGGGCAGCAATATGATATGAATTTTGAAAAACAATCTGCAGCTTCTGTTCAGGAGTACCTTGATATGATACGTTTGAAAACTGCTGTGCTGATTGCAGCCTCTCTTGCTGTTGGAGCAATCACAGGGAAGGCCAGTGAGGAAGATATTGAAAACATGTATCTCTTCGGTCTGAATATAGGTATAGGATTTCAATTGCAGGATGACTACCTTGATGTATATGGCAAAACTGAAAAATTTGGAAAAAATATTGGCGCTGATATACTTTCGAACAAAAAAACTTATCTGTTAATCAGCGCATTAAACTCACAAGAGTTTTATCTCGTAGAACAACTTAAACAATGGATTGCTGAAAAACATTTTCAACCTGATGAAAAGGTAAATGCCATTAGGAGCATTTATGATCAACTAAATATTGGAGATATAACAGAACAAACTGCCAAACAATATTTCACTGATGGATTGAAATACTTCCAACAGGTTGATATCCCTGAAGCCCGGAAAACAAATCTAAGGGACATCGTAGAAAAAATGCTAAAGCGCGAATATTAAAGGCTTGTCTAAGCCTGGTTTCTATCTGAAAATATCCCACTGATTGTTGTATTTTTCAAACAATTGTTCTGCTGTTATTGCAATATCTGTCTGATTGTATTGACGTGCAATGTGCATAACATTGCCAATGACCCTCATATGATAGGTAATTTCTTCCATTATCCTGTTTTGATCTTTCTGCTCAAAAGTTGAATAATATGTTAAATATCTGTCCGAAATATCCAGCATTTTATTTGAAATGGTTTTCCCTTTTTCAAACTGATTGATCCTGAAATATGTTTCAACAATACCAGGAATGAAAAGATGGTAAGGTATTTTTTCATGAGGTGTAAGTTCCATAATACGGTCAAGTACTTCCTCAGCTTTTTTAAAATCTCCCTCAGAAGCTAAAGCTTTTGCCAAACGCATAAATCTGAATCTAAGTCGTATGACAGATAAAGTCCGAAGATGAAAATGATCCAGGGTAACATCGTCTTTGTTCATTCTTCCATACTTGAATTCATTCATCAATTTATTGTACAGAATTTCCGTATCGATTCGTCCTTTCTCAAAACTTGAACCAGAAGCAGTTTTTATGGGAACAAATCTGTATGCTAAACCGTCAAGCTGAACGTAATCACTTATACCAAATTCATCAGTCTGATTAGTTCCTACAAAATATACCGGTCTTTCCCAATTGTTATTTGCAAGAAAATCCAATGCAGCAAGATTACTTTTTGTAAGGTAATTACCGGTTATCCTTCCTTCAATCTGTTTTACAATTTCCGAAGCATTTTGAGGTTTTACGGTTCCATTTTCAATTACCTTAGCTGAGTCTACCGGAAGGAAAAAATTTCTTGTCGGAGCATAATTGAGAAACTCGCCATTTTGTGCGGCTATCTTTGTAGAGTTTAAATCACTAACAATAAACTGAACAATCTCACGTGCATCAAATGCCTGTTTATATCTTTCGTATATATAAACCGCATCTCGTGTGCCATTAGTATATTGTTCCGGTTTCATTGTAATAGGCAATGGATCAGATCCATAAACTTTACATTTCATCTGGTCAATATACCAATCCATATTGAGCAGCATTAGATTCACTATTCGTACGTCTGTACGAATACCTTCTACTTCCTGTGCATACCAGAGAGGAAATGTGTCATTATCACCACCAGTAAATAAAATACTATTTGGTTCACATGAGTTCAGATAATCATAAGCAATATCGCGAGCAGTATAACGACCGGAGCGATTATGGTCGTTCCAATTTTCCATAGCCATCATGCTGGGTACAAATACCAGGCACATGAGAGTAACTAAAACTGAAACCGGTGCATTTTCTGCTTTTTTACCAATCATATCTATGATTCCAAGAACTCCCAGGCCAATCCATATGGCAAAAGCATAAAAAGATCCTGCATATGCATAATCTCTCTCCCTGGGTTGAATTGGTGTTTGATTGAGGTAAACCACAACAGCAATTCCTGTAAGCACAAATAGCATGGTAACTATGGAAAAATCTTTTTTATGTTTGCCTAAATGAGAAAACAATCCAATCAGCCCCAGGATTAATGGGAGAAGATAATACTTGTTCCTTGCCGGGTGATTTTTTATTTCATCCGGCATATTTTCTGTTGAGCCAATAATGTTTTTATCTACCATGGGAATTCCGGTTATCCAATTCCCATTCAGTGGCCCTCCATGGCCTTGTACATCGTTTTGTCTTCCTGAAAAATTCCACATAAAATATCGTAAATACATGTGGCCGATCTGGTAAGTAAAGAAAAATTTTAAATTGGAACCAAAACTTGGTTTTTTCTTTGGCTTATTTGTATCATAAACAATATTACCATTTTTATTGGTTACAATTCCTCCCCCTTCATTGTAGCGCGGATGATAAAGATCTTCCTGGCTAAGGCCGCTCCATTCAAGATAAACGTTCACATGATCTGGATTACTGCTATACATGCGGGGAAATACTGTTGTATATTGTTTGTCGTATGAGGGAACAGATTTACGATTTGTTACAGCATATTTTCCATTTCTCTGAGTGTAGGTTTTTTTACCTTCTGTGATCGTAGGACGTGGGGCATTAAAATACTGTCCTGTTACCAAAGGCCTGTCTCCATATTGCTCTCTGTTCAAATAATACATTAAGGAAAAAACAGTGGAAGGATTGTTTTCATTCATAGGTGGATTTGCAAGTGAACGAATAACAATCATTGAAAATGATGAATACCCTAAAATGATTACCGTAATCACAAGGATGATCGTGTTTGCAATTACTTTATTTCGTTTGTGCGTATAAAGTATGCCATAAATAAGTCCGCCAATAAGAATTGCCGCGTAAAATAATACACCGGTATTATAAGGCAAGCCGAATCCATTAACAAATAATAATTCAAATTTTGAGGCAAACCAGATAACGCCCGGGATAATCACATACATTAATCCTCCGAGCATAATACCAGAAAGCACCAGGGCTGAAATTACACCCCGGGTCGTTACCCTAAACTTTCTAAAATAGAAAACAAGTACAATGGCAGGAATAGCAAGCAGGTTAAGTAAGTGAACTCCTATCGACAATCCCATCAGATAAGCAATAAAAATAAGCCACCGGTTGGCATATTTTTCATCCGCAATATTTTCCCATTTCAATATTGCCCAAAATACAAGGGCCGTAAATAGCGAAGAACTTGCATATACTTCTCCTTCAACAGCTGAAAACCAAAAGGTGTCCGAAAATGTATACGTTAATGCGCCAACAAGAGCACTTCCTAAAATTGCTATATATTGCCAGGGCTTTACTTTTTCTTCCGGTTTAATCACTTTAACGGCCAGATGAGTAATAGTCCAAAACAAAAACAGAATAGTGAAAGCACTCACCAATCCTGAAAGAGCATTTACCATATAAGCAACTTTGCTAACATCACCTCCGGCAAACAAAGAAAAAAACCGGGCTGCAATCATAAATAAAGGAGCTCCGGGAGGATGTCCAACCTGAAGTTTGTATGCACTTGCAATAAATTCCCCACAGTCCCAGAAACTTGTTGTTGGTTCCAGGGTTAATAAATAAACAATTGCTGCGATTAGAAATACTAACCATCCCAGAATTCTGTTGTAAAGCCTCAATGTTTTCATGAAGTTCAAAAAATGTTTTTCTTGAAAATTTTAAGGTTCTAAGATAGTTATTTTATAGAGGTATCTATCAGAATTTCAGCAAACCTGTTTAACAATACTATTAAAAAAAGTTAATATAAAGTTCAGAACCTAATGATTTTAGAGGACAATAGGAATTGAAATGCGACTCGAAAATCAATGAGTCAAAGTGAAATAAAATATAAAATTTTTAGTGTCAGGCTCAAATTTTAATAAAACCAGCCAAATTTAAATGACAAATAAACAGATGGTTTGAAAAAATCTTTTGTGGTATAAGATGTTTCAGCAATTCCTGTTCCTGATACATAATTGATGCTTGTTCCCAATCCCAGTATGAAAAAACGAGAGAAATTAAAGTCAAGTTCTGCTATAGGAGTAAGCACAAATACAGAATTGCTTTCTATGGTCTCAAAATCTCCATCATCCTGAGCAATGCCCTGAGAAATATTCCCCCATCCGGTTTGCAAAGAAAGGGATAGATGAACGGGCTTATTTGGTGCGAAAATATAACCAACCCAAAGACCACCATAGCCAAAATTCATGTTGTATTGGTCATTGTATTTAAATGTCGTTTTGTTGGTTTTACCAAATCCGTAACCCCCAAAAAAAGCATTCCCAACTAGTATTC
>CAYQDZ010000005.1:22844-41840 GCA_964416375.1 uncultured Bacteroidales bacterium
AAAATCATCATCGGTCCGCCAAATCCGGTAATTCGCAGATGTTTATTATCATCTCTTTTAAAAATAGTTTTAAACTCATCATCCTGAGCAAATAATGCAGCAATTGTTGAAGCACAAATAAGCATTAACCAAAGTTTCTTCATCATAAATTTTATTGACTTTTGAGCAAAGTTTCCAAATTGTATTAATAAAGACAGCTATCCTAAAGATAAGTTGCATTTATTTTTTGGAAGAAACGAATTTACAGAATAAGCATTGCATCGCCATATGTACCAAATCTGTATTTTTCCTTAATTGCAATTTTATAGGCTTCAAAGAGATAGTCATATCCCGCAAACGCCGATACAGACATCAGTAAAGTGGAAAGTGGCAAATGAAAATTTGATATTATGCTTGTAGGAACACTAAACTCATAAGGAGGAAAAATAAACTTGTTTGTCCATCCATCAAAGGTTTTAAGAAATCCTTGCGTTGATACTGAACTTTCAAGGGTTCGCATCACTGTTGTACCCACTGCACAAATATGTTTTTTATTGTCTTTCGTTCTGTTTACTATCTCTACTGCTTTGCTTGGTATAATAATCCTTTCAGAATCCATTTTATGCTTGGTGAGATCTTCTACATCAACCGTTCGAAAATTACCAAGTCCAACATGCAATGTTATCTCTGCAAATTCAAGACCTTTTATCTCGAGTCGTTTCATGAGTTCCCTGCTAAAATGCAATCCTGCTGTTGGGGCTGCAACCGCTCCTTCATACTTGGCAAAAATGGTCTGGTATCTTTCGCGGTCTTCGGGCTGTACATCTCTTTTAATAAATTTCGGTAGCGGTGTTTCTCCCAATCCATAAAGAGTTTTTTTAAATTCTTCATAGTCCCCATCAAATAAAAACCGTAATGTTCGTCCACGCGATGTAGTATTATCTATTACTTCGGCCACGAGCAAATCGTCCTCTCCGAAATACAGTTTGTTGCCAATTCGTATTTTTCTAGCCGGATCTACCAAAACATCCCACAAGCGCTGTTCCTTATTAAGTTCTCTTAATAAAAAGACTTCAATTTCAGCACCTGTTTTTTCTTTATTCCCATAAAGCCTTGCCGGAAAAACTTTTGTGTTATTGAAGACCATTGTATCATGCTCATTAAAATAATCGATAACGTCTTTGAATATCTTATGGTCAATGGACTTATCTTTTCGATTCAGAACCATTAATCTCGATTCATCTCTGTTTTCTGCAGGGTATTTTGCTATTAATTCTTCTGGTAAATTGTATCTGTATTGGGATAACTTCATGATCAGGAAACCTTTCTTTATTGTTCTTAAAAATTCGAACCTTATACGTAGTAAAATGAAAATGGTTACAAAATGTTTAAATTCTTTTTGAATTTTTCAATATTATATGCATCTGATAAAAAATATTCTCCTATTGCTGTTCGCTTCAAAGCAGTTAAATGCCCTCCTGAATTCAGGCTTTTCCCTAAATCACGTGCAATGGCACGTATGTATGTGCCTTTACTGCAATTTATTTTCAATTTTAATACAGGGGAATGAAAGTTTATTATCTCATGGTCAAAAATTTCAACTTCAACCGGATTCAATTTTTTTTCAACACCTTCTCTGGCATACTTATAGGCTCTTTTACCATGAATATTTTTTGCTGAATATAAAGGAGGTTCCTGTTGAATTTTTCCTGTAAATAAACCCAGCTTTTCAGTAATTAATTTTTCTGTAATATGTTCTACATCAAATGTTTCATCTATTTCAGTTTCCAGATCGTATGAAGGCGTAGTAGCTCCAAAAGTAATTTCTGCGATGTATTCTTTTGGCATTTCCTGAATTTTGATTATTTGCTTTGTGGCTTTGCCTGTACAAAGAATAAGTAAACCTGTTGCCAGGGGATCGAGAGTACCTGCATGTCCGACTTTCAATTTTTTCAGGCTGTTTAATTTGCAAAGATAATACCGTATTTTATTGACCAGGTAGTATGATGTCCAGCCCATAGGTTTATCAAATGCAAGAATTTGCCCTTCCAGTAAGTTTTCTTTCGTAAATTCCAACTGCTTTACCATCTGTTTATATGCTGAAAATTATTGTAAGGCCTGCAACCAAAGCACAATAAATAGCAAAATAAATCAACTTGCTATTTTTTACGATCCTGATCATTAGCTTACAGGCGAGCAAGCCTACAAGAAAAGCAGAAAGAAACCCGACAATTAAAGGAAAAAAGTTTATTGTTTCAGAATTCATTTTCCCTGACACCAAATCCATTCCTGCCTTTCCAAGTATTGGTAATAATACCATAAGGAAAGAAAAACGTGCAGCCTCCTCTTTTTTATTTTTAAGAAGTAATGCTGTTGCAATGGTAGCGCCTGATCTTGAAATGCCCGGCAATACAGCGAAAGCTTGTGCAATACCAACAATGAAAGCATCCAAAAATGAAATGGACTTATTTCTTGACTTTGCAAAGTAGGTAAATGATAGCAATAATGCCGTAATAAGAAGCATTGATCCAACAAAAACTAAATTACCTGAAAAAAATCCTTCCACCTGAGATTCCAAAAAGAGCCCTACAAAAACCACAGGCACTGATGATAAAATAATTTTTGAGATGTATTGTGTTTCATCGTTCCATTTTACCATGAATAATCCGGAAAATAATTTCAGCAGATCCTTCCTGAACACAACAATTGTGCTGCAAACAGTTGCAGCATGTACTACAATATTAAATGTCAGGTTATCTGTTATCTCAACTCCGAGAAGTACCTTACTAATCTCCAAATGTCCACTGCTGCTTACCGGTAAAAATTCCGTTAAACCTTGTATTATACCAAGGATCAATGCCTTTATCCAATCCATCTAAATTTGTTTGGGGAAATTATTGTTTATTCTTCTGATTCTTTGGGTTTTCTCATGATTGCCCATATTTCAAAAATGAATCCCGCCAATACAATAATCGGGGCAAGTGTTATTCTTCTGAAACTAAAAATTTCTTCCTCGTTAAATACATTTGGATCTTCTGACCGACCACCTATCATTAAAGCAAATCCAATAATGATGATGATGAATCCGATCAGTAGAAACTTGTAATTTTCCTTTGGTAAGGCAAAATTATTTTGTATCCTTTTGGGTGTGTTTTTCTGAGCCATATTAATTGTATAATTTATCTGTTTTAATTCGTAAATACTTATTTACTGCAGCATATGTAGAAATCCAGTTAATGACAATGCCAAGAACAACTACTATACCAAATAAAATTACAAGAATTTGAATATCATCAAGCCGGATTATGCCATTCATTTCATTTTGCAGAAAATAAATAAATCCTATTAAAATTGAAATGGCAAACAGGGCCCCGACTCCCCCCTGAATTGCACCACTATAAAGAAACGGACGCCTGATATACCCTGCGGTTGCACCTACAAGTTGCATAGTACGAATAATAAATCGTTTTGAGTAAATAGCCAGGCGAATTGTATTGTTTATCAGGGCAACCGCTATTAATAAGAGAAATCCACTAAAAATCAATACAAATAGAGTAATCTTTCTAACATTTTCGTTTACGGTATGAATTAAATTCTTTTGATAGTAAACCTCTTTAATCTGATCAAACTCCTTAAGATTGTTTTCAATTATTTGAATGCTGTCATTATTGGCATAAGATGCAAGAAATTTTACCTCAATGGATGCCAGTAAAGGATTATGCCCTATAAACTCTATAAAATTTTCTCCTAATTCTTCCTGCAATTCAACAGCGGCTGTTTCCTTGGGTATATATTCAGTTTCTTTAACATAATTCTTTGCATCAAGCGCTTTTTGAATTTGATAAATATCCACTTCGCGAACATTGTCTTTCAGGATCACTTTAAAAATTATATTTTCCCTCACATAATCAGATATTCGTTTTGTATTTAATAATAATAATCCGACAGATCCAAGAAGGATTAACAGAAGTGTAATGCTGATTGTGGATGTAAAATAAGAACTCCTGAGTTTTCTCTTTTCAATTTTATTTTCGCGTGTAGACATAATAAAGCGTAAATACCTGACCGACAAAAATAAGAAGAATTATTGGTCGATGATTACATTTCCTGATATAAAAAATGTTAAACAACCATTATTCAATAAAGCTAATCCAGCCAAAATTGTCAGGTTGTTCGCCGGTTTGAATATCAGTGAGCCTACTATATAATCTATTGCAAACAGGTCCTGCTTTATTCCCTTCACAATATTGATAAATTTTATTGGTTTCAGGATCAACAATTTTTCTTACAGGTGTAATGACAGCAGCTGTTCCGCATGCCCCAACCTCATCAAAATCAGACAATTCATCAACCAAAATAGGACGCCGTTCAACTTTCATCCCTTCATCGGCGGCAAGTTCCATAAGGCTCATGTTTGTAATGGAGCGTAAAATAGTTTTTGAATCAGGTGTAACATAGGTATTTCCTTTGATAGCAAAGAAATTTGCAGGCCCTGCTTCATCTATGTATTTTTTTTCCCTGGCATCTAAATAAAGTGATGTGCTAAAACCGGAATCATTCGCTTTTTTTAATGATTTTAAACTGGCGGCGTAATTACCCCCGACTTTATACGAACCTGTGCCCAGAGGTGCGGCACGATCATATTCTCTGCAAATCATTATGTCAACAGGGGTGAATCCGTCCCTGAAATAAGGCCCTACCGGAGTTACAAACACTACAAATAAATATTCCTTAGCGGGTTTTACTCCAAGTTCCGGACCAAGTCCAATAAATAAAGGTCGTATGTATAATGTTGCTCCATATCCGTATGGAGGAACATATTCTTCATTTAGTTTTACGGACTTGAAAACTGCCTCTTTAAAAATTTCAACAGGCAAGCCAGGCATCAATATGCCTTTTGCCGAACGATTCATTCTTTTAGCATTTTCTTCCCATCTGAATAAACGTATTTTATTATCCTTACCTCTATATGCTTTTAGTCCTTCAAATACTTCCTGACCATAATGCAGAGAAGTTGATGCCATATGAATATTAATGTATTCTGAATCAGAAACTTCCAACTCTCCCCACTCACCATTTTTATAATGACAGCGAACATTATAATCCGTTTTTAAATAAGCAAAAGATATATTTCCCCAATCAGGTTTTTCCATAATCCCCGCTTTAAACCATTATCAATTTTAATAAAGAATCTCAAAATTAAAGAAATGGATGCATCAAAACAATCAAAATCTACGTATATGTTATGAATTCTTTTTATTTTATGAATAAACAATATATTTTAGTTTTACAAATATAATTCTTATCTTAATGCCTAAATTTTTAATAAATTATGGGACAGGAAAATAATATCATTCTTGTTACATGGGATTTTTCAGAAAAATCTGAGTGTGCTCTTGAACATGCATTTCTTGCTGCGAGAAAGCTTAAGAATGAAATTGGCATTGTACATATCGTAAAAAAGGAATCAGAAGTTAAATCTGCTGAAGAGCGTATTCAAGGTGTTGTTTCTGCTAAATATCCCCAACTTGAGCAGCAACCAAAGATTCTTGTCAGGTATGGAAATATTTTTTCAACAATTTCCGACCTTGCCAACGAGATGGGAGCCATTATGGTTTTTATGGGTACTCATGGGATCAAAGGAATGCAGAAATTCCTTGGAAGTTGGGCCCTTAAAGTAATTGCTCACACAAAGGTTCCTTTTATTGTTGTGCAGGAAAAACCAGCAAAGGATACGTATAAGGATATTGTAATTCCCATTACTTTTCGAAAAGAAAATAAAGAATGCATTAATTGGGCGAATTTCTTTTCAAGGTATTTCGGATCTCATTTTCATATTTTCAAAGCAAAGCATTCCGATCCGAATTTTGTAAAGGGAATTGAATCCAATGTGTTTTTCCTCAACAAATATTTTACAAGTAAGGGGATTTCTTTTGAAGTAGTAGATGCCCCGAATGAATCAAGTTTTGTGCTTGATGCCGTAAAGTATTCATCTAAAATCAAAGCTGATGCTATTTTGATCATGGTGACTAAAGATATTGGTTTTACAGACTATATGCTTGGCGCACATGAGCAATACATAATTGCTAACGAGGCTAAGCTTCCTGTTATCTGTATAAATCCTAAACCTCCAAAACTTGGAGGCGGCAGCTTTAGTGCATCAGGTGGTTAAAATATGATATTTTATACTCCTTTAGCATAAAACAAGGACCCATGAAGTCCTTGTTTTTTTATTTCATAAAAAATGAGATTTTTGTATTGATATGTTTTGTAAACAAGCCGAATGAAACTGATATTTGCTACCAATAATGAATACAAGCTTGAAGAGATAAGAGCCAATGTTCCTGAAAAATATCAGATTTTGGGATTACGTGAGGCAGGTATTGTTGAAGAAATCCCGGAAACTCAGGATACCATTGAGGGAAATGCTCTTGAAAAAGCAAGGTATATTTTTAAAAAATATTCATTTGTCTGTTTTGCTGATGACACAGGATTAGAAGTTCAGGCTCTTCATAATAAACCCGGCGTCCATTCAGCCCGATACGCAGGCAGTGATGGCGACTCAAAAAAAAATACAGATAAGTTGTTGATGGAAATGAAACAGGTTAATAATCGTTCGGCCCGATTCAGAACGATCATTGCTTATGCAAAAAATGACAGCTTAAAAACTTTTGAAGGGTTAATTCAGGGATCTATTGCTTACCAGGCAATAGGAGTGAATGGTTTTGGTTATGACCCGGTATTTATTCCTTCCGGATCAACGAAAACCTTTGCGGAAATGCCTCTGGTTGAAAAGAATAAAATTTCACACAGATCGATTGCTCTGCAAAAATTTGTTGCCTATTTAAATCAAGCTGCCGATATATAATGTGCTGATCATATAATAACTTATTGCTTAAGTACGTATTATTTTTTATAATGATTGATAATTGCTGTTTACTATGAATGTTTTTTCAATAACTTTTCCTGATAAAATGTATGACTAATGAAATTTCAAAAATGAAAAACCTGATAGCATATGTAATTTTCTCATTCTTTAACCTGTTTTTCTCACAGCAGATCAATTCACAAATTTTGCAAGGTGAATGGCGCGATCATTTGTCATATTCATTTTGTTATCGTATTGCCGATGCAGGCAATACTATTTTTTGTGCTACTCAGTCGGGAATGCTTTCTTACAATAAAGAAACCAATGAAGTTCAAAAACATTCCAAAGTCACGGGTTTATCTGATGTAGAAGTAAGCACTATAGCTTATTCAAATGCTGCAAATAAATTAATCATTGGATATTTAAACGGTAATATTGATATAATTGCCCTGAATGATGACTCAGTAAAAAATCTTGCTGATATAAAACGAAAAAGCCTCACAGGGAATAAAAGCATTAACAGCATATACATAGTTGATGAGCTGGCATACCTCTCTTGCAGCTTTGGTATTGTAGTCCTTGATATTATGAAAGAAGAAATAAAAGACAGCTACCTTTTCGGAGAGGGTGGAAATACAATTCTTGTTTATGATGTTACCATTATTGATAATATCTTATATGCTGCTACAGAATCCGGCATTTATTCTGTTGATTTAAATAGCCCGAATTTAGTTGATTATAATTATTGGTCGCAACTTGATTATGTTCCTCAATTTACTTCTTCATACAGCATCATTGAGAATCATGAAAATACACTTTATGCTGTTTATCATGAACCAATTTCTGATGAAGACATGATCATTACGATCGAAAATAATAGCTATCAGGAGTGGAATGGTCAGTATGATACGGTAGTAAATGACCTTACTTCATCCAATGGTTACTTCAGTATCAGTGGAAATAACAGAGGATTAATTTACTTCCCCAATGGAAGTATATTTTTAGATTTCACATCTTACGGTACGAATCATATCTTAGTTGATTCTGAACTGAACGTATTTGTAGCCAGCACGGTTTCAGGTTTTACAAATCGACTGAATAATAATGACCTGAAATATTTACTTGTAAATGGCCCCAGATACAGAGAAGTTAACAAAGTAGAGGCCAGGGGAGATCATATCTGGGTATCTTCAGGAGGCCCGGGAAATAATATGTATAAACACGGCGCAGCTTATTCCTTTATTGAGAACAAATGGAATAGTTATACAGCCTCTGATATACCGACAACAAAAATACTTGGAAACACCTATAAATTTGCCATAGACCCGCAAGATTATAACCATGTATTTGCTGCTGCCTTTTTTTATGGATTGATCGAATTCAGAGATGGTGAGGTTATTGATATTATTGAAAAAGATGATCTGGAAATATTTAGCGATATAGATGATATTGTTGATCTAAGACCAGTTGGACTCCAATATGACAAGCAAGGCAATTTGTATGTCCTGTTAAATCTTGCTTCTAACCCATTGGTGATTTATGATAATGAAGGAAATTGGAGGCGGCTCCAAATATCTAATCCTATTCTAGATAGAGAAGATATTGGATATTCCGACCTGCTTGTTACAAGTACAGGCCAGATTTGGATTTGCTCTGAACGAAATGGGATTGTGGTGCTTGAAGAAGATGGTGCAGGAAATTTTTACTCAAACTCTTTTGTTATTAAAAACCGGGATGGAAATACAATATCTAAGGCATACTGCCTGGATGAAGACAATGAAGGTGATATTTGGGTAGGAACGAATAGCGGTCCAATTATTTATCATTCCCCTACATATATAATTAATGAATCAAATGTAGAAGGTCATCAAATAAAAATTCCACGAAATGATGGGACCCCTAATGCAGATTATCTTCTTTTTAGTGAATTGATTCTGGATATTGAGACCGACGGAGCAAACCGTCATTGGTTTGCAACGGCAAATTCAGGAGCTTTTTTACTCTCTGAAAACGGAATGAATACTGTTCACAACTTCAGAGATGATAATTCTCCCATGTTATCAAATAGTGTATCCGGTATCGGGATCAATGAGAAAGATGGTGAAGTATTTTTTGCTACAAGCCTTGGTCTTCTAAGTTATAGGGGTGATGCTATAAAAGGTTATTCGGAATATACTGATGTATACGTTTATCCAAATCCTGTTCGTCCGGATTATGATGGTATCATTACAATTACCGGATTGGTTGAAAATTCTATTGTTAAAATTACAGATATAAGTGGAACTCTTGTGTATGAAACCATTTCGTTAGGAGGTCAGGCTATCTGGGATGGTGAAAATTTTGATGGCAGACGGGTTGCTTCAGGAATTTACCTCGTTTTGCTTGCAAACGAAGACGGAAGCAAATCTCACATGACCAAATTGCTATTTTTACACTGATGTTGTATACAACCAAAGCCATAGTTTTTCATTCGATTAAATATGGTGAATCTGATATCATTACCCAAACGTATACAGAAAAGTTCGGAAGGCAATCTTTCCTTGTACATGGAGTCAGAAAAAAGAAGAGCAAATTGAGTTCCTATTTGTTTCAACCGCTCTCATTAGTTGAAATTGTAGCCTATCTAAAAGAAGCCCGTGATCTTCAAAGAGTGAAAGAAATCAAATCTTCAGAAGTATTAAAAAATATTCATTTTGATATTCGAAAAAGTTCTATTGCATTGTTTCTTAGTGAGGTAATAGCACGCACTCTTCGTGAAGTAGAACCGAATATTCAATTGTTTAATTACCTGAATCATACTGTGCAAATACTTGATTTTACAGATGAAGGAATAGAAAATTTTCACCTTGTTTTTCTTATGCAATTCACGAAATTTTTAGGTGTCTATCCGAAAAATAACATGGAATTATCAAGATATAATATATCAAAAGGTTTTCAAATCGCAAATTTGTTGGATATTTCTTTAACCGATATCAGCCATTTTAAAGTAGATGGTTTGACACGCAACAAATTGCTTGATCAATTGCTTAGTTATTATGAAGATCACATAGATGGAATGGGTAAAATCAAATCATTGTCTGTGTTACGTGATGTATTTGCGCTTTAAAATCGCATGGATCATAAAATAACATTCCATTTACATTTTTTGTTTCTTCTGGTATATTTTTTGAATTTCCGAAGCAATGATTTCGCCTGAAACAAGTGAGGCAGGAATTCCTGGTCCCGGAATGGTTAAATGCCCGCAATAGAAGAAATTATTCAGTCGGCTGTTTTTGATTTTAGGTCTGAGAAAACCAGATTGTTTGTATGTGTTGGCCAAACCATAAGCATTACCAAGAAATGCATTGTAGTCAGTAATAAAATCAGATTGAGCATAAGATCGTTTGTAAACAACATGGTTGCGAATACTTTGTTGCATTATCTTTTCCAACCTGGTAATGACGAGATCATAATAATGTTCCTTGATTTTGCCTGTATCTTCCAAACCTGGAGCCACAGGAATTATAACGGTCAAATTCTCCATTCCCTTTGGTGCTAATTTATGATCTGTTTTAGAACTACAGGAAACATATAATGCCGGAGCTTCAGGCCATTTAAAGCTTTCATATACATCAAGCATATGATCATCAAAAGAAGTATCGTAGAATAAATTATGATGTTGCAAATTTTCAATTTTTTTATTAATCCCCAGAAAATATATGAGAGCAGACGGAGCCATCTGTCTCCTGTTCCAATACGTATCAGAATAATTTCGATATTCTTTTGCCATGAGTTGTTCCGTGTGGAAGTAATCTGCTGAAGAAACAAAATAGTTGGCATGAAAATTTTTACCGTTCGTAAATATCCCGGTTACTTTATTGTCAATTATATCATAATTTTCAACAGGGCTATTTACATGAATCGGAACTTGTAACTCATCAAGCAGTTTTAAGGTAGCTTCTACAATTTTATACATACCTCCTTTTGGGTACCATGTTCCCATCTTTAAGTCGGCATAATTCATCAGGGAATAAAAAGCAGGTATTTTAACCGATGATCCGCCTAAAGAAATAACCGGAAATTCAAGAATTCGAATTAAGCGCTCTTCTTTGAAAAGAGACCTTACATAATGTGAATAGGAACGAAAAAAATTGTGTTTAATGAGTCTGTTCAGAACTGGCCATGTTAGATAGGCTAATGCATTATATCCAGGATTATAGATTATTTTTTCTAATGCTACTTTGTAATTCAAAGATGCGAAATGAAGAAGTTTTTTTAGCTTTTTGCTGCTTCCCCTTTCAATTGTTTCAAACAATTCAAACAACTCATCTTCCCCGGCAGGCACATCCAAATAATCATTTGTGTCAAAGAAAATTCTGTAGGAAGGGTTGATGCGTACTAAATCATAAAAGTCGGAAGTTTGGTGCTCCAAAGTATTAAAAAAGTTTTCAAAAATATCAGGAAACCAATACAGTGATGGGCCCATGTCAAAAATAAATCCTTCAGCCTGAAATTGGCGGGCCCTTCCTCCTGGCATTTCATTCTTTTCAAATATTTCAACATCAAAGCCGCGAAAAGCCATTTGAGCTGCCGCTGATAATCCTGATAACCCTGCTCCTGTTACAATTACTTTCTTATTCATTTTAGGACTAATGATCTTTTACTTGTCAGAAAGTATTATGTTTTAAACAAAATAGGTGCGCTAATAGCAAATGATTGTATGAGAAAGGTAGTAATAATCTTTTTTAATTACACCATCCCCCAATGCATCAAAATTTAGTAGAAATCAATATTTGACATTTACGAATAATCCATTTTGCCCCTAATATGAATTATCTTATGCCCGGCTGCTATCTGTTATGCATTGTATTGCCCACATCCTGTATGAAAAAAGTGTCGTTTTGTAACCAAATTGTATGTTTCTTTTTTCTATATTAGGTATGGATGTGGTTAATACATATCATAATCATCTTCATCATTATTTTTGAATCTCGATGCCGCCAATGTTGCCTTTTCTATCTCTAAAGCCATTTGCCAGTCAGAAGATGCCTCAAAATAATTTAATAACTCATTTTTACAACTCTGGCAAATGATATCATCCGTGTAATTCATATTACATCTTTTGCAAATTAGTTTTTTAGTAGTTTTTTTCATTTGCTGAGAAATATGTTGATAATCTTTATTACGCCTTGTATTGATTTGATGTTGCATTATTATGCCATTTTGTTGGTGATATGTATCACTGGTTAAATCCAAACTACTTGTAAAGCTTATCCGTAAAAATGTTTAAAGAGTGTGTTAAATGACCTTCACTATTGCACAAACCAGAACAACGCCCTTGGCTGATTTCAGAGATGGCTGCCTTGTAATCAAAGGAAGATCGGTTCCTTTCGATCATCCCAACATATATGATGTAATTAGTGAAAAATTGATGGTGTATTCTCAGAATCCTGAAAAGCATACAAAAATCGATTTTAATCTGAGCGCTATCAATGCGATTTCAAAAAGACAAATAATCAATACATTCCGATTGTTGGAATTTCTAGGTTCAAAAGGCACTGAAATGCAGGTGAACTGGTATTATCATACAGACGATGAGGATGTTCAGGAACTAGGGGAAATCTGCAAATCTTTTTTTCACATTAATATTCAATTAAAAGCAATTGAATAGTCGTTCCATTTTGTATATTACATTCAATAAAAAAGAGGCCTATAGCCCCTTTTCTTATCTATTCCTATTGTATTTTTCTATTTGTTATTTTTATTATGCTCTTTAATGAACAAATCAAGTGCCATAGTCATGGAAGGAGCATTTGGCATGGGTGCTTGAATATCAAGCCTGAATCCTGCATCTTTAACAGCCATTGCCGTTGAATTTCCAAACGATGCAATTATGGTTTCGTTTTGTTTAAACTCAGGGAAATTCTTCGTCAAAGATCTTATTCCAGAGGGACTAAAAAATACCAGGACATCATAATTGAACATTTGAAGATCGGATAGATCACTGCTTACTGTTTTGTAAAGAATTGCGATGATAAAATCGATCTTGTTTTCTTTGAGTAGCTCAGGGATTTCCTGCTTGTGCTGTTCAGACAGAGGCACAAGAAATTTTTCTCCTTTATGTTTTTCAAGCAATTCTATTAAATCTGCAAATCTCCCTTTGCCAAAGAATATCTTTCTCTTACGGTAAACAATGTATTTTTGCAGATAATGAGCGATTGATTCTGAAGTGCAAAAGTACTTCATTGAATCAGGAACAGAAATCCGCATTTCATTTGACACCCTAAAGAAATGATCAATAGCAGTTTTGCTGGTAAAAATTGCCGCCGAATGATCCAGTATGTTGATACGTTGTTTACGAAATTCTTTCGTTTCCACAGGTTCAACATGAATGAATGGCCTGAAATCAATTTTTACATTGTTTTTCTCCGCGATTTCAAAGTAGGGTGATTTATCAGATTCCGGTTCTGGTTGAGATACTAGAATATTTTTAATCTTCATAATCTGAGAGCCTCCTTAATATAACTTCTTCTATCTCAGGGTAATAATAATTTTCGAACTAATCACAATGGGTAAAAGTTCGACCGTACAAAGGTACAAAAAGGAATAGAATTTCAAAACATCATTTTTAATAATTATTTGTAATCCTCTGATGTACTTGAAAAATGTGCCTATACAGACTATAATTAAACACGTTATTACTAGTATTTTCGAAATATGTATTGATGTATACAAGGTGGCAAAAACTAAAGGAAGAAGAATTATCCCCAGGTTTTTATTTATTAAGTAAATATTGTGAACATACTCTGAAACAACCGGTAATGAATTAAAAATAATGCCTGTGAAATACAACAATATTAATCTCGCAAAGAGAATGAGTATTATGGCTAATGTAACGTACAGGTAGCTTACAAAATAATTATCATGGATATGAAAATCAAACAATTTCAATAGTAACACAACAAACAATGAAAATACTATAAGATAGTTCAGGTTCAGGATGAAAAATGTTCTCCGAACAATGATATTCTTCTCGCGAAGCATTTTTTCTGATAATTGAAAATTAACAAGGGTATAGATCACCTGAGTCAAAAATTTTTGATAGTAAGTCTTCAAGATTAATAATAAAAAAATACTAATAAATCCAATAATTAATGCCCAGCTAAATTTTGATTGTTGAAATTGACGTTGTTCAAAATGAATGTGCCCGGTATATGACAATACACTATCTTTTTCACTACTAAATACCCCCAGCGGCTTATAAGCAAAAGTTTTTTCTTGTTCTTTAAACAAATGGTATCTGTTAAACTTTTTAACGTCTTTTAAAGTCTGAATTGAATTTGTATCAATGTTTGTTGTGTCTTCCGGTTCATGAGTTACTCTTGTCAAGACCGGAGTTTTAATAATTCGCACTTCCCCCTGTGCCTCAATTAAGGAATTTTTTTCTTGATTGATTTCTAAGCTTGTATCGGCTATAACAATCTGCTCATTATCGAAAGTCTTTGTAAGGCTGTCTTTAAGAGAATTTCCGGAGCCAGTTCGTTCAACAGAATCTTGCAGAAGATAAATAAATTCAAATGAAACAGACATACCTTGTATTGTTGTAAGTTTAATTATCAAAAATACATTATTTATGCATTTTGGGGCTAAAAAAAACAGGAATGCGTGTTTTGATTATTCCCTTAATTTTTCATTTTTTTATGCCTGTCCCCGTCTCTTTTTGTTTTTTTCTACAAATTTTTTATAAATGCAGCTTCCAGATTCACACCTGTTTGATTTGCCAGGCAGAAAATTACAAAAATAACATCTGCCATTTCATCGGCAAGGTCATCCATGGATTCAATATTCTTGAAAGACTGATCTCCATATCTTCTTGTCATGATTCTTGCCACTTCACCAACTTCTTCGGTTAACAAAGCCATATTTGTGAGTTCGCTAAAATATCGAATACCATATTTTTTGATCCATTGATCTACCTTTTGCTGAGCCTCTTTAATAGTCATTTATTCTTTGCTTTTCGTGTCAATGATTATTGTAACAGGTCCATCATTAACCAAATGTATTTTCATTTCCACCCCAAATTTCCCCGTTTTTATTTCACCATCAACACAATACTTAACTGCCCCGATAAATTTTTTATACATGGGCAAAGCAAAATCTGGTTTTGAGGCTTTGATATAGGAAGGTCTGTTGCCTTTTTTTGTGCTGGCATGTAAAGTAAACTGACTGATTATCAAAATTTCTCCACTGGTTTCCTTCACAGAAAGATTCATTGCGCCTGCTTTGTCATCAAAAATACGCAATCGACAAATTTTTCCTGCCAGCCATTCTATATCCTGATCATTGTCAGCATCTTCAATACTTAAAAAAATAAGGATTCCTTTTTTTATTTGAGAATACGTTCCCCCATTTATTATTACTTTGGCTTCATGAACTCTTTGAATTACTGCCCTCATACAATGGATTGTTTTACCAAACTTCGAAGATAAAAAATGATTTTTCAAGCTCTTGCTATACTTATATCCTGTAAAAATAGCCTGGATAAATTTACCATGTAATTTTTACAAACTTATTTGCTCCAAATTCGTTAAAAAATATTAAAGCTGGAATTGCCTGATATTTTTGCATTAATTTTGCATGGCTTTTATAAACTGATGTTACATGATGATGAATTGGAATAAATTAAAAGAGAATCGGAAAGTTCTTATTGTTGCCGGATTAATTGTTGTTTTGTCCTTTGGTTTTTCTGCATTTAATGATAAGGATTTTAGAATTGCAAAAAACCTCGACATTTTCGTTACTCTTTTCAGAGAAATTGATTTGTACTATGTGGATGAGAAAAATCCTGAAGATCTTATTAATTCAAGCATTAGTGGTATGCTTGAAATGCTTGATCCCTACACAACATATATCCCTGAATCGGAAATGGATGAGTTTAAATTCATGACAACAGGACAATACGGAGGAATTGGAGCACTAATACGTAAAGCAGGAAATTATACTATTGTTTCTGAACCATATGAAGGATTTCCGGCTCAGAAAGCAGGATTAATTGCTGGCGATACCCTGTTGACTATTGATGGCATATCAACAAAAGGAAAGAACATAAGTGATGTGAGTGAGATGCTTAAAGGTACACCTAAAACAGAATTAAAAATTCTGATAAAGCGTCCTGGAGATTCTGTTCGATTGGAGAAAAATTTGTATCGGGAAAAAATTACTATTAAGAATGTCCCATACCACGGAATTGTTGCTGAAAATATTGGCTATATACGCTTAGGCAATTTTACTAAAAATGCTTCCATTGAAGTGAAAGCTGCATTCAAAGACTTGAAAGAACAAGGTGCAAAATCCATTGTGCTTGATTTAAGAGGAAATCCAGGTGGATTGCTTGATGAATCCGTTGAGATTGCTAACATTTGGGTTCATAAAAGTCAGGAAATAGTGAGTACCCATGGAAAGGCTAAACAATGGGATCAAATCTACAAAACAAAGAAGGATCCTATTGATACATTAATTCCTGTTGCTATACTTGTAAACAGAGGTTCTGCATCTGCCTCGGAAATAGTGGCCGGTTCATTACAGGACCTTGACCGGGCTATTGTTGTCGGGCAAAAAACATTCGGTAAAGGGCTTGTACAGGTAACCCGCCCTTTGAGTTATAATACACACCTGAAATTAACAACTGCCAAATACTATATCCCTAGTGGACGCTGTATTCAGGCCCTGGATTATTCACATCGTAACGATGATGGCAGTGTAGGTTATGTCCCTGATTCACTTATTTCAGAGTTTAAAACGAAAAACGGAAGGTCAGTTTTTGATGGAGGCGGCATAAGACCTGATGTTAATATTGATTTTTTAGAACCTGCAAATATTACATATAGTTTATATACTCATAATCTGATTTTTGACTATGCCACCCTGTTTGCCTATCAGAATGATTCTATAGCACCACCTGACCAATTTGTCGTTTCAAATACTATATATGAAGATTTTTTGTTGTTTTTAAAAAACAAAAAATTCGACTACACCACTCAAAGTAGTGATAAATTGGAAGAGCTTATAACCATTTCAAAAAAAGAAGGTTACTATGATTTAGCCAAAGAAGAAATTGAAGTATTAGAACAAAAACTTAATGCGGATACTGAACAGGATCTCATGACTTTTCGTGATGAAATAGAAGATGTATTGCGTGACGAAATTATCAGCCGGTACTATTACCAAAAAGGAAGAATAATTGCAAATTTACAAAATGATCCTCAGCTTAAAAAAGCCGTGGAGTTATTGAAAGACCCCATCGCAATTAACTTAATACTTCATGGTACTTATGAATTCAGCGATATTAAATTAGCTCTTGATCGTTAATTTTTAAGAAATAATTCTTCTTTACAGAGTAAAATTTTCTTTAATCTTCGAATTCAAGTATGAATTATACATTTCATTGAAGCCTTTCATAATCAATATGGATATGGGATGATTGGGAATAAATTGATGATCGTTTATCTTGCTGACCGGAAGAACTTTGGGTGATGTACCGGAAATAAATGCAGCCTCAAAATTGTTTATTTCCTTTTGTTTAATCTCCATTTCCTTTACTTCAATTTTATTATTCCTGGCAACTTCCAAAACATATTTCCTGGTAATTCCCGGGAGAATTAAATCTTCCGAAGCTGAATATATTGTATCCCCCCTGACAAGAAAAATATTTGACCTGCTTCCCTCTGTAATCAACCCTTTATTATTGACTAAAAGTATTTCGTAAACAAGCTTTTTAGATGTACTATTTTTTATTTTTTGTCTAATGAAGTTATTGATTTTTATTTGTTTGATTTGAGGATCAGTTCTCTCAATAACAAAAGTGGATAACTCAATTCCGGTTTTATAATCTATTTCTTCCGGATAAGAATGCCGGATATAATAGCATGCACAGGTAAACTTTGATCTAAATGGTTTACACAGAAATTTAATATTCCCCTCTTTATTATGATTAACCAGTATTAATTTTCTCAAGTTTTCCCTAACCTCTTCTTCTTTGAATACATCCTGAAAACCCTTTGTTTCCAAACTGTTTTTTAATCTTTCCAAATGATCTTCCAGAAAAATCATTATTCCTCCGGTTGTTCGTAACACTTCATAAAAATGATAATCAGAATCTTTGAACTTATAATTAATATTACTGGAACTATATGATTTATTATCAACTATATAATAATTACTTGATAATTTATCCATAATCATTGAGAAACAAATTTATACGTAATGGTACCCCGTTGTTTAGGGTTGGCATTCATATCAATATTAAATAAAGAAATTCTTGCTGATTGCAGGGCAGTCTCCATGATGCAAATTTCATTTGTTGACGAAGAAGCAACAGCTGCATGGATTACTTCACCCTCCTGGTTCACTACAATATCAATGACAACTTTTCCGCCACGCTGGCACTTGTAAACTGGTATGTGAATATACCTATCCGTACGCCCTTTTAAAGAATACTCGATACGAGTAGGCCCAGAGTATCTTTTTTCATTCTTTTCTTCTTTATTTTTTTCTTCTGGAGTAATTATTGGTTCATTTATCGATCTGTCAAGTTGTTGATCCAACTCTTTTATATTAAGTTCTTCTTTCAATTCTTCAATGTATTTTTCCGTACTGATGTTTTCCTGGATTTGGTTTGATGTGTTAACTGCTATATTTTTAATATCTTGTCTTGAAAGCGGCTCTACTTCAGATTTTTGGAGTTTTTCTTTTTCCATTAATTGTTCCAGGGTTTTGTATATTTCTTCATCAAATTCTATAACAATAGCCTCTTTGTGAACATCATGCACTTTATCAAGTCTTACAATCAAAAATGTAATAAGTACAAGAAGATGAATACCAACAGTACCAATAATACCCGTTAAGATGTTTTTTTCTTCTTCTCTTAGAAACATACTATGTGCATTTTAATAACGAAAATAAAAAATTGTCAGCCAATTTCTTTCAGTTAGGTCTCATTCTTTTAAGGACTTCCTGATTCTTTTGAGATTTTATCCTGATGCAGCAATTGATATTTCCATTTAAATCCATTTCATAGTACTTGTGTGCCAACAAATAACTAATAAACGAAAGGAAATTAGCCTGCATTATTCATAAAAATGAATGAATTTTAATTATTTATTTTTGATACA
>CAYQDZ010000006.1:0-16198 GCA_964416375.1 uncultured Bacteroidales bacterium
GTATCACAAATAAATAATTAAAATTCATTCATTTTTATGAATAATGCAGGTTAAAACTCTGCCTGACCAGTTGATGGTATAATCCGGAAACTCCTTACTCATGATCAAGATAAATTCCGGCCAGTTTCCTGACCTCATCCTTCATTATTTTACTCAACTCAAGGGATTTGATAATCTTAATTTTGTCACCAAACGAAAGCAGCCAGTGAGCCATGTAGCTATATTCTGTTACTGCAAAACTCATCACAACACCATCCTTTTCAGGATATTCATCGATGTAACCAAAATAATATTTCGAAGATGTTAATGCACCGGTGATCGTATTATCGAACCATGCTTTTACTTCGAATAAATCAGCAGTATGCCAATATTCCTCAAAATAATTTTTTAAGTCCTCCTGTTCTTTTTCCGTTGCATCCTCATCAATAACATCCAACTCAAGAATTCTGTCGATTCGGTTCATGATTATATTTTAATCAAAGTTGGATTTTAAAATATACAAAATCTATAAAGAGAAACCGAAAAAAAGGAAACAGAATTCATGAAGAATTATTTGCATTGATTTATAACATTCAATTATCAGGTCAGTGTTAACTCTGCTTCCGTATGAATTTCAACACCCATAATTAATCGTAACATAAAAATAAGAGGGCTTGTAAAGATTTTGTTGCTGTGTGTTCAATCATTACTTTCGTTAGAGAATAATTATAGCTGATGATCGAAGAAAAAAAGAATGGATTTCTTCTGTTGAAATTTAAGAATCTCTATAAACAGGGAGGAATTTCTCATTTTGTTTCAACAAGGCTTGGAGAGAATAGCAAAGGTTTTTATGCTTCTTTGAATTTAAGCATGAAAGTCGGAGATGACAGTCATGTTGTTGCCCGCAACAGATCAATGCTTGCAAAAGGAATGGGAATAACAAAAGAAAATCTGTTATTTCCGGACCAATGTCATACAAACCATGTGAAGGAAGCAGATTCAGGAACTTCCGCAGCTGATTTGCATGAAACAGATGCTTTGATAACACAAACAAAAGGCATCTGCCTTTGTGTGCTTGCGGCCGATTGCGTGCCTGTTCTTCTATACGATCCGAAAGGTTTGGAACAGGCATACTGCTGATTTAGAATATACAGAATAGATTTTCGTTGATAAAAACCGGCAGGTCGTTGATTCATTCTGATAGTTTACTTCATTTTCTCTAGTTTTGATTTGAATTTTTTATACACATGAACCTAAGAGAAACGAAACTGCAAATCCGCAATTGGAAAACTACGGAAATTATGGTATACTGGCTCATTTGGCTGGTAATCCTCTTCCTTCCTCTTATTTTCTGGGATTTCAGTGATTATACACAACGCAGAAGTATCATTGGTGGTTGGATACGAATTTTTCCGTTTCTGATTATTTTTTTGATACACAACCAGATACTATTACCCGAATTATTATTGAAGAATAAGTATGCCAGTTATTTTATCAGTACAATACTTCTGATTCTTGTTATCAATTATCTGTTTATCTACAATCATTTTTTTCATGATCTTTTGTTTCAAATTTTTAATGGCTCTGGTACGGACAGAGAGCATGTTAAGGATGGTATCGAAAAACTGGGCAGATTATCAGAAAGACATGGAAGATCCGGAGAAGGGCCGGGTTTCAGTCACAGTAGACCTGGCCATCAAAGAAGATGGCATACACCTGATTATCTGGTATATACATACAATGTGATTATTTCTGTTTTGGTCGTTGGATTTAATGCTACTCTGAAATATACAACACAGTGGCTTAAAGATGAGCAAAACAGAAAGGATCTGGAAAAAGAAAACCTGCAAACGCAACTCAAATCATTACAACAACAGGTAAGTCCGCATTTCTTTATGAACACTTTGAATAACATCCATGCATTGATTGAATACAACCAGAAAGATGCACAGGAGGCCATACTAAGATTATCACAAATGATGCGATATCTCTTGTACGATTCGGAAAAAGGAAAAACAACTCTGAGAAAAGAGATTGATTTTCTAAACAGTTACATCGATCTTATGAGATTAAGAATTACCGAAACAGTGGATCTGAAAGTGAAATTCCCTGTTAAAATACCTGATATCAAAATTTATCCCTACCTTTTTATCTCATTCCTGGAAAATGCTTTTAAATACGGAATAGACCATAAAAGAAAATCTTTTGTCTATGTTCTATTAGAAATCGCACATGATGAAATTCATTTCAATGTTAAAAACAGTACGCCCGAAGTAAAACCTGATAATGACGATTATTCAGGCATTGGCATTGAAAATGCAAAAAAAAGACTGAGCTTATTATTTGGGGCAAACTATGAGCTTAAAATATATAACCGAGACAATAATTTTGAAGTTGACTTAATTGTTCCTTATGAAGATGAAATGTATAGCAATAGATGATGAACCATTGGCACTAAGGCAAATTGCCGATTTTATCAGACAAACTCCCTTTCTTCATTTGGTTGCCGAATGTAAAAATGCGTTTGAAGCCATGGACGTTCTTGAGAAAGAAGAAGTGCATTTACTCTTTGTTGATATCAACATGCCGGGTCTGAACGGACTCGATTTCATTCGTTCTCTGAACAAAGGACCGGAAGTGATTCTTACCACTGCCTATAGTGAATTTGCGCTTGAAGGATTCAAAGTAAATGCACTTGATTATCTCTTAAAGCCTATTGGTTATAGCGATTTCTTAAAGGCAGCCAATAAAGCGAAAGCTTATTTTGAAACTCTTGAGAAAGCAGATCGGAACAATGATAATGAAGAATACCTGTTTGTGAAATCGGAGTACAGAATCATTCGCATCAATTTGCAGGATATAAAATACATCGAAGGTATGAGGGAATATGTGCGAATACACACTCTGAGCAGGAAACCGGTTATGACATTGATGAGCATGAAATCGCTTGAGGAAAAACTACCCTCAAACCGGTTTATGCGGGTACACCGGTCATTTATTGTCAGCCTGAAACATGTAACCACCATCGAGCGCAGCCGGATCCTATTCGATAAAGATGTGTACATCCCTGTTAGCGATCAATACAAAGAAAAATTTCAGGAGTTTATAAATAAACATACACCCTGACAGGGTTTAGATACCCTGTCAGGGTATTATGTATTCAAAAATTCACTTCACATTGATAAAAATGATCTGTTCGTTGATCGGATTTTCTTTTTGAAACAGGGTAGTCTAATTTCACTTCCGGTAAATAAATATTGTAGTACACAAAAAATACATAATATGAAAAAGATGGTAAAATTATTAGGAATGATGGCGGTTCTGTTATGGCTAACTGCGTTTTCTGTTTCCGCCCAACCGGGTAATGACAGAGGTCAACACGGAGACCACGGATATTGGATGCCAGACTCGTGCAGAATACAACTTATGGTAGATGATCTGTCGAAAGAATTAACGCTTACGGATAAGCAAAAACAGAATATTGAAGAAATACACTATGCACACATTGCTGAAGTAAAAGATCTTCGGAATAAATATCCTAACGATTGTGTTGGTGAACGTAATGCCCGGTTTCAACTCAGAGAAAAAATGAATGACGATACCAGGAAGATATTGAATAAGGACCAACAAAAAAAGTACGATGAATTTATGAGCGACAGAAGGGATCCGCATGGGAGACCTCATGTACATAGGAAATAGTCGAATGTTCAGTGTATTATCAAATCGTAGGGTTACCCTGTCTGGAAAATCAGACAGGGTTTTTTATTGCGGTATGATACTAAGAAGGAGTTCCTAAAGCCGGGGTCAGAAGTCTACCTCATCCCCTGGCCCCTTCTCCAGATGGAGAAGGGGAAGGTCTTTCGATTTGCTTAATGTTGCAGGAATTACTCCCTCTCCATTTGGAGAGGGCTGGGGTGAGGTCCTACCACAAACATTCCTATTTTAAAAACTCCCGAATTTGATTCAGTACCTGCTCGATATCATTTAATATCTGATCATTTGAAAATCTTATAATTCGTATTCCAATTTCTTCGAGTTCAAAAGTGCGATTCTCATCATATTCTCTTGCTTCCTTAGTATTATGTATCGCACCATCAATTTCAACCGCCAATTTCTTAGAGGCACAATAAAAATCCAGGACAAATTGCTTCATGGGATGTTGTCTGCGGAATTTTGCTCCTCCAAGTTTTCTATCCCGTAGTTTTTTCCAAAGTAAAAGTTCAGCTTCTGTTAACTCCTTTCGTAATTTACGAGCAAATTCAAATGTGTTAGGTCTGGCGCCTGCAAATAACTCACAATTAAGGTTTTCATTTATTTTCATCTAACGTTATTTCTGGCAAAATACAAAAATTTGAGGAGTTGATAAAAATATAAACCTTAGTTTTTGTGCCAAGGTCAGAAGTCTACCTCATCCCCTGGCCCCTTCTCCAGATGGAGAAGGGGAAGGTCTTTCGATTTGCTTTCTGCATCAGAATATACCCTTAAGAGAAAACAATAAACAAAAATTGTAGTAAATTGCTTCCATGATCGAAAATTACAAACTGGATAAACTCATCGGCCCCTCTGGCAATACGGCCGGTTATATCCTTCTGTTGTTTGGTATGGTTACCATTTACTTTACTCTTACAGCCATTCCTGTACTATTGATAGGTGGTATACTGGTCTTCTCTTATCAAGGAACAAGAATAAAATTTGAAAACAAGCGATACCAATCCTACCTGATGCTGTTTGGATTTATCAGGATTGGCGCCTGGTTACCATTTGAGAAATCAGATCTTGTTTTGGTAAAACGATTCAAAGGAAAATACACTTCTTACAGCTGGAGTAATCGCAAAAACGAAATGCTAAAACAGGACTTTAGAATCATGTTAAGCACCAGTTATAACGATAAGAAAATACTTTTGGCGCGGTTCGAAAGTGAACAGGAAGCCCGGGAAAAAGCAAAAGAGCTGGAGTCCATGATCAATTCCCTGTAATTCTTACAATCAGAATACACTAAATCCGTTTCAAGTCCTGATCAAAAACCAATACTTCTCCTTTTTTTGTTTCCACCTCTATTCGCTTCCATTCATACTCAATGGTTGCAGGAGCGCCGTCAACGGATAGTAATTCCAACCGTAACAGTTTTCCGTTCTCCCATAGTATATCCATCCTGAAATTGCCTCTGGCTTTTAGCCCGCTTATTGACCCATTTGGCCATGCTTTTGGCAAGGCTGGCAAAACATGTATTGCACCATTCTGACTTTGCAGCAGCATTTCAGCAATTCCGGCAGTACCCCCAAAATTACCGTCGATCTGAAATGGAGGATGTGTATCGAACAGGTTAGGCAGTGTTGATTTTTCTATCAGCAATCTCAAATGCCTGTATGCTTCATCACCATCCAGCAGTCGTGCGTAGAAATTGATAATCCATGCACGGCTCCAACCTGTATGTCCGCCGCCATGTGCCAGTCTTTTCGTAAGGGTCTTTTTTGCTGCTTTGAGTAATTCCGGGGTTTCATCTGTTATTTGTGTACCCGGATGCAAGCCCAGCAGATGTGATATGTGCCTGTGCCCGGGTTCAAATTCTTCGTATTCTTTGATCCACTCCATGATGGTACCATCCGATCCGACTCTCACGGGTGGCAGGCTATCCAGTGTGCCCTGCAGTTGGCGGGAAAATTTCTGATCCATACCCAATACTGCAGCTGCTTTCCGGCAATTTGTAAGTACTTCCCTTACAATCTGAATATCCATTGCAGGAGCATAGGTCAATTTGAATTCCTTCCCTGAAACAGGGTCGATATAACTGTTTTCGGGCGAATAAGATGGAATTGTTACAAGATATCCGCTGTCATCCTGAATAAGAAATGTTTGAATAAATTCAGCTGACCCTTTCATGATCGGATAAGCCCGCCTGCGGAGATAGTTTGTGTCGTTTGTAAATTCAAAATGTCTCCAGAGCGGTAAGGTCATCCATGCCCCACCCAATGGAAACATCCCCCAATACACTCCGTCAATGACTCCTGTCTTTCCGAACACATCGGTTGTATGATGCATGGTCCAGCCTTCAGCACCGTACATTTCCCTTGCCGTTATGCTGCCAGATCTGGTTATGCCTTCTACAAAGTCAGTAAGCGGTTCAACAGTCTCTGAAAGGTTGCACACTTCAGCAGGCCAGTAATTCATTTGCAGGTTGATATTCACATGGTAATCTGATCCCCAGGGTGCCCACAAATCTTTATTCCAAATACCCTGCAGGTTAGAAGGAAGTTGGGCAGGACGGCGGGAAGAACCCATAAGCATATAGCGGCCAAACTGAAAGTAAGTAGCTATCAATCCCGGATCATCTTCACCATCCCGAAATCTCTTCAACCTCTTATCTGTAGGCATCAATTTCAGGGTATCATTATCCGTGAGCTTAAAACTTACACGCTGAAACATCGCGGCATGCTCAGCGATATGATTATTACGCAGAAAATCGTAAGGTTTCATTCTTGCTCTCGCTATGGCATCATTGCACTTCTTCGCCGGATTTATGGACCGGTCATAATTCAAACTATCTATATTGTAATCCGTAGCAGCATTAAATAGCAGGATTGCTTTGGTTCCATCTTTTAAAATTAATTTATCGCCTTCTGAGTCGATTATTCCATTAAACTTTACCGGAATAAGTTTTGCATAGAATTTCATATGAGCCCCGCCGGGCCCCAGGTCCGGATTTTCTTCATCAATTACTGTTCCTGTCAATTCAAGACTATTGCCAACAACCTTTATCTCGGCATCTTTTTCACGTTTCATATCAATGATCATATCCAATCCTCCAGGTTTTTCAGATTTCATATGAATGATCAGAATATCATCCGGGGCCGAGGAAAAAACTTCATATTCAATTCTGTTTTCGCCTCGTTTGAAGGAAACCCGGACTATTCCTGTTGCAAGATCCAGCTCACGATGGTATTCGGTAACTTCCGTTAACGTGTCTGAATAATAAAAAAAAATATCTGCCAAAACCTGATACGACCTCAGCTTGTATGGAGTACCATTCAGGTATTGATCGGCCAGGCCTTTTGCTTCCGGTATTTTCCCTTCCAGAATCTTCTGTCTGATCTCAGGAAGAAATTCAAGGGCCTGAGGATTGTTGTTATTGATCTTTGATCCGCCCCAGAGGGATTCTTCATTTACCTGAATGTGTTCAACAGAAGTATTTCCAAAAACCATTGCCCCTAACCTGCCGTTGCCAACAGGCAAAGCTTCTGTCCATTCACTAGCCTGGGTTTCATACCATATTGTATAGGGAGAATGGTCCTGCATCAGGTGCTGACATGAAAAATTAAGATTACCCAGAATGATCAGAAGAAAATATTTAATATGTCTCATGGCTAATACATAGTTTTTTTTATTTTCCTTCCCAGATCAAATTTAACAATAATAGCCTGACGGCCTTTTACGTATTGGGGTTATATTCTGCGAAAGATTTATTTAAAATATTCAAAATGACTATAAGCTTGATCCAAGTGGCTATTTTCTATTTCTTTTTTCTTATTTTCACCCCGTAATTTTAACTTGATCTAATGCAAAAAAAATACATACAATTATGCAAACCGGTGTAACAAAACTTTCCGTTAAAGAAAAAATTGGATACAGTCTGAGCGACAGCGCAGCCAATTTTATGTTTCAGATCATGATTATGTTCCAGCTGTTTTATTACACCAATATTTTAGGGATCTCTGCCGGAGCTGCGGGAACACTTTTACTGGTAGCACGGATATGGGATGCTATTTTCGATCCTTTCATGGGAATTGTTGCCGACAAGACCAACACACGCTGGGGTAAATTTCGTCCCTGGTTGTTATGGACAGCCCTTCCATTCGGTATCATATTCTACCTCACTTTTTTGACTCCTGACTTTGCTGAAGGGGGCAAGCTTGCCTGGGCATACATTTCCTATATATTCATGATGATGATCTATTCGGCAAACAACCTTCCTTATTCTGCCTTAGGAGGTGTGATGACGGGCGATATGGTTGAGCGTACCAGTATTGCTTCTTACCGTCAGGTGGCTGCCATGGCTGCAGCGTTTATTATACAGGGATTTTTTATGTCGATGGTTCAACATTTTTCCCATGGTAACGATGTGCACGGATGGAGGGTATCGATAGGCATATTTGCCGGTATTGCAGTTATCTTTCATCTGATCACTTTCCTATCTACAAAAGAACGTATCGTTCCCAAAAAGGAACAGGAATCAACATTAAAGGAGGCATTTACCGATCTTATACATACAGGTCCGTGGATAGCTATTTTTCTGGCCACATTGTTTATTTTCATAAACCTGTCAATGCGGGGCGGAGCAATATACTTTTATTTCAGTTATTATCTGGATACAGATACCCTACGGAATTTTCTCAGCGGGTTTGGGTACAGTGCTCAACCCGATGCTGATACCACCATTGCCAAAGCCTTCGAGTTATTCAATATGAGTGGTATGGCTTTTACCATTCTGGGTATTTTACTTTCAAAGCCTTTGGCTGCCCGTTTTGGAAAAAGAAATGTATTCATTATCGGACTAAGTCTGGCCACATTTTTCTGTGGCATATTCGGAGCTGTTGATAAAAGTACGCCATGGCTGACATACCTGATCAATATTTCTCAGACATTATCCTATGGTATTACAATTCCATTGTTATGGGCCATGTTCGGCGATGTTGCAGATTATTCAGAATGGAAATTCAAAAGGCGTGCCACCGGAGTTGTTTTTTCTGCAGTGGTTTTTGCCCTGAAATTCGGATTGGGAATAGGCGGAGCTATTGGAGGTTATCTGCTTGAACTTTATGATTACAATGCTGCAAATGTGACTGACAACGCCATTCTCGGAGTTCGTTTAACTGCAAGTATCTATCCGGCAATTGTATTTGTGTTGGGAGTGATTTGTCTTTTCTTTTATAAGATTGACAAGACCATGGAGTTTAAAATACAGAATGAATTGGAAGCACGCAGAAAATAGAAGAAAGCAAAACTGTAATCTCCAATCCATATCCCTGTTACGATGGCCGGAATGATCTCTCCAATGATAATTACCGGGGAATTATAGCTAAGGGGAGTATATTTATCAATGGCTTTTGCTCCGGCAGTATAATTAAGTACTGCCCAGCCAAACATGATTATTACATCCTCGCCCTTTCTAATTGTCTTCCGGAATGGGAATGTTGTAGACCAACCTCAGATTGGCAACCAGACCATCATGGAAAGAAATATTTTTTTGCACCCTGTCATCTCCAAATCCAACAAGAGGCAGACTGAAATTCACTTTCTGATCCGCTTCATATTGGGCATAGCTTCTTCCAAAGGAGCGGCCAAATCTTCCTTCTAAATATATATTGCCGACTATGCAGCATCTGCCAAACAATGCCAGGTCGATGCTTTTTCGTTCAATGTAATCTCCTTTGTATTCAGTGTCTCCCAGACTATAGGTGGTAATTAATCCAAAATGACTTATTCCTGCAGTAAACCGATCGCTTACTTTGTATTTTATCTTTGCATACACAGGCAGTAAACCGGTTATGGCCCATCGTTCGGAAAGTTGCCAGTTCAGGTTGATCAATGGCACCAGGTAGGATCCAAAAAGCTCCTGGTTATACATGGCTCCAAAGCTCATGGTCAGATTGTCGCGGAATTTCTTCTCATACATAGCCATGCCCCCGAACTGAAAGCTGTTTCCATCGATATGATTCAGATCTGACATCAGCCTGGGGGCAAAGAAAAGTTGAATCCCCCTGCCTTTGGAAAATTTCTGATACAATCCTGTACGTAAAAGAAATCCGTGAATGTTTACCGGATTGACAATTTCCGGAGCTAAGGTTTCATCATTGGCAACATGAAAGTAAAAGTAATTCAGGCTATTGTACCAAATGGTCTTTTCAGAAAATTGGATCGGGGCCACAAGATTCACCATGGCTCCATATTCTTTGGCCTTGCCTGCAATCACGGAATCATAAGATTGTTGGAAACCATAGCGGCCTGATACGGTAAGGATATCCAGTGTTTGCTGACCGGCAAGAGATATGCCAAAGCATAGGCTCATGGTAAAAAATACGAGTCGTTTCATGACAACAAGATAAGAAAATTTCCATTATGTGGAAGGATGTTAAAAACTTCATCGCTAAACGTAATTAACACCCACGTTTCTGCTAATAATTAACCTGTTGCAGTTAATATCTTACTCCCTTATCAGCTATAAATTTTTATAACTTACTAATTTAAAAGGATTATAAATCTAACCAACCAAAAAGTAAGAAATGAAAGTATTACATCTTATTTACACCCTTTCCGCAGCTATTGTTATTCTGTTAAATTCCTGCGCGCCGGCCTATGTGCCCAATGTGATCAATACACCCTTGTTCAGTAATAAAGGAGAAATTCAGGTATCCGTACATTCCGGCACCTCAGGAGTAGATCCCCAGTTTGCCTATGCATTGATGGACAATGTCGGACTTATGATAAATGGAAGCTTTGCAAACAGGACCTCGGATACGACGGATAACTATCATAAACATAAATTTATTGAGATCGGACCCGGATATTATGACAAAATTGGCACCAATGGAAGGTATGAAGTATATGGAGGCGTGGGCTACGGAGAGTTACAGGCAAATTATGAAAATGGTCTCTGGCCCGCCCGCACAAATGTAACGTGCATCCGATTCTTCCTTCAGCCCGCTATAGGTGTCACTACAGATGTTTTTGACGGCAGCTTTGCCACAAGACTGGTATTGTTGGATTTACGACAGGAGTCGGAAAGAAATACGGGATTTTTTCTGGAACCGGTATTTACCTGTAAGGTAGGTTACAGATATGTCAAAGGTGTTTTTCAGTTCGGGCTATCCTTCCCCTTCAATTCGAATACGGTTGATTTCACTCATCAGCCCCTGGTATTTTCCGTCGGACTGCAGGCAGATCTGTGTAAAATCTATGAAGACTGAAAACTATCATGATATACCCTAACAAACTGTGTATAATAAATTGTCAGGCACTGTCAAACTTCTGAGCCCTTGTCATCTATTTGATTTCAGAGCAAAATATTGTAATTTGCTAAAGATTAGAATGAGCTACGGAATTAGAGCAACCGGTTAAGCAAAGGGGGAGTAAGGAAACGAAAGATACATAATAACATGTGATACCAGGAACATGAAACGTAAAATGGGAAAATTCAAATACAATGCCCGCATAATCAAGCCAATACTTCAATACAAACCATAACATATAATCGATATGAAAAACTTCTTTGATTTCACTTTGACAGGTAAAAAATTTTTACCGATTTGGATAGTCTTTTACCTGATTGTACTCATTCCTTATGCACTTTGCTATAAATCGCTTATAGGCCAAACCCAGACATATACTAATCCCAGTCCTTTATTTGGGTTGGTATTTTTGGCCATAATGATTGCTGCTATTGTCATTTCATTCTTCATTATTAAGATCCTGATTGAGAATGTTAATTACCGGGGTGATACCGTTGGTTTTCATGGAAAATTTGGCTCTTATCTTGGTAAGATACTGTTGGGAATGCTTTTAAGCATCATCACATTATCGATTTATATGGCTTGGTTTGTCAAGGATATTACCAGGTTTATTGTCGATAACAGTTCCTTTCGTTCTGTTGATTTTCAATTTATGGGAAAAGGAGGCAAACTTTTTGTTATCTTCTTGTTAACTCTTTTCCTTCCCATTATTGTATTATCCATATTCATGGGGAAATATTTAGTTACTATGAACCAGAATTTCATCCTTACATTGGTATTTCAAGGAGCAATGATGATAATATTGGTTCCCTATATGTATTATGTATACAAATGGATGGTGGATATTCACTATAAGGATTACACGATTTCATGGGAAACAGACTTTTGGCCCTCGTGTGGAAAAATTGCCATGGAAACTATTCTTATATTAGTCACCCTGGGGATATATATGCCACTGGCCATGGTAAGATTGTATAAATACTTTGTTGCCCGGACTGTAGCTGTTAGTAGCAATAATAAACTTAGATTTGACTATGAAATAGATCAACTTAATGATTTCCTTTTTATTTGGGGACAACTGCTCTTAACGCTTATTACCATTGGTATTTATTACCCCTGGGCCATTTGCAAAATTGGAAAACGAATATTAGGAAAAACATATTTGGGGAAAAAATAAGAACCTATATTCTTATATCAGGATAATGTTGTTGGCCTAATCATGTATTCCATAATCACTTGTGAAATGCTTTGGTAAATTTATGGAAATATTGTACTTTGTTAAGGAAGCATGGTTGGTATTGCGGATAGCGATCTTGAAAAAGATCTGATCGTGTATCCCAATCCTACGAAGGGTGAATGCACGATCGAACTGGGACGTGAGTATCAAAATGTAAGCTTAAAGGTCTCCGGTTACAGCGGCAAACTTATATCATCCCATAACTTTGGAACAACAAGCAGCTTGCAGTTTGAGTTGAAAGGGTCTAAAGGTTTGTACTTCGTAGAAATTTATAGCAGCGAAGGAAAGATCGCAACAACCAGGATTATAAAAGACTAAGGTTTTTCTGTACAGGACATAACCAATAAGAGGTTTCGCGGTTTGCGAGCCTCTTTTTCCATACATTGTTATTGATTCAGGTTTCTATTTTTCTTACCTTGTCTGTGTAAGAATAAACGCAACTCCAAAAATTATCAATACATCCAAAAAGCGGGGTATAAATGATAAGTAATTAGTTTTAAGAATTTATGAAACTAAATCCTGAAATTGCCTTTAATCCCATTACTCCTCTTTCTAATGATATACAAGTAAGGGACGTTTTTGGCAGCATTCTTAATCAACGTTTCAATACATCTATCCTTTCCGGATATTATAATCTGGGCGATGAATGTTCACATTTTGATTTGCCTGGTTTTGGCAGACTATCAACAAAAGATCTTGTAAAAGAAATCCTTGATTTTTTAATTAAAAAAAATAACAACAATCCGGATCCCTTGAACATAGCTAAAGAATTTTGGGATAGATTTAGTTTTCGTGGAAATGAAAATCCTATAGTGGCTGTTCCAATTGAACTGGATAATATTTTAATGAACTACTCCAAAAAGATAGAAAAAGTTACTGATTTAGTAATGATTAAAGACTTACTTAAATCTGAATTTTTGCCAAACGGGACCATTGTTGACTTTGGTTCAGGAAGAAATAAACTGGGAGCTGCAATTCTCGATTTCGCCGATTTAAATCATGTCAATATAAAACATGTGATTGGTACCGATATTACTAACTATGGAAGCACAATCAAAGACAAAAGACATAGGTTTGTGCAGCAAATTGATACTCATATCCCCATTGAAAACAACACCATTGACTTAGTAATTATTAAATGGGCCTTTCACCATATGAACCATGAAATCCTTAAAAATCAAATCAGTGAAATTGCTCGCATTTTGAGTACCCATGGACGAATTGTTGTTATTGAAGCTCTCATGGGTAATAAGAAGGAATTGTATGCTGGTTTCAAAAAAGAACAAGAGAATGAAGAAACATGGCCTACAAATGGAAAGTGGTTTAAGGAACGAGATGAACTGACAAAAAATTACTTAAAACTCAACCCCGGACAACAAAAATCTGCTTTAGCAATGGAAGATTATTATGGCAATTGGTTGGAGCAAAAATTTGTCTGGATGCCCTTACCTTTTCATTACATGTCGTCAAAGGAAATATCAGAACAATTCTCTTTAAAGGATTTTCAGGAAGATTATAATTATCGCCGGGTTTTTGGTATGGCGCCTATTATTCATTGGGGACCGCCAACAGTCCGTTTTGTTTATCGTAGTCAGCAATTTTAAATAGTTTGCACAATATAGCTAGCTCCCCCTGACATAGGGTTGTCATATAAATACAGTATGTTTAAATGAAATTTATGAACAAAAGAAAATCCGCAATGGAACCAAATGTACTATCAGATAGTTCAATAACACCAAATGATGAAATTGTATTTTCAATTATTGAAGATAAAAAAACACTTTGGAAACAAACCATAACCTATTTGCACGAAAATCATAAGGATATTTCTGAGGTATGGAAATATTATAATGACGGTAAAAACTGGCTTTTTCGTACCTCAAAGTAAATAAAACACAAAATTCGGAGGAGCTGTATAAAGAACTGCTTGTAAAAAGAGCAAATCATACGGCCGGAACATTTTCCAGATTCTATTTTCTTCTTATTTTTGAAGTGAGTTCATCGATTGTTCAATCTTTGTACGACACATCCATGGTATTTGCAATGATCGAAGGTATTTTTACGTTTATCTGGTATGCTCCGGAAGGATTTAAACTATTGAAAGTATAAAACAAATCAGACAACATCATGAAAAACAAACCAACCCTATTTCTCCTTTGCACTTTGTTTCTGATCACTCAAAACATGCCTGGTCAGGACCAAAACACTTGTCTGACGCTGCATACAAACACAGGCACACCTGCAGAATCTCCGGGCTTGTGAGCACACGCTATGTCACAACCCGGAATACACGATGAAGAATAAACTATTCTTATACAAAAGCTCATTGGTAGCCGCCCTGGCAGGTTTCCTTTTTGGTTTTGACACCGTTGTCATTTCAGGTGCAGAACAAAGCATCCAAAATATTTGGGGTCTGAATAGTACGCTGCATGGTATAGCCATAAGCATGGCACTTTGGGGAACCGTAATTGGTGCTATGATTGGAGGCCTGCCTACAGAGAAATTAGGAAGACGAAAAACCCTGCTGGGAGTAGGCGTGCTCTACATGTTTTCTGCTTTAGGTTCCGCATTCGCACCGGAGGTTTATTCATTCATGTTTTTTCGCTTTATCGGTGGTGTAGGTATCGGGATTTCAACCATTGCCGCTCCGCTTTTTATTTCTGAGATCTCACCTCCGGCATATCGTGGAAGATTAGCCGGAATGTTTCAATTTAACATCGTCTTTGGAATATTGCTTGCCTACCTGTCGAATGCATTGCTTGGCGAAATTGGCAGAAATGCCTGGCGGTGGATGCTGGGAGTGGAAACCATCCCTGCTTTACTGTACACTTTATTTTCCTTTGGCTTACCTGAAAGTCCCCGCTGGTTAATTATTCATAACAACGACCATGATGCCGGACTGCTGGTTTTTAGGAAAATGAATACCAGCGCCAGCGAAGAAGAGCTCAACAAACTGGTTCATGAGGTTGAAGCATCAGCAAACACAACGGAACGTAAAGGTAGTTTTTTCAATAAAGCCATGCTTAAACCTATTGTTCTTGCCTTCCTTATTGCCTTTTTTAATCAGCTTTCAGGAATAAATGCCATACTGTATTATGCACCCCGAATATTTGGGTTGACAGGTTTGGGAGAACAAACAGCCTTGCTGCAATCTATCGGGATAGGCGTTGTTAACCTGATCTTTACTTTTATCGGATTAAGACTTATAGACAGGTTGGGACGAAGAACTCTTCTGTACTTTGGATCTTTTGGGTACATTGCTTCACTTGGTTTATGCGCCTGGGCTTTTCAAACAGAACATTTTGGAATTGTTCCATTCTGTATTTTCGCGTTTATTGCTTCACACGCTATTGGCCAGGGAGCTGTAATCTGGGTTTTTATCAGTGAGATATTTCCTAACCGTCATCGTGCTGCAGGACAAACACTGGGCAGTTTTACACATTGGTTCTTTGCGGCATCACTAACGCTGATATTCCCCAAACTGGCTCAGGCCCTCAATCCATCCCTGATCTTTGGAATGTTCTGTTTTATGATGATACTTCAGTTGGCCTGGGTTAAATTCATGGTACCTGAAACCAAAGGAATTTCCCTGGAAGAAATGGAAAAGAAATTAAGAATAAAATAATTTGATCTTGAGTGGACAATAAAAAACTCAAACATAATCCAAACCCACTCGCGCTCACCTGCCAAATTACAACTAAGAACCCTCTTCCCCATTTGATCTTTTCCGGAAATATTGTAATTTGTTGAGGATTCGTAAATGGTCAAGCAGCAGGTAACTGATCGATTGTGCAAAAGAGAAATGAGGAAATGATTAACAAATAACAGGATGTGATATAAGAAACTTGTACTTAAAAACAGCTTATGATATTAATGAGTTGTAAGCCTATACAGAATGAATTAAAAAAAAGAAGGATATCATGACCACTCAATCCGAACCTAATACAAGCTGTTGCCCGGAGTTTGATCCGGTACCATG
>CAYQDZ010000006.1:16298-39790 GCA_964416375.1 uncultured Bacteroidales bacterium
CCACTCAATCCGAACCTAATACAAGCTGTTGCCCGGAGTTTGATCCGGTACCATGGGATGACAAAACCCTGGAATGGAAAAACAAAAAATTTATCAAAGACAGGGTATTTACTTTTTTTTACATGCCTGTTAACTTTGGCAAAGTCATGAAAAGGCTTGATGAAAAAGTCACAAAAGCCGGGGCACAAATACCGGATTCCCTTTGCCTCTCCGATCATACATCCAAATGGAATATGGATGTCTCTCTTGCCGTGGACAAGGAAATACCGGGAGCTGAGAACACGACATTAAACGGTAGGTTTTACAGCAAAGTATACGAGGGGCCCTTCAAAGATACGGGAATGTGGAGCAAAGACTTCGAGAGCATTGTCAAATCCAAAGGATACAATATTAAAAAATGGTTTATGTGGTACACAACATGCCCAAAATGCGCAAAAAAATATGGGAAAAACTACGTTGCCATTGTATCGCAGGTAGAGTGATTCTCAAGGAAATCGTTGCGGTTTCAAACGGATCATATGCCATTTGAATTTCAGAAATTACACTAAATCAAATCAATAAAAACTATACATTATGAAACCGGATGCATATACACTAAGCGGAAAATCCGGTACCGGAATATTAACCGATACCGACATGATCATGTGGCTTGTCGGATACCTTGAAAGAAATGACTCCCCATATTTTTATGCCATGAATTTCAAAACAAATGATTTTGGTGCCCTGCACCTGGCAAGATACGAGATAACAAAAGACATTTTGAGGGAATTGGAACTGATCGATTGAATCATCAGATCCTATAGCGCAGGCCCAGGGTTAAGCCCAGTGAGCCGGAGGTTTTCCTGTACCTGTCCCGGAAGTGGAATTCACGGTTGCTGAACACACCAAACTCATCCCGTAAACCAAGATCGAACAAAACTTTATGTGAGAGCAGCAATCTTATCCCTGCACCAAAAGAAACCGCCAGGCCCAGAGGATTGCTTATACGGGAATTCATCAAATACCTGTTTGAATACAAAACATTCCGGTTGAGTAATACACTGAAGAAGGGTTCCCAATTCGGGAAGATCTTTTTCTTCCATACCGATATGCTGTTGCCAAACAAAGGAAAAACAAGGTTACCAATCATAAATCCAGCACGGTGTGATTTCTGCCCTTCCCGGGATATTCCTGCAGTCTCAATCCTATACCCGGATTCTGCAAAGGCCGGAAAAGAATATGTACCTGATGTATGCAACGGACTGTTAAAGTCTGTTCTCTGATGAAGCAGTATAGAAAATTCAATACTTCTAAACGTGGGGAGTGTGGAATGTGAATCGGGGTCAATGGGTCCATTTTCTTCCTGGCAACAAAGTGTCAGTGTGTTAAAAACGAACAATATGACCAGTATTTTTTTCAATGTTCCCGTATTCTGTTTGGTTATCTGCTTGTTTACAGGAGTGTACGGCTGCATTTGCAGCTTATTGCAGACACTTGACCAGGGAGATTATAAGCTACATAAAAACCCTTATTCGCATTATGAATGAATCCTAAAATTAATATTGATTTGTTGTATAGAAAATGGTAATTTGCAGTACAATCTTTATGCAATTACAAACTTAATTCTTAAAATCATGAAAAGAAGTACCCTCATTTTTATCAGTGCAGTATTCTGTTTTCTTAAACTCTCTGCCGAAGCACCAGTGCCAATTGAGCTCCAGGGATTTTATGTAGGTATGACAAAACAAGAAGTAAAAACCATCTATGAAAAGCTGAAAGCAGATGCTGTAGCTCAACACATCAATATAGAATCTGAAACATACAGGGACCGGATCATGCTTGATAATGAGTCTAGCAGCATAAGCAATAAAATAGACATCATGTATAATGAGGAAGGAATAGCAAACTACATAACGTTTGAGTACAAAACGGTCAATATTCTGTTTGATGCAGCTCAGATGAGTGCCGAAGAACTGGTGAAAAAAGTAGAGGGAATACTGCATATCCCCGAAATGGAATTCAACGACACGGGAATGGTAAAAACCTGGTCTTGCATCTATGTAAAAGAACAAATAAAAGTATCGGTTGATGAGAGTAAGAATATCAGGTTGCAGGAAATGAAAAAATAGGTGGATTTAGTTTTAAGAAGAAAAATTTGATCGCCTGATTACCATTCTGATGAATATGAAACTGATTTTATTCTTTAAAGGTTCTTCACAGAAGACGGCTTGTTTTGTTTACGTTTCTTAGCTGCAGAAGAAAATTAAAAGTCTGACCGACCTGAGTCATCCGGGCGGGCCTGAACAGCTTGAGGCAAAGAAAACAGAAATTAGTTTTCAAACTTCATCAGAAATCCGCCATACCCCATAAGAGGCAGATCGTATTTTCCATATTCATCCAGCTTAATTTCAGCTTCTTTAAAGGAACGTAAACTATCGCCTTCAGTGATCAGCAAGCCCTGTTTCTTCCTGATAAAAGGAAGAAAAACAGAAATTTCTTTCTCCGCTTCTTCACCATTGATTCCTGCTACGTACCATGTGTCATCTTTTCTTCGTGCAAGAATTACGTACTTGCCCGGATAGGCATCCACATAAACCGTTTCATCCCAGTCAACCGGAATATCTCTCATGATTTGTTTCACATAATCAGGGACATTCTGCATTCCGGAAGGGATTTCGGCATAATGCTGCACTCCCGACAGAAACAGAACGGCTTGTGCCAATTCGGCGGCATTTCCCGTTCTCCTTGTGTTGTTATCGTATTCATTAAAACATACCGGCGTAAAATCCATAGGATCGAAGACATTTCGTGTGAAAGGTATAATGGTGGATTTCCGTGGCACTTTGTCGGCCGATTCCTGACCAAAAGTAGCAAACTCAATACCACGTATAGATTCCATAGATACCAGGTTGGGATAGGTTCTGTGCAATCCTCTGGGAAGAGTAGCTCCGTGACAGTTGACCATCAATTGGAAGGCATGGGCATCTTCAAGAATATCGATATAATAATCCATCATCGACTGCCCGTCGCCACCAAAAAAATCAACTTTAATGCCTTTGATTCCCAGTTCCTTTAACCTGGCAAATTCCAAATGCCTGCTTTCTTTTGTTAATAGCTTGTCCTTGGGAGTGAAAGGTACTGTATTCCAATCTCCCGATGAACTGTACCATAAGATCAGGCCTACATTTTTCCCTTGTGCATATTGGGCGAGTTCTTTCATCTTTTCCCACCCGATTTGAGTATCCCAGGCTACATCAACCAGACAATACTCCCAATTCATATCGGAGGCATAATCAATAAATTTCTTTTGCGTATCAAAATTCACTGAAGGATCTTTCATCAGGGCCCAGCTCCAGGATGCCCTTCCCGGTTTTATATAGGAGATATCATTCAGAACAGAAGCTCGGGCAACATCGGTGCCAAGGGTTGATTCCGCAATATCTCCGGGGTCATCGCCAATGGTCAATACGCGCCAGGGTGTTGCCCAGGGTAAGGTAGATTGAGGATACACAGATCCGTTGGTAAATCCTTCGGTAGGTTCGGGGAAAGCGATTGAATATTCGGTAATATCTTTGCCTCTCTGCAAATGACTACCGCAATAATTTCTTTCCGGCCAGGTTTCGGTAATGTGTGTCCAGCAACCACCGCTATAAAAAAGAGCAGGAAATACCCATCCCGAATCGCTTGCGGGAACATCTTTTAAGAAAGCATCATAAATATAGTGCTCTTCATAGGAAGGATTCGTCATGTTCCAACCTGATTTTGAACTTGCCCGGGGTTGCACCCAGGCTTTTGTGTTTGCTTGAAAATGAAAGGAACTTAGCTCTTCTTTGATTTTCAGGATTTCATCCGGTTCACCCGGGAAGAGATACCTGAACACTACTCCATCATCCGATACCCGGAAAACAATATCCATATCCATCCCATCTTCATTTTGCAGGTGGTAGATTTTCTGGTTTGCCAGGTAGTTTGCTTTTCTTTTCTTTCCATGTAAGAGGGTATAGCTATCGCTTATTCTTTTTACATCCGATACAGAGATTAGTTCCAATCCTTTTGAAAAAACAGCGTCTTCTCTTATGATTCCAAGCCGGCTCTTTTCTAATACTGTCCTATCCTTAAAGGTGATTTTGTAGTTTGCTTTGCCACCCTCTGTTATTTCAAGAGCAACAGATATGTTCCCGTCCGGACTGCTTACCGTGTTATCTCCAACAGGATTGCATACAATACAGGATATAAATAATATTACGGAAATGAAGGATTTCAGAAAATTCATTGTTGTATTGGTTTAGGTATTGTTTTTATTTTATTTCAATGATTCCAGTATGGCAACAGTAGCTGTCGCTCCTATGCGTGTGCATCCCAGTTCTTTTACTTCAATTGCCCTTTCCAGGGTTCGAATTCCTCCGGCGGCTTTTACCCGGATCTCAGGATTGGCATGTTTTCTCATCAGGATCAGATCGTCATTCTCTGCACCCCCCGTTCCATATCCTGTTGAGGTCTTCACCCAGTCTGCTCCTGCTGTATTGCATAGTTCACATGCCTTGATCTTTTCCTCATCGCTAAGGTAGCAATTTTCAAAGATCACTTTGACCTTTACTTTTCTGTCATGCGAATAATCGATGATCCGTTTCAATTCATCCTCCACGTATTTGTATTCCCCCGATTTTAATTTTCCGATATGCAATACCACATCCAGTTCTTTCGCTCCCTTTTCTACTGCTTCTTTTGCCTCTTCCATTTTTGTGGCGGTTGTAGTGCTGCCGTGCGGAAATCCAATGACTGTGCTAACAATCACCTTACTGTTTTTCAAAACATGACAAGCCAGTTGCACATCTCCCGGACGGACACATACCGAGGCTACAGCGTATTGATCTGCCAGTTCACATCCTTTCACGATCTCATCGTCAGTAAGAAAGGGTTGAAGTAGCGAGTGATCAATCATGCCGGCTATCTCTTCATAGGAATAGTTCATATCATTTTGTTTAAAATACCATGGCAAATTACGAAAAATGATCTCTATTACCTGCAATCATAGAGCCCCAAATTTAACATGCACAAAGTTTTTATTAAGGATTGTGGCCTGATTAAAATGAATTATTTCGCTCCTGTGGGGCTATTATTATATCTTAAAACATATCATTTCGATTACTCACTTAATTCGGGACATGATACCTCATCCCCTTTCCCCTTCTCTGTTTGGAGAAGGGGAAAGGTTTCTATTTCTTTCATGCAAAACAACTTTACTAAAAACGAGCTAGTTAAAATGTGACGTCATCACGAAGGAGGCTAAAAGCCGACTGCGGTGATCTGGCCATTTTCCATGACATGGGCATAATAAAATGTTTTCATTTGAACAGATTGCCACACTTCACTTCGTTTCGTTCGCAATGACGATTTTATAAATTATGAGATATAAGATATGAAAGTTTGAAGTCAGTAGTTGGTGTTCAGAAATCAGTATTCGGTTGAATGTAACTAATAATCTAAACCCCTCAACCTCTAAACGTCTCAACAACTCATCAACTTATCATTTCACCCAACAACCAAATAACCAGCAACAAGTACCCAGCACCCAGTAACCAGCAACAAGCACCCATCCCCAACGGGGCGCAATCATTCATCCTGCATATCAGGCTACACCGATTTATTGTTTTGATTTTTTCCTGTAAATACAATGCTCGTCATCGCACATCGAACAATTGTATTCTTTGAATGCAACCTCTTTCCCGATACCCACCATGCCACTGACTGATTTGATTGGATTCATGAGTGCCGAATCGGTCAGGGAAATGCCGCAACAGCCGTCAGGGAAAAAGCTGAACAGCCTGAATTGTTCTTCCACATTCCAGTTGCAATAGCCCGGACTAAACCGGTTGGTGATTTTCAGATGATCTTCTGCTGCTATCTTCCCGATTTCCCGGTGTATGAATTCGGCCGCTGATTCTGCCGCTTCAGAGCCCGATAAATTCACGATGTATCCTTCGAGGCTATCTCCCTGTCGAAACATCTCATTAGCATATAGCTCAAGGGTATTGCCAATGGTGCATTGAAACAATGCCGCCGATTCGGAATTCGTTAACTGGGAGCTTATGATCTTACCAACCTGCAGGATTTCTTTTTCCAGGTAAATGATTCCTTCGCGCTTATCAAGCCTGCTGATCTTCTTAAAAACAATCCCTGCTTTTGGCTCCAGCAGAGAAGCCGCTTTTTGAATGTTTTCATCAATAAGTTCATCAAGATGCGACTCTATTTTTGTATGCTCATACCCCAGAAGTCGTAACACCTCATTCTTACTGATCTGAATATCCCCGGGAGTTATGGGAATGGTATATAATGAATTGAACTTCAAATCTCAGCTGTATTTCTTATAAAGATCATTCAATACCTTGGCACTGATATCGTACCCCATGGCTATCAATTCTGTCTGGCTATGATCTGTGTGAATTGTTTTCGATTCGTACAAACCAAAGGATGACTGAATGGCAATCATTTCCGATTCTTTGGTTAGAATATAACCTTTGATCCTGATGCATAATTTTGAGACCTGTTCCAGAAACAATTCCAGGTATTCCTTGTCAAAAGCCCTTGTCGTCCGCAATATGGCCGAATGAATGTCAGGACGGCCACCGGATTCCGGTAAAGAGCCCGCTTTTAATAGTTTCAGCCCTGCCGTCTCTTCTACCGGTGTTAAAATCTCATCCATAGAAACCTCACAATACGCAGTAGTGTATATTTCAGCAAAGGGATTAAAATCCTTCAATGTTTGAATCACTTCCTCGTTCTGGTTTACCAGATCCGTTTTGTTCAGGATAATATGATCTGCAATTCTGATCTGGTGTTCCACACGCTTCAGCATTTTGTTGATTTTCTCAAAATTCAATGCATCAACAATGCATATGGAACCCGAAAAGAGCAGTTTATCCTTCAGTTTATCCGAAGTAATGATTTCGCCAATAGCAATTGGATCAGACAAGCCCGAAGCCTCAATAAACAGGATATCCGGTTGATACTGAATCACAAATTGCTCGAGTGAAGTTAAAAAGTCGGCGAGCAAACATACACAAAAGACCGAACCATTATTGATCTCAAGAAGATCAAATTGCTCATTTACAGTCCGCCTGAGTTCAATTCCGTCAAGATTAGCAGGGGCAAATTCATTCTGTACAACAGCAATTTTCTTTTCTCCCTTATTGTGTCTGATTACATTTGCAAGAAAAGTGGTTTTTCCACTGCCCAGAAATCCTGTTATAAGGTATGCGGAAGTGGTTTTCAATATGCCGGTTTTATGGTTACTATTTCTTATTCTTAGAATCTCAGGGATGTACTAAATTAATCCAATTCTTTGATCCATTCCCTGATAATCTCAACTTCCGGAATTTCACCCTGTGACTTCAATTTATAATCTGCAACAACAACCGCAGGTGTCACTGCTATACCAAAAGATAACCGCATTTCTTTGTCGGTGGTATATTTAACCTCAAGCTGACGGCCTGTTTCTTTGATGGCCGTATCAATATTTTCTTTAATTTCCTTGAATTCATTTTCTGAGTTCCCGATCACATAAATACGTGCTCTTTTTGAAGATATTTTTAATCGTAATTTTTCATTGATCCTGCTCTGAATGGCATTGATCAGATCATTCCTCGGTGGAATTTTAGAGACATATGTAATTTTCCCGTCAATGCATATGGTAGGAATGTTTTTCACCATCAGCGAATTCATGAAGGTAACAGATTCCATTTTTTTTATGGCATGTTCACGCCATTCTACAATACCTTCAAAATGAGGGGCTATTTGTTTGACTGCTTCCACCATATACTGACAGGGAGCACAGGATTCCGAATCCAGAGTGATAATATCGACAATAACTTTGTCCGTAACGCCATAGTCTTTCATCTCCAGCAATTCCTGGATCTGATCCTGCTTTTCAATTGCCCTTACCACGTCCTGCTTATAAGTGTCGTGAACCATGTTGGTCACTGCCATTAAATTATCCGATGGAGTAAGCATGGGCAAATCACATCCCGGAGCAAGAATAAAGCCTTTCTTTCCTCCCCGGTCCATGCATTCAATGACCTCCTGATTCACATCGTCGATTGAACCCATAAGCAATACAACCGTTAGTTTCATATTGCCTCCAAAACTAATCTTATTCTTAAGCGCTATATCACGCACATACTCCAGGGGTATGTTTTCATCTACGCAAACATTGTCAGGTTTGCAGGCACACATCAGTTCAATGTTGTGCTGTGCATGGCCACAAACAAAAAAGGAACTTAAAGCCTTTTTCTTTCTGATCAGGTCAAAAACCTCTTTTCCCGGTTTGCTAATGAATAGCTCAAACAAAGAGGGGTCTATCTGAGAAGTCATGGGATCAACGACTGCAATCACATCACAGCCGGCATCAATATAATACCCTGCCATTGCTTTTGCGACCTCTTTTGTAAAATCCATCACTTCATTTACCTCTTCCGGTGATTCGTACATTTTCATTAAAATGTCTGTCCCCAGCAAGTGCAAGGCCAGTGTAAAAGGTCCTGTAATCAATCCATACAATGCAATATCAGGAAATTTTTTTCTCATCCTTCGGGCAACATCCAATACAACCGGTATTCGGGCGTCCTTATCAGAAGGTATCTTTAAATCGGAAAGAGATTTTTCATTCAACACATGAGATACCACAGCAGGAGGATTATTTTCGGCCCACTGCAACTTGCATCCCATTGCTTCTGCTTCAATTTGCAGATCAAATGCAACGGGAATTCCATCGGGCTTGTACAGTTCAATGGCTTTGCTTAAACCATTGACCATCAAATCAGATGATTTTAAATATTCATCTGCTTTTTTGTCGATCAGGCTTCCCCCATGACATCCTACAAAAGGCAACCATGGAATGCGTTCCAATTCTTTCAAAGCGAAAGCTTCTTGAATAAGCTCCTTGCCGGATATCACGTTATGAACTTAATTTATTATTTCATTTAAATACTTAACTGCTCCCTGGGGATCGGCAGAATAGAAATCAGCACCGATTTTATTACGGAAGTCATCATTTACAGGAGCTCCACCTATCAACACTTTGCTATCCGGCTTTTGACTTTTTACCTCGGTAACGATTTCCTGCATGTTTTGCATCGTTGTTGTAAGAAGTGATGAAAGGCCCACTAAAGCTTCAGGATGTTCTTCCAGGGCTGCCAGTATTTTTTGTACACTCACATCCACTCCCAAATCAATGACTTTCCAACCCGAACCCTCAATGGCCATTTTCACCAGGTTTTTGCCTATGTCGTGCAAATCTCCTTTCACCGTGGCCAAAATAACTTTTCCCTTATGTTGTATCTCGCCCGATTGAAAAAAAGGCTTTAAATGCTCAATTGCGGCATTCATGGCTTTTGCAGACATCAGCATTTGAGGAATGAAAATCTTCTTTTCTGAGAATTTCTTCCCTACCCTGTCCATGCCTTTCACCAGGGCTTCCTTCAAAATAGTTTCTGCATCAATCCCCTGTTCAAGAGCTTTTTTTGTTAATTCATCGGCCCCCTCCTGCCCTTTAAGATCAGGAGGAAACGGAGAAGTTTTATCCACCTTGCCAAACTCCACACATGTCGTAATTTTTTCTAACATCTCACTCATACCAATTTTTTTCTAAATATAGCAATATGATTCTTTATTAAAAAAAGCTTTGGCAGCAATTGTTTACTTATTAACGTACCCTTATGGTATCCGCAAGAAAATCTGCCGAACTTCTTCCTGCCATGATAGCAAACTCACCGGGCTGAACTTCTCTTTCCATATTAAGGTTCATGGCCTCCAGTTTCTCAGGCGTTACAAGAAATGTCACTTTTTTTGTTTCTCCGGCTTTGAGAGAAATTCTCCTGAAATCTTTCAATTCTTTAATAGGCCTTGTAGGTACACTGATAAGATCCTGAATATAAAGCTGAACAATTTCATCTCCGTCTCTTTGTCCCGTATTGCTGACATTCACGGAAACTTCCAGGCTATCTCCAACTGCAATTTCTTTCTTCGAAAGAGCCAGTTCTTTGTACTCAAAAGTGGTATAGCTTATACCATAACCAAATGGGTACAAAGGGGTTGAATTTGAGTTTACGTACTCCCTGAACCTGCTGGGTTTTCTGTTGTAATAACATGGCAACTGACCAACATTCTTCGGGAAAGTTACGGTAAGCTTACCACTCGGATTGACTTCTCCAAAGATTACATCAGCAACGGCATGTCCTGTTTCCTGTCCGAGATACCATCCCTCAATTATTGCGGGAGCATGTTCAGCCAGGTAATTAATTGTTAAGGGTCGACCGTTGATCAGCAAAACAACCACAGGTTTTCCTGCAGCCAGAATGGCTTTTGCCAACTCTTCCTGCCTGCCTACCAGGTTCAGATTATCCACATCTCCAAGGTGCGTTTCACTCCATGCTTCACGATTGACAAGTTCATTCTCTCCCAAAACAAGCAAAACAGCATCACTCTTTTTTGCTATACTTACAGCTTCTTTTGTTAGTTTTTCATCCAGCTCAGGAGGACTGAGTATCGGATTTTCATTTACATGCCAGTGCACCGTTTCGTTGAGGGTAATCTTACAACCTTCGGCATACAAAACATTTATTTTATCCCCTGCAAATTCCTTTATTCCTTCCAAAACACTTACACCTGCCATGGGAGTCGATGAATATCCTCCCAGGTGAATACCGGCTGCATTTGGCCCGATTACCGCAAGAGTTTTGATCCTGGAGGAGTCGAGTGGCAGAATATTCCCTTCATTTTTCAAGAGTATCATTGCTTCGTGTGCTGTTTTTAATGCCAGGGCCTTGTGTTCATCGCAATTCATAAGTTTTTCCATCCTGTCTACATCAATGTATGGATTGTCAAACAATCCGCAGCGAAATTTTACGTGTAGAATATTTCGAACCGCTTTGTCAATGATTTTTACAGACACCAGACTATCGTTAACATGCTCTTCCATGGCAACATAACATCCCCTGCTGCCCAGATCATAATCTATGCCGGCAAGAATGGATAATATCCCCGATTCTGCGGAGTCTTTCGCTGCCAGATGATCCCTGTAAGTAACATCCAATCCTCCGCCATCGCTCATAACAAAACCATCAAAATTCCACTCATCGCGGAGAATTTCTGTTAAAAGACGATGGTTGATATGATTCGGAACACCATCCCATTCATTGTAAGATACCATGATAGACTGGGCATTTCCCCTTTTCACTGCTATTTCAAAAGGATAAAGATGCGATTCCCTGAATTCTCTTTCCGAATAATTCACAGGAGCAATGTTTCGCCCGCCCTCGGGTTGACCATGCCCGGCAAAATGTTTGAGCGTAACCGCTGCATGGTTGGAATCAATCATCTCACCGGTACCCTGAAATCCAAAAACTGCGGCAAGTCCCATGCGCGATACAAGGTATGGGTCCTCGCCAAAGCATTCTTCTGTTCTTCCCCAACGCGGCTCGCGGGCAAGATCAATAACCGGTGATAAAAACTGTGTGACTCCGCTGGCACTCGCCTCAAGTGCCGTAACCGTATACACCTGCTTTATTAACGCTGTATCCCAGGTACTTCCTAATGCGATTGCCTGCGGAAAACTCGTGCCTCCGGGGGCCATATAACCATGCAATCCCTCGGCAAAAACAAAGGAAGGGATGCCAAGACGGGTATTCTCAAGGAGGTACTTTTGAATGCCATTGATGCACAAAGCTCTTTCACGGGGTGATTTTTTAAACAGCGCCCACGACCAGAATGCTCCTACTCCTTTTTTTAGCCTGGCCGTATCCTCTGTACTAATAAAGTTGCCTTCATCATCCCATGCAAGCGTATCACCAATTCTCAATGGATACAACTGGGCTACCTTCTCTTCCAGGGTCATTTTCTTAAGCAGATCTTCAACCCTCTCTTCTATGGGTTTATCCGGATTTTTGTAAACAGGTTGCCGGGAAATTTTGCACCCAAATAGTAAAATAACTACCAGCAGATAGTAAAATCTTTTCATGGTGATGAGTTTATTAATGAATAGGATTTGTTTTATTTGATATTGATTACCGTTTCCTCTCTGATATCTCTCGATGAAGAACCTGCCATTATTTTATAGGGTCCGGGTTCAACAATCCACTGCCTTTTCCCCGCATGGTAAAAGGCCAGATCATTCACATCGATCTGAAACCTCAATGTTTGTTTTTCTCCGGCTTTCAATTCCAATTTAGCAAATGCTTCCAGCTCTTTGTCAGATCTGATAATCGAAGACTCCAGAGGCTTAACATAAATCTGCACGACCTCCTTCCCCGAATAATCTCCGGTATTCTGAATGGTCAGGCTAAGGTTTATACTTTTGTCAACAGCATAATTTGTTCTGCCGGATTTTAAACCTGAGTATTCAAAATCAGAATAGGAGAGCCCATGTCCGAAACAATATTTCGGCTCAATATTTTTTGTGTCAAACCACCGGTAACCCACAAGAATACCTTCTGTATAGTTCACTTCAAAATTTTTTCCGGGGTATGCTCCCAGGGCGTGTGCCCCGACATCCTCAAGCTTTACAGGAATGGTAAAGGGCAATTTCCCCGAGGGATTCACATCTCCGAACAGAACATCGGCAAGAGCATTACCAGCTTCTGAACCATTGAACCATGAGTACAAAATGGTTGATGAAACGCTGTCAGCCAGATTTACATCGCAAGCCGCACCTGCAACTACCACCACGATGGTATTTGGATTTACCTTTGATACCGCTTTTATCAGCTCATCCTGGCCAAAGGGCAATGTCAATGTTTCCCTGTCAACTACCTCCGTCTCCACATTTCGGGTATTGCCGGCGAAGATGATGGCAACATCTGATGTGCCGGCTATCTTCACCGCTTCTTTCAGCAAAGATTGATTTGGTTTTGAATTGGGATACCTGTAGGGCCATCTTCCTCCCGTGTCAACAACAACAAAATCTTCCTTGTATCCCTGAGCATAGTTGAGGGTTATTTTATCTCCTGCCTTCATCTGCAAACCTTCCAATGGACTCACTTCATGCCGGGCCTTCACACCGGCAGTAAATCCTCCCGTGGCATGTTTGTTTACAGCATTTTCACCAATTACAGCTATGCTGTTTATTTTTTCCATGCTCAATGGGAGGAGGCTTTTATCGTTTTTTAATAACACGATGGATTCACTTGCCACATCGTATGCAGCTTTTATGTTTTCAGCTGAGTTTGCTTCTCCCTGCACACGGGTGCTGTCCATTGTTTTGCAATTGTACATGACCCGTAAAATGCGGCGAACCTTATCGTCAATGATTTGCTCATTCAACAGGCCTTCATTAACCGAATCAGCCAGTGCAGCAAAAAAATGAATATTGAGCCTGCCTCCCATTTCAACATCCAAACCATTTTTTGCCGCCTTTATAGCAGAATGTGTTGCTCCCCAATCAGATATAACTGCTCCTTTATATCCCCATTCCTCTTTCAGTATTTTGTTCAGGAGGTAATCGTTCTCACAAACATAATCGCCTCTGAATTTATTGTAGGAGCCCATAAACGTGTAAGCTTCAGCTTCAAGGGCAGTAGATTTGTATACCGGAAGATAAATTTCTCTTAGCGCTCTTTCGTGCACCTCAACATTGATCATCCATCTCTGGTATTCCTGGTTATTGAGTGCATAATGCTTTACACAGGCTGCAACATCCTGGGTTTGCACTCCCCTTACATACTCAACAGCAATTTCAGATGCCAACAAAGGATCTTCAGAAAAATATTCGAAATTGCGTCCGCACAGGGGTGTTCGGATCATATTCACTCCCGGGCCCAACAAAACATCCTTTCCCCTGGCATTGGCCTCGTTCCCAATTGCTTCTCCGTATCGATGAGCCAGGTTTGTATTCCATGTTGCAGCAAGAGCAGTTCCTGTAGGGAAAAAGGTGACAGAATCTGAATCCAGATTCAACGGGGTCCATGAGTCTCTTTCCAGTTCTTCTCGAATTCCCGTAGGTCCGTCGGAATAATTCAGTTCTGGAATGCCCAATCGTTCGACACCTCCTGATACAAACATGCCATTCCCATGTATCATGTGTATTTTTTCTTCGAGAGTTAATAGGTTCAGTATACTGTCAATCAGAGGTTCATAGGCATCCTCAAATCCATATTCCGTTTTATCCTGCACTTCAGTCCGGACACCTTGAATACATCCATTATGCAAAACAAAAATGGAGATCCATACCAACAAGTTCAGAAAGAACTTCCAAACAAAATTTCTGTATGTTTTATTCATTTTTTTTAAATTTTTAAAAAGGGCCAATTCTTTAATTGACCCAGTACATCCTGTTTTTGCATTGTATGAATGCAACAAATTTAGCGGTTTAAATTTTCATTATTCTTTCACAGGAGTAAGCCGGAACATATGAACGTCATGACCTTGCAATTCAACCTGTAAAGCTTTTTTGGTAGATCCTGCATCCTGGTGAGTCCAGATATTTCGAATATTGTATTCATCGTTCTTTAAATCAATCACCAAGGCTTTCAGATCATCCTTTACATACCAGTCTGTCCACTGAAAGTCAATAGTTTTTGTTTCTTCGTCCCTGTTGAGGAAACAAACCGCCCAATCACCACCGGCAAGAGGCTTAAACCAGAGCTCAAGATTTTCGGATGAGTAATATTTGAATCCCTGTATTCCTAAAATATCCTGATTTACCGCAATGGCCTCCTTATTTGTCAGGATACTTTTTGTTTCATCAGACATATGCCTTATGTCATTTCCTGCAATCAAGGGAGAAGCAATCATACACCACATGCTGAAATGTGCCCGGTCTTCATTCACCGACATGCCATTTCCTATTTCCATCATATCAGCGTCGTTCCAGTGGTTCAGACCCGCATATTTTCGCAGACCATCCTGCTGATCCAAAATTTGTTCAACACCCCACTGCTTCCACGAACCATGATCGATGATGCAATCAAAGCAGGGAAAAATATCTCCTGTTGTACGCCAAAGCTGACCGATAGCCGGACCCCATTCCCATGGTTTGTCATTCCCCCATTCACACAAGCTGAATACAATAGGACGACCTGCTTTATACAATGCATCGCGCATGGTTAAGTAAGCCCCTTCGGCTTCTAGTCCTTCCGTATTGCACCAGTCGTATTTCAGGTAATCGATCTCCCAGGAAGCATAAGTCATAGCGTCCTGGAATTCATATCCGCGACTTCCCAGGCGACCAGCACAGGTTTTCCAGCCTGCATCGGAATAAATCCCCAGTTTCAATCCTTTCGAGTGAATATAATCTGCCAATGCTTTCATACCCGATGGAAAATGCTCCGGATCGGGCTGTATAAATCCGAGGCTATCTCTTGTGCCGTGCCAGCAGTCATCAATGTTGACGTATACATAGCCCGCATCTTTCATCCCACTGGTGATCATAGCGTCAGCTACTTCACGAATCATCTTTTCATTCACATTACAGGAAAAATGGTTCCAGCTGTTCCAACCCATAGGAGGAGTAGGTGCAAGATTTTCAAATTTTTGTGCATAAACTGCTATTGTCAGTAAAAACAATAAAACGGTACAAATTTTTTTCATGGGTACTTCATCTTTAATTAGAACCAAATCATCAAATAAATCTAATGAATTATTTATTAATCTGCTATTGAATTGCTATTTTCACAACATAGTATTTGCGATCTGTAGCAATTTTGCCAGGTAAATCCAGTATCAAAATTCTTGTCGATCTATGAGAAAATCAGGTTTCCATTCCTTTTAAAAAAGATTAACAAGGAGAATAAATCAAAGAAGATAATAAAATGAATCCAAGTGAAAATGCCAACAAATTATACAAGGTGATCACCAAAGCCATTGATGATCATCAAATTACCCGGGATGAATACGATATGATCCTGCATATTGCTACCAAAGACGGAGTCATTGATCCCCAGGAAAAAGTTCTTCTGGAACAATTGCAGGAGATGATCCAAAACAAAATGGTAAAGATGGTAGCCAAATAGTAAATTGGCTATTTATCCAATAGTACTGTTTGTTCTTCACCATTGTATTCCACCCTTTTAAATGGGTCATCATCGGGATCAAAACCGACTTCTGAGTTCTCATCCACCAAAATAATACCTATATTTCTGACCCTGGATATCCCGTCAAATGTCCCTGAGCGTTCACCAATTTTCAGAGAATTATTTTCGTTGTTGAATTCAAAAGCAATCGTTGAATATGCCCCCTTTTCGTAGTTGTAATTTACATTTTCATCTTCGTACAATACAAAGCGATTACTTTTCCCTTTGAAAATAATTACTGAGAATTCTTCAGAATTAGTCTGGGCAGTATATTCAATTTCAGGTCCGACTGGAATAATAGCTCCCTCCCTGATAAAAAGCGGGACCCGCTCATACGGTGCTTCAGCGATAATTGTCTGGCCACCGGTATAATATTCTCCTGTATAAAAATTATACCAGGATGAACCTTCAGGCAGGTAAACTTCTCTTGAACATGCTTTGTATTCATAGACCGGACAAACCATTATGGATGGTCCGAACATATATTGATCGCCAATAGCATGGACTTTTTGGTCATTTCCGAAATCCATAACCAAAGCACGCATGATGGTATAGTCCTCATGAAATGCATACCCTGCCAGAGTGTAGATGTATGGCATCAGGCGATATCGTAATTTGTTATAGTAAAGCATCGATTGGTATGCAGGGTGGTTTTCAGGAGCGATATGAAACACTTCTCTGAAGGGATATTGTCCGTGCACCCTGAATAGCGGACTGAAGGCACCAAACTGGTACCAGCGGGTATTCAGTTCCCTCCATTCTTTCAAGTCTTCTCCTTTTGGATCGTAATACCTGTTTTCGAGGGAAAACCCTCCGATATCATGTGTCCAGTAAGGTATCCCTGATAATGAAAAATTCAAGCCTGCAGAGATCTGTGCTTTCAAATCATACCAGCGCGAAACAATATCTCCGCTCCAGGTTACTGATGCATACCTCTGTTGCCCGGCATATGCCGAGCGTGTTAGAATAAAGACCCGCTTATCGGGATCAACGGATCTCTGTCCCTCATATACAGCCTGTGAATTCACCAGGGAAAAAGCATTGTAATATTTAGCGGATGCCCCAACAAACAAAGGCGACATTAACTTTTTTCTTCTTTCGATGGAGGTATTGGAAAGAATATCCGGTTCCGTTGCATCCATCCACCAGGCATCAAAGCCTTTACTATAAAGTTTTTCATTTATTTTACTCCAGAAATATGCTCTGGCTTCCGGGTTGAAGGGATCATAAAAAGTAGAAACATAACCAACCCAATCCTTTTGATTGTTTCTGACATTCTCAGGATACACCCAGCCCTTTTCATTCATGTACTTATAATTTTCCGTTCCGGTATATACTTTTGGCCAGACTGAGATCATGATTTGTGTATTCAGTTCATTGTGAAGCTGATCAATCATACCCTCCGGATCAGGGAAGCGGGATGAATCAAAATTGTGATCGCCCCATTTATCTTCCGGCCAGTAAAACCAGTCAAGCACAATATTGTCAATCGGAATGTGCCTGTTTCGGAATTCCCTCACAACATCCAGCAACTCATCCTGTGTTTTATAACGTTCTCTGCTCTGCCAGAAACCCATAGCCCATTTTGGTAATATTGGAGCTTTTCCGGTAAGTTCGCGGTAACCGGAGATCACCTCATCCAGGTTATCACCGGCTATGTAATAATAATCAATCTGATCAGCCACTTCCGACCAGAGTGAAAGTTTGTTTTGTTCTGCCGGTTCGACCGGACTTTTGTACTTTATTGCCACGTAGCTCTCACCTCCATCCGGTATCCATTCTATTCTGACAGGATATTTTTTACCGGTTTCCATATCCAGTTCAACGATACGTGACCAGGGATTCCATGCTTGTCTCCAATTGTCCATGATCAATTCTTCATTGAACCACATGGTAAAATATCCGGCAGAGTATAACATGAATTTATGTATGCCTGATTCTGCTGAAGCAATGGATCCTGTCCAAATCACTTTCCCGTCTTCCATGGGAAATTCCCCGGGAATCTTTTTCAGGTCATCAAGGTATTGATAGTCAATTTTGTCTTCTGTTGTTTCAACAAAAATTTTCTGCGGATCTTCCTCTGCAACATACCTGGCTGTTAATCCCCCTTCCGTATTGTCTTCTGAATATAGTCTTAACGAGGAGATATCATCATAATCGCGCGGATCACCAAACTTCGTACGCGAGTAGTTGTCCCATAAAATACCATAGTTCCTGCTCGAAACAAGAAATGGAACTGCCGCTACAATGTTGTGCTGATACAGATCAACATCCTTGCCCTTGTAATTCATGTAATCGTGCTGGTGTTGTCCCAAACCATAAAAGGCTTCATCATCAGGCGATTCAAAGATTTGTCGGACAGTATAACAGGTATTCCCTTCGATCTCTATTGATTCAAATGATTTTCCTCCACCCCTGTTCTCCGTTAGTTTTTCCTTTCCTTTTTTATCGAAAAATTGTATTTCCCCTGTTTCAAGCGAAATTTGTACATTCAGAGCAATAGTAGACAATACCAGAGTATTCTCCTCTTCTTCAAGATTCCAATCAGTATCTGAATCCGGCCTCTTAACGACCATAAGGCTTTTATCCGTGGAAAAATCACCGGAAGGACTGGCAAGAACATGAACAATATTCTCTGAGACCACTTCCAGTTTTATGGATCTGACAGCAGTAGTCCCGGGCAGATTGATCAGTACACCCGTATCAAGTTTCTTATAATTCTTTGAACTGCAGGCGAATGCAAATAAAGCTATCAACAAAATCAGGTAGGTTGTTTTTTTCATAATGGACTCTTATTTTACGTTTTTATTAGGTTTCGATGGATACATTCGGTATTTAAAATTAAGCTTTTATCCTAAATATTCCTCCGGCAATTATTAAATACACCATGAATTGTATTTGTGCAAATTTCCTGCTTACATCAAGCCTGTCAAAAATACAAGATATGTAGTGACGCAGACGGCAAAAGACAAAAAGGCATTTACGTCCTCGTACTGCTTGTCGACCCGAACCTTCTTTTTTCATTGTGTACTGTTATTTCGTATTCTTGATGCCGGATGTAGTCCGGTTCTTTTGCCAGTTGAAATAGAAAAGAGTGAAAAGAAAAATACCCAGAACAAAAACATTGAAATACTTCATCACCCCAACCATACCTACATAATCCTTAAGAATTCCGATGGTCAAATTTCCAACGGTATGGCCAAGGCCAAAATAAAGACCCCACAACAAGGATTGGGCAGTAGCATTTCTGCCATCTGGTAGTTGTTTGTGTATGTAATCTACTGCACCAACAAGGAAGAATGACAAAGTAATTCCCTGCAATGCACCTGTTAACAGTGCAATGGTAATATCCGGGACCATACCATAAAGAAACAATCGAACAATCATGAAAACCATTGAAAGCAGGATCATCCTTTGTGCTCCAAATCTCTTTAAAAGGAAGGTCCCGATAATAAAAAACGGCAATTCGCTGACGGATTGGATAGCGAATGCTGTTCCAATGATGAAATTCCCCGCCTGCAATTCAGTAAAATATAAATTGATGTATGCATTGACAGGTGAACAGGCTATACCATATAGAAATAAAATGATAAGAAAGATCATTAAGGAATGATTCTTCGATAATTCCTTTATACTGATCGGTTCAAAATGTGGCCGGTATATATTCTTTTTCTTCTTAGGAATTCTGAAAAAGTATATGCTGAGCAAAAATATTCCTGCAGATACAGGAAATATCAGTTTCAACTGAAGCCGTGCAAAGACAAGACCGGCAAGAATTGAAGCTATACCCCACCCCAAAGAACCCCAAAGACGCAGATTTCCATAATTGTATTTTGGATTTACTTTGGTGTATTCAACCGCCAGGGCATCAGTTAAGGGACCAAGGGAATGAGTAAATACAGTCAGAAAAAGCACATAAATAATCAGCCACCAAAAATTGAGCACCCCTCCCAGAAAGGAGATCAGAATGGCACTGATGAGAACAGCCATTCTCAAAGTTGGCCTTATTCCTCTCTTATCTGCTATCACACCCCATACCGGAACAATGAGAACAACGCTTGCCTGAATCAGGGCATTTATCACGCCTATTTGTGCGCCTGAAAAATCATTTTCATCAAGGTATACATTGTAGAAAACCTTCCAGATGGCAAAACCCATGTACAATAAAATGTATATGGCTTTTACCTTAAATCCTGTCATAATCTCATGCTAACTATCTGTTTTGAACCAGCAAGCAAAAGTAAAATTATTTTTACGGATGCCTGTTTCTTTAGACTGATTATTAATATCATTGTTGACAGAGCTTAGCAGGAAAAAATATTGTTTTTTATCCAAAAGTGTTTTAATATTATTCAAGAAACAATATTGAAAGCCATGCAGGAAATTTTTATGAAATGGGAGCCTGGTTTTACTTTTGGTATACCTGAAATTGATAACCAACACAAAAGGATCATTGACCTTATTAATGCTTTAAATCAAGCATTTGTTGACAATGTTACCAATGAGAAAATCGGTGATATTTTGGATACTATGTCGGAATATGCCGATCAGCATTTCAAAACAGAGGAAGATTATTTTAAAAAATTTGTTTTCCCTTTGATGAAGGAACATATGGCCCAGCATGAGCATTTTATCGATAAGGTACAGGATTTTAAAACGAAATTTGAAAAGGGCCACCCGATAACCTTTCGACTGATGAAGTTCTTAAAAAACTGGTGGGCAAATCATATTCTTGACTCAGACAGGGAATACGTGGAAATTGTAAAATCAATTAATCGTTTCTGAGAAAACTAATTAGCTATTGTGGTTCTTATTTAGCTTCGTTTTCTTATCAAGTACATACCGAATTGCAAGGTCATTTTTTGGTAAATAGGATCCATAGAAATGGATGTAAAGAACCCTGGAATCATTGAGTGTAAGTTTTAAATAGAATGAATTGTATAAGGCTTTGTATATTTCATACTCTTTTATCGAGTCATAATGGATAATCAGATCTCTCCGGAAAGGATTAAAAGGAGCACTGATAACAAAATGGGAAGAGTAAAACATGAAAATTTTGGAATTCATAAGAGATACCATATAGATCAATATACCTCCTAAAATATAAAGTGTCAGTTCCTCTATTACACTATCGGTGCTAAAATCAATGTATAAAACAACAAGAATTACATAGACTAAAAACAGAGTAACACGGGAGATTGAAATGTTTATTCTAAACCCTTTTTCAAGATCAATAAGCCCGGTATTTTCTAAAGTCGTGTTCCCTCTAAAAGCTTTATTCGTTTTATTTGACGAAGCCAATACAATTTCGCTAATAAAAATTAAAACTTCAGCCAGAAGTATTATAGATATCCAAAAATAACCAGTCATAAAGAAATGAATAATCCTGTGTTATACTTTCAATACATTTTCTATGCCAAAAAAACATTCTATTATAAAGTTAATTAATATTCCTCTGTTATGGAAAAGATTTCATGTCTGTTCCAGTTGGCCCAATAACGTATAGCAGCAGTTCTGACCAATTCCCAGTACATGTCGCTGGTAAGTCCGTAAACCAGCCTGTATTCTTTGATTTCGCCTTCAATTCTTTTACGGTATTTGTCTTTAAGAGCAATTCTGATTGTTCTGCCCATATATAAAAATTCAGCCTCGGGGAGTTTTAGTGTATCCGATGCAATCCGTATCAGCCCATGACCCAGAGTGGCGCCTGTGCTCACCTGCAGTCCATCATTCATACAACTAAAAGGCGGAGTATTACCTGCAAAAGAGACAACTTTCATTTCATCAATCCCTGCCCCGAAATATTCTCTTGCCCGTATTCCCATTTTTGTACCAATGGTAGCATAAACTCCCAAATGTCCATGCAATTCATTGGTAATAACCCCGGAAACCCACTCTTTCATACCATATTTCTCAATGCTTGAGCGCATAATTTCCTGAACATCTGATTGATAGAAAGAGGTATCCAATGGAAATTTATTCAGAACCTGATGCTGATCACCGGAATAGCCTTTTATTATTTGAATCAAGCATTTCTCCATAGCAGACCTATCAGAAAAGATTACTTTTTGATGAATTAAGGGAGACAAGGTATCTGTTCTGAAAAGCTCTTCATTTTGTATATACAAGGGTACGCATTCGTCAAAAAGAACTTTTGCATAGGGAGATTGAATGTCGGTAAGACTTGTATAAAGCTTTTTAGCATACGCATTATCCAGACCATGAATTTGCTCAATAAGGGATGTGGAATACTTCAGATCCAAAAGTTCTCCGGCAACAATTTTTAATGATAATCCGGTACTGTCTGTAATAAACCTATATGCTTCTTTATCGAGAGAATAATTGAAGTTGTCATCATTCATTTCTGTTCCGCTGCTCCAGATCATGATACCAACCTTCTCACGGAAAACAGAAGATCCCTTGTACAGACCTGCAACCGTATTCAGACTTCCAAGGCATATGTAATCCACAGGATCGCTTGTATTGCAAAGAATGTGTTCCACCAATTGTTTTGCAGAATATTCTTTTCCGGACAAAGTTGTTTCCTCACCCCAGGAAAAATTCAATGCCGTTGAACAATTTTTTGCACTCGATCCGGTATAGTCGCTCGTTGCTGTTAGTATTCCTTCATGATGTAAATCAGCCAGCAAGTTTCTCAATTTTGAGTACCCTTTCTCTGCATCCAGAACACCATTTGAGGTGACCATGCCCAATATTCTGATATCCGATGCAGCCAGCAACATACAAATGGTTCTGTAATCGTCTATACCGCAATCTGTATCAATAATAATATGATGTTCAGGCTTCCATGGATGCGCTGATACCTGGATTCCCAGGAAAAACATTAGAATTGTAATAAGAATTTTGTTCATATATGCCAATTGTTACATCCCGATCAATTCATTTCCTCTTTCATATCTTCTTTTCTACAGATGCATATTAACCCCCACAAAGCCCGTAAAACCGGGTAAGGCATAGCCATAATTGATCTCATAAGTATCATTCAGCAGATTTTCGCCCTTTACAAAAATATCAATGTATTTGTTTATTTCATAAGCTATGCGGGCGTCAAATAGAATGAACGATTGTTTTGTGACAGGAGAAATCCGGGTATACAAATTATGAATGCTCTGTAAGCTGAGACTGAAGCTGAAATTTTTCCAGTTGTACGTTGTGCCTGCAAACAGCATATGCTCGGGCGAAGCAACTATGGCTTCCTTCATATTAAGGTATGAATAACTAAGGTTAAATTGCAATTCTTCGAGGGGATTATAAGCTGCTGCCAGTTCCAATCCCCAATTGGTAAATTCTCCTGTATTTACATACCGATTAGTTCCGCCATTATTCACAGTCTTTATCAGGTTGCTTCCGGTGGCATAAAAAGCTGTAAATTCTAATGACATCTTATCCTGAAGCAATCTTTGCAAAAGGCTCAATTCATAATTGATCATT
>CAYQDZ010000007.1:0-38062 GCA_964416375.1 uncultured Bacteroidales bacterium
AAGAAAAAATAGAACCAAAATATTAGTAAACAAATTTAATAATTACCACACTAGATACTGACATCAGTGGTCTGGGTGAAGTTGTCAATGACAATTAAACGATTGTTTTTGAATGTGAGGCTGTCCAAAAAGTCCTACACCCACCACTCACCCCTCTAACTCCCCTAAAGGGGAGAACGCCAGCACTCTGCATGCGAAGGATTTCCCCTTTAGGGGATCAAGGGGTGAGCGGAGGAAAATAACTAAAAATGAACTTTTTAGACAGCCTCTTTTTTTTATAACAAAAATGAAAGCCTTAAGCTGGTATTTTTTATCGTTAGTAAAAAAACAATCGTACAGACTATCCTACACTGTACATTAATTGTATTTTTGTTTCATTCAGGATTCAAAATTCAATCAGACTATGAAGATTTTAGTTACAGGAACAGCCGGATTTATAGGTTTTCATCTTGCGAAAAAATTACTGGACAGGGGAGATACAGTGGTAGGGCTTGATAATATAAACGATTATTATTCAGTTGATCTGAAGTATGGGCGGCTAAGTGAAACAGGCATTGAAAAAGAAAAAATTGCCTATGGGGAAAAAATTTCATCTATGTGCTATCCCAATTATAGTTTTATTCAATTGAATCTGGAAGATAAAGAAGGAATTGACCGGCTTTTTTCTGAAGAAAAATTTGAAAAGGTATGTAACCTTGCTGCTCAGGCAGGTGTCAGGTATAGCCTTGAAAACCCCATGGCATATGTGAATAGCAATATTGTTGGCTTTGTTAATATTTTGGAAGCATGCCGCCACAACAAAATTGAACACCTGGCTTATGCAAGCAGTTCGAGTGTGTACGGATTGAATGAATCCATGCCTTTTTCAACCCATGACAATGTCGATCATCCGGTAAGTTTGTATGCCGCCAGTAAAAAATCAAACGAACTGATGGCTCACAATTACAGTCATTTGTTTCAGCTTCCCACTACCGGTTTACGATTTTTCACGGTGTACGGACCGTGGGGAAGACCTGATATGGCTCTTTTTCTGTTTACAAAAGCGATCCTGAACAACGAAGCTATCCAGGTTTTTAATAAGGGAAATATGCGGAGGGATTTTACCTATGTTGATGACATTGTCGAGGGTGTTGTCAGAGTCATTGATAACCCTCCAAAAGGGAATGAGTTCTGGACAGGAAAACAGTCTGACCCTGCTACCTCAAAAGCATGTTATAAAGTATACAATATTGGCAACAGCAATCCGGTGAATCTGATGGATTTTATTGAGGCAATTGAAGAAACTCTGGGGAAAAAAGCAAAAAAGAATTATTTGCCTATGCAGCCTGGCGATGTTATAGGTACCTGGGCAGATGTGACAGATTTGGAAACAGAGCTTCAATACAAGCCTGATACTCCCATAAAACAGGGTGTAAAAAACTTCATAAACTGGTATTTGGCATATTTCGGAAAGCCATAAATCGTATCCTGCAGAGGATCAATCAAATGTTTTCAGAAATACTTTGCGATGGTGCTTGAAAAGAGTATGCCAGATAATCCTGAAGTCCAGCAACAGTGATCGTGTTTCGTAATACCTGGCATCCAGTTTAATTTTATCAGGGTAAATTACTTCTCTATAGTATTTTCCCGGAGTTTTCTGTTGAGACAGAATACCTTCTTCATCAATGTATTTGAGACTGGCAAGACTCGTAAGGCCAGGTTTTAAGTTGAGTATTTTTATTTCTTCACCATCCAGTTTATCCGTGAATCCGGAAATGTAGGGGCGGGGTCCGACTATACCCATATCCCCTTTTATCACATTCCACAATTCCGGCAATTCATCCAATTTCCATTTTCTGAGAAAAACACCAATGGAAGTAACTATTCCTTTGTTGAGAACAGAGTCAAGATGTTTGTTGTCCCCATTGGTCATGGTCCTGAATTTGCACATAATAAATTGTTCCCCTTGCTTTCCAATTCTCTTCTGACGAAAAATCACCGGCCCTTTTGAGGTAAAAAGGATCAATAAAGAAACCAGGAATAAAAAGGGAAGGAGCATAACAAGGGTGAAAAAGGCGATTACTCTATCAAAAATTGATCTTATTTCCATTTTCATGTTTTCCTATTTGATTCCTGGAAAATACAGGAACTCAAAAATACGAATAGGAATGAGAACATGAACGCAAAAAATTTAGGTACTCATAAATTACCATGAAATCGGATCACCCATCAGATGGGAAAATCTACATGAACCAGATCCGAAACTATTTTTGCCGAAGCCATACACAAAGGAATACCCCCCGGGGTGAACTGTGTCTTGTCCTAAAATATGGCTACAGGTTAAACAATAAATTATGCTATGTTTTTAAAAACCATATTAGGAGTTTTATACCCTAAAGATAAATGAAGTCTTTTAGAGTAAATTGCATTTTTAGTTGCATGAGTGCTTGAAGCGAGCTGTGAGGCTCACAAACCCATTCCACCCAAAATGTTTTTTGACCGCGTGTTGGTTGCCGTTTCATGTTTCTAATGTTCTTTATACAATATACATATTTCTGTGCATCCGACAATAACACACCAAGTTTAAACCTTGCCTGTTTAACGCATTTAAACAAAGTTTAATCCAACAAATAAAGAAACACCGGAACTTATTGGAACTTTCATATCGATATTTTGTTAACAGCACCAATTTAGGTGAAAATACCAAAGCTGTAAAACTTTAACTGACAAAGTTTTACAGCTTTGGTATCAATAGACCTGCGGATTCACGTCCAAATACGTTGGAGCAGGTAAAAAACTGAAATTCACATATTCAGTAATTTTACTCGTATCCTGTGTTTTGTTTTACACCTGTAAGGTCAACAAAACTTTTAGGTAATGGCCACCTTTCATGAATACTAAGCATGTTTTCTCCAATTTCCGGACTGCCTGTTTGTATACGTTCCAACAATATCCCCAATCTTTTTAGCATGGGATATCGGCGACCCTCAAATCCGAGTTCCCGGGCTTGTTCATCTAATAAATTTTCATAATTCAATTCGATGGAACCAAGTCCTGCTCTCTCCCTTAGGTCGTCAAAAAGTTCCTGACCTCGTGTTGCATTTCCGGAATTCATAGACGCTTCGGCAGCAACAAGAAATGCCTCAGAATACCTGAACTGAATCATATTCCTGTACCCCTGGTCCATATCAATTGTCCTGCCCAGAAATCCGGTTTCCCAATACTTTGTAGGGCAAGCTTCGAAAAGTCTTGCACCATAATCCAATACTGCATCCAGGTTTTCTAGTGTAACCGTATCGCCAATTTCAACTCCTGGAGGTAATGGGTCACTCGCATCGTCAATATCATAGGTCCAATATAACTTGTGCCATGCTTTCAACCTTGGGTCTTCCGGTTCAAAGAGCGTCCAATAATATTCGGATGGCGACATACGATGCCATGGCCTCGCACCTTGTTCCCAGGAACGAGCTACTCCATTTATCCTGTCATAATAGGGTGCCATCTGAGCAGAAGCTCGCTGTGAATAGTTAAAGTCACCAATAATAAACTGCCATGAGAAAATAATTTCAGGATTATCCTGGTGTTCATCAGAAAAAATGTGATCCAATGGAGCAAAATTGTAGGCAGGTTCCGCTATTACCTCTTCTGCAAGTACAGCAGCATCGCCCCACTCTTCTAAATCCAGATAAGCAAGGGATAACAAATGGCGGGCAACGCCTTTTGATACTTTTCCGCGGCTACTTACTTCAGAAGCTTCCGGGAGTAATTTAATCGCTTCTTCCAGATCCGAAACAATCAGGTCATAAACATCTTCTTTAGGAGACAGTTCATAAGTATAATTTGGATCATCATACACCCTGTCTGACAAAAAGATATTATCCCAGTATTCCACTAAATTAAGATGAAAATAAGCCCTGAAATATAGCGCTTCCCCAAGGACAGTGTTTTTACGTTGAACAGCAATGGGGTTTTCAGCATTATATTCTACTTCATCAATTAGTGTAATAATAGTATTGGCTTTGTTTAACCCGGAATAATAACTTTCCCAGATTCTTCTTATTCCTGTGTTTGTGGCATCGAAACCCGTAAATGTAGCCATTTCAAGCCATACAATTTGATCTACTATACCTGTACCGGCCCTTATGATATCTGTATAAAATGTTTTGTACAGGCTAAAATCAGTTTCACTGTATGGGTATTTACCCCTGTCATATACAGCGTAAATGGCCCCCTCCAGTCCGTCAAGGGTGGAATATGCTATTTCAACGGATATAGTATCCCTGGGCTCCTGGTCAAACAGCGTTTTTTCGCATCCCCCGATAATCATTATCAGGATCAATATTGATAAGAATTTTATACTTAAGTGTTTCATTTTTTTTGTTTTATGAGTTCAACCTAGAATGTAATATTTGTTCCAAATGTCCATACTTTGGTAATAGGATAGGCTCCTAATACAGTTTCGGGGGAGTATGCATCCTTGTAAGCGGTCCAATATTTCAGATTATTACCTCTTATATATACCTGCAAGTTAGATACCTTGATTTTTTGTAATAATTTTTGGGGCAGGTTGTACGAAAGGGAAACATTTCGCAAGGCTATAAAGGAAGCGTCCCTTACCCTAACTGCATCCGAAAAATAATATGGTCCCATTACATTAGGTTCTGGAAACTCGTTTGACGGATTTTCAGGAGTCCAATAGTCCACTTTTATTTCGTTTCCTCTACTGGTCAAAAGGCCGTAGAATTTATTAATTTTTGTAACACCCTGAACTGCTTCAATAAGAACGGTAAGTTCAAATCCTTTATAACTAAAAGTATTTCTGATACCACCATACCAGTCAGGTGTAGGGCTTCCCAAAAATGTCTGATCTTCAAAATTAATGGTGTCATTGCCATCAATATCCCTGATTTTGGGGTACCCCGGACCGTAGCTAGGTATTGTCCAGTGTAATCTGGAAGCCTCTTCTTCCTCACCGTATTGATATATTCCGATAAAGTCGTATTCGTATAGCACATCAATATCCTGACCGATAAACCATCCGTTTGCTTCATCATCAATCGGATTTCCGTCAGCATCCCTGGTATCGTTCAAACGTATAATTTTATTCTGGTCTTTGGCCCAGTTGACATTAACATTCCACTTAAAATCACCATCCAATATCCGATAATCAAGATCTACTTCAACTCCTTTGTTCTCAGTTTCACCAATATTACTTATAATTTTAGTATACCCGGTAACAGAAGGGATCAATTTGTCTAATATCAATTCAACGGTTTTGTTTTTATAAACATCAATAGATCCAAACAGCCTATTATTCAATAAACCAAAATCCAGTCCGGTGTTAAACTGTTGGCTTGTTTCCCAGTGTAAATCTGGGTTAGGTAGGTTGCTTGGGGTTAAGCCGGACACATTATTTCCACTGAAAGAATATGCCCTATTACGAGTATTGGCAATGTAACCATACGTACCTATCTGGTCGTTCCCCATCTTACCCCAGCTAATCCTGTATTTAAGTGTTTCAATGGGCACATTGTCCATAAAGGATTCATTATTGATATTCCAGGCAAAAGAAACAGAAGGAAATACCCCCCACCTGTAATTTTCTCCAAAAACGGTAGAACCATCACGTCTTAATGTACCGGTAAAGTTATATCTCCTGTCATAGCTATACCTGAAACGGCCAACATAGTATACATTTGCCCACTCATCGGTAGCCATGGTAATATCCCTAAAATCTGATAAGGTTCCGTCAATTGAATTATAAGACAATAAGTCGGTAGGAGAACCCTCACCTGAAGTTTTTAAGGAGTCTGAAGTCCAGGTTTGAAATCCATAAACAAGAGTAATATTTAGCTTATGTTTTCCGAATTCTTTGTCGAAGGTTAATATATTATCCAACAGGTAGGATACGGGCAAAGCCATAGTATTCTCCATGGTATTGTTTCCCGGTTCATCATTTAAGGTTGACCATCGGTAACGAGATGAGGTAAATCTCCCGAATTTTTCAGCACGCTGCTCGATGGAGGCATTAATCCTGTAAGTTAAACCTTTAACAAGGTTAAATTCAATATAAGGATTTATCAAATATCTGGAATTAGTCCTGTCTGTTTTAGATTCCTGGTATTTAAAGAATGGGTTATAGTCAAACTGGTCACTTTTTACAGTAGGCACAAGTTCATTGTTCTCATTCCTTATTCTGCCCAAAGGGGTATTGCCAATGAAATCTGTAAAATCAGCTGCTCCCTGGTACCATACAGCCGCATTTCCTGTTTCATCGGCAAGTGTTTTTGAAAGTTGAACCCTGGCACCAAGGTTTAGAAATTTAAATGGTTTGTAATCGGCATTTAACCTGAATGAATAGCGGTCGAATGATGTGTGTTGAACAATACCGTCTTCCAGATAGGCATTACCACTCATGTAAAAGGTGACTTTATCGGTTCCTCCTGAAAGGGAAACACCAGCATTGGTAATTTTTCCTATTCTGAGAAGTTCATCGTGCCAGTCAATTTCCTTAATACCGGTTGAATCTGTATAGTTGGCATATTCAACAGCGTCATTTAATACATCTTCCACGGTGCTTGGCCTATTGCCACCTACAGCTGCATCTATTTTTAATTGTACAAATTCCTCTGCATTCATCAAACGGGGTTTGTTAACCATGTCAGTATACCCTCTGGAAAAATTTACATTCAAGGTTGGTTTACCGGATTGTCCATCCTTGGTAGTCACCAGAATTACACCGTTTGCACCATGCACACCATAGATTGATGCTGCTGCTGCATCTTTCAAAATGTTAACCGACTCAATATCGTTGGGATTAATCTCGGCCAGGTTTCCTCCTGTGGATGGCACCCCGTCAATTACAATCAGGGGTTCGTTACTATTATTTAGGGAATTTTTCCCACGGATAAAAAATTCCACTCCGGAACCAGGTAGTCCGCTTGTCCTAGCCATCCTTACACCAGCTACTTGTCCCCGCATAGCCTCAATCAGGTTTGGTACAGGAGCTTTGTTGAGTTCATCGGTTTTAATTGTAGAAATGGCACCGGTAACATTGGTACGCTCCATGGAACCATAACCTACAACAATAACATCTTCTAATTCCTCAATGTTTTCAATTAAACTAAAGTCTATTTTGGTTTGGCTGCCCACTTGAACTTCCTCAGTAAGATACCCAACAAATGAAAAAACCAATTCAGCGGCTGAAGAAGAAACAGAAATGGTATAATTTCCATCATTGTTGGTAATTGATCCATTACTTGTTCCTTTTTCAACAATATTCACGCCCGGTAACGGATTCCCATCCTTGTCGGTTATAGTACCTGTTATAACATTTTGTTGCTGTGCATTATTTGTTTTCGGAGTAATGACGACTAAGTTGTTTTCGAGTATTGAATACGTATTTTCAGAATCAGCAAAAAGATTGTTGAGTATTTCTTCCAGTGTCTGGTCTTTGATCGAAATATTGTATTTCTGTTCGGGACTTATTAATGCGTCGTGGTAAAGAAATTTATATTCGCTGGTTGTTTCAATGGCCTGAAAAACTTCTACAACTGAAGCATTTCGGAGCTCCAGTGATAATCTGGTTGAATGGGAATAAACCGTACCAAAGATTTGCACTGTGGTCAGAAAGAAAAAAATGACCGCAAATCTCATGGTAATTAGGATTTTAAACAGATTTCTCCGAAATGGAAAAATCAAGTTGTCTGGATTTCTTTTCATAATTTAGCTGAATAAGTGTTAAACAATAATTTCTGGAATGCCGTTATTTACGGCACAAAATCAATTACACCGAGAGATGTTGCAGCGTCTTCCGGTTTTTTAATAGCAGAATGTGTATTAAGGAGGAAGAGTCTTCATATCTCAATAGGTTAGGGTTGTTATTTTAAAATTAATTAAAGTTTTTTTTGATAGTAATTATATTTTGGTTAATTGTATAGTCAAAAGGCATGGAAAGGCTTAATGCTTTGAGTGCCTGTTCAATGGTTTCTTTTTCGAAAGTACCAGTATATTTTTTATCTCCCAGCTGTGTATCCTGAATAACAATTTGCACATCGTACCATCTTTCCATACGAACTGCCAGGTCTTCGAAAGATTCACTTTTAAAAATAAGTTTACCATCTTTCCATCCACTGAATAGTTTTGTGTCGACCTCTTCACTGAGAATTAACTCTTCTTTTGCTGGTTCATTTTCTTTCGCCGTCAGGTTGGCATTATCATTTTCACCTGCATTGTTCTCCTCTTTTTTTGTATGCTGAACATAGTATTCTTGTGAGCGTGAAATGAATGTTGCCTGCATATTGGGTTTTAAGAGTATTGGCTGTTCTAATTGTTTGGTCCCGATTTTTCCGGTAATTGCAATTTTACCTTCCTCCAATGTTGTCTCAATAATACCTTCATTACTGTACGACTTAACATTGAAGCTGGTTCCTAAAGCAGTAATTTCAAGAGTGGATGCCTGAACCAGAAAAGTCCTTCCTCTTTTCTTTGAAACTTTAAAAAATGCTTCTCCTTCAAGAAAAACTTTAACTTTTTTTTGGTTTACATTAGAAGGATAGCGCAGCAAAGTCTCGGAATTTAACCAGATTCTGGTTCCGTCAGAAAGTGTTACCACTGACTTCTCGCCTTTTAATGTCCGGATTTCATTGTATTGATTTGAGGTGTAGCCATTATAAACAGAAATTATTCCAAACAGGCCGAATAAAAAAATAAGGCTGGCTGCAACAGAGAGAAGAATATATCTGCCAATACCGGCTTTGCTTTTAGAAAATATTTTTACATTTCGGCTTTTGCCTGCATATTCATGTAATTTAATTCGGGCTTTAAGTTTTTTGAACTCATCTTCTGCAGTTAAATTAATATCCTCCTGATCTTGAGTCAGAGTTGTCAAGATATATTTAGTTTCTGCAAATTGCTTTTTATTATCCTCACTTTGCTGAATCCATTTACGCAACTGTATGATTTCTTCATCGCTAAGCTGATTGTTAAGAAACTTATAAATTGTTGATTCGTTCATAAAATGATATTACTAATGATTAAAACAACTAAAACAAAGATTACCCCCAGAAAAAACTATAAATACTCCCGAATGGCAGGCCTGATGCGTTTCAATGCTGCGGTTATCTGATTTTCCACAGTTTTTACCGAGATATTTAATTTCGAGGCGATTTCTTTATTCGCTAAATTTTCAATGCGACTTAGCTTAAATACCTGCCTGCATCGAGTGGGCAAATTTTCAATGGCCCGGTTAAGTGCTGCTTGGATTTCGGCACTATATAATTTTTCAATAACATCGTTTTTTAGTGCAACATAGTGTAAGCGGTGAATTTCGTTTTGCTGCTTTGCGGTTTGTAAATATTTGCGTTCAATAAGACGGTGTTTCAAATAGTTAAGGGCAATATTCCGTACCAATGTAAAAAGTAAGGCTTCCGGATTGGATTCAGGTTTCAATCGCGAACGAATCTCCCATATTTTCATGTAGGATTCCTGAATAATTTCTTTTGCAACTTCCTTATCAATCACATAAGCTTTCGCGAAGTTGAACAATCGCTGAAAATATTTATGAAATATCAGCTCAAAGGCTTTTTCGTTACCTCTTATAATATTTTCGATAATATCGGAATTCTCCATATCCATACAAACAAAAATGCATTGACAGTTATTAGTAATACTGAATCCTAAACAGGAAATATACTATAACTTTTCCATGTAAAAAAACCAGTGAAAACTATAATTGCTTTCGATTTATTTCTTGAAAACAGTGGAATAGAAATTGAAAAGACTATAGTTTAAAATAGCGTATTATTTTCTATCTTTAGAAAAAAACCAATCAATACAATCTTGATTTTTTTCTTAATCAGTATATCCATATTTTTCATATTACTGTGCCGCCAAGTCAATGAAACCTAACGTCTGAAAGCTCTGAATAAATTCGAAAAATACAAATTTATTTTCGGATTAGAACAATTCAGTCGTATGGTACTTTTTAATAATTCCAAATAATCGATTATACTTGAAACTAATTTTTAAGCTATCTTTTTCACTTTTTTCAGTTAGCACTGTAATAATTAATGAATCATTTGCTAAACCTGGAATTCGAGTTTTTGATAAATCAGTGACTGTATCTATCCGTGTTAATTCCTGCCCCCAATACTCCTTGGATACAATTACAAATTTCTTTCCTTTGATTTTCTCATCAATTATTCTAATAGTGTAATAATCAATATTTTTAAAGGCTAAAAAATCTTGCAACTCAACGGAGCTCACTCCATAATTGATGAATAATGAAACTGAATCTGCTTCCTGTGCAAAGGAGCAAACATAAAAGAATACTCCGAATAATATACTTAGTTTTTTCATATGTGATACTTTAATTATTAAAATGAACGTATTGCCCTTACGCTTTTTCTAGTTTCTTTTTTATCAAGGTCAATAAGATTACGACTCAAATGCAACAGATAACCTGCATTTGTTGTATACTCAGTACTACTCCAATAATCACCATGGCGCCCAAATTTTTTGGGTATATTCAAGCCATTGGTTTTAGGGTCATTATCTTCTGAAAGTACTTTGTTAATTATGTAGCTGGAATTCATTAAAAGTACTAATTCTTGATTTGCTGGTAAATACCAATCATCGTATTCACCGTATGAATAATTATAGCATGAAGTTGCTGCATAGCCGGGAGTGTTTCTGTCATTATATAGTAGGTATTAGAGTTCCAATCAATATGGCTAAATGAACCCAATAAAACATGCGCAGAATCATCTCCTATTATAATACTAATCAATCCGTTATCATTGGTTATGGGCGTTTGCATCTCAATATATACAGGATTACCTTTGGTGGAATCTTTCAAAATACTTATCTGCAATCCAATTTTTCTTGACTTTATTAACTCACCTTTTTCATGAATCTCAATTTCGTATCTTATTTTATTTGGTACCTGTGGGAATCCATATTCACATACTATCAAACATAGTAATGCTGAAATTATTATTCTCATAGTATTAATTATTCAATTGTTTGTTTCAAAAAATCTCCGTCAATAATCAATATTTTTACTCCATTTTCTGTAGATGAACGGTGCGAACTTAGTTCATCTGTAACTACATATGTCATTCCTTTTGTTAAGATAAACTTTTCACCATCCTTGAGTTCGCTCACAAAATCTCCTTCTAAACAATGTACGATATGCCCTTTTGTACACCAGTGGTCAGCAAAATAACCCTTTGAATATTCAACTATTCTTAATCGGAGTCCTTCAAATTGAATGGTTTGCCAATAGGCAATTCCTGTATCACCTTTATGTTCAGTCTTAGGAATACTTGTCCAATCAATGGTTTGAAATGGAATATTTTTTTTATTCATTTTTATAATTTTAAATTTCTGAAATATCAAATATTGAAAAATATTCTCTAATTATATGATTCCATAATCTTTTTGTCCTCAGCCAATAATGGTCCGCATAGTTCATCCATTTTCATTGATTTCCAGCTAGAAAGATTGTTATGTGTACTATAATATTTCAATGGTATTGGATGTGTACCAATTACAACAGGTATTTTATAATGTGTCTCAACGAACTCTTTAAATTGATTTATATATGGGCATGGAGGATATCCAACAACCATTCCTGTCGCAAAATGAATAACATCTGCGTCATTTTTAATCATTTCTTCCGGCACGTATTCAATATTTCCACCCGGACAGCCCCCGCAATTTGAAAATCCGACTAACTCTAATGTTTCATCCTGGGGATATTTAGCAAATCCTCCGGTATGCTCTTTTAATGCTCTCAAACATTTCCCTCCACCACAGGTTATGTAGCGGCTACAAATAATTATTCCTATTTTTTTCATTCTAATCTGCTTTTTTTATGGTAATCGTATTTAAATCAAAAATCAATCTATTGGTTTAATAGCTGCACAGTTTGGGAATTACCGCCAACGGCAGTTTGTCTAAAAACTATTTTTAAGCTGCCAGGAATTGAATATTTCAGGTTTTTCACAAACATATGTATGAATAATTGAATGATCATTTAAGTTTTTTAGACAGTCTGATGGCAAGTATAAAAGAAGTAGTGGTTTTTAAGCACTAACTTTTCGGTTTGTAACTGACCTTAAATTTATTCATTTAATTTTGATTTTGTCAACCGTGATTATTAATCCGGAATTTCGAATTGATAATTTTAAGTCTTGAATAGTTGGGTATTTACAATCAATCATTTCAGAAAGGTCAATGCCCAATCCAGCAGTAAATGATTCTATTGTTGGGTCATTCTTTTCATCGCACAATTTTTTTATTGGTATTGCATAAGTATTATTTCCCATAATTTTTCTCGAATGGCGTACAACCAGTAAATAAACCAATTTTTTCTGTGCTCTATTTTTATACTATAAAACATGAACTTCTTTTATTTGATTGATTTGTAATGCTATACCCCTTATTATTCTTTTGTACTTGCTTGTACACACTTATTCCTATAACTTCAATTATGCAAACGGTCTTTCCTCTAAAGCCTTCACAAATTACAATTTATTTAAAGGATTTCAAATTATCAAGCTTTGGTTTGATTAAATAGGGACATATTCAACAGAATTGATGAAATCATAAGCCTTATAACTATTCCCAGGCTCTGCAAATAGCCAGTCCTGGACATAAAAAAAAGCCGCAGTAAACGGGAGTTTACTGCGGCTTTAATAAAAAAAACTCAACCAGCTTGCATCAATGCATTTCACTTAAAAACTTGCTATTTAAGTGAGATCATTGGAATTTTTGAATGTTTAGTCTTAGGTTTTAATGGCGTTTAATTTAAGATAAAAGTAAAGCTTGCAAATAGCAAATACAATACCACTTAAGAGGTATTTTTGAATACAGCATGTCCTCGCTGTTGCTATAACAAACATAAATACAGCGCGTTACAGTCACATAACAGTTAAGTATTAATATCCTTTTTTAATAAAAGGAATAAATTGACGGATGAAAATGGGATGCTTCCTATGGATGTATCAGTATGTTAAAACTTATGGAACTTAATTCCTTCAGCTCTCATTTCATTGCTTCTAACACAGGCCGTTTTCTACAGCAAATTTCACCAGTGCGGCAGTGTTTTTTACTTCCAGTTTCTGGATAATTCTTTTTCGGTGGGTTTTTGTGGTGTGTATGCTTATGTTGAGTTTTAAAGAAATTTCCTTATCGGTAAATCCGAGTGAGATCAATCGAATAATATCAAACTCCCTTCTGCTCAAATTCCCTATTAATGAGATATGATCACATTTACGTTTCAAACTTGTCATCTTATTAAGATGATGCTTTAACTCATTTGAATTGACTTCTGAAGCATATCCAATGAGGTATTTGATGCTTCCATCTTCATTCTTCTTTAAAATACAGCTTGATGTGAGCAGATAGATCCAGTTCTGATTTTTGGATCTTAACTGGTATATGGTTTTTGTGTCCATATTGGAATACTTCAGGAAATTCTTAATTCGATTCAAAAACAGAGGTAAAGATTTGGGATGAAAAAGCTTTAAAAATTCCTCTTTGGTAACGCTTTGTGCTTCCTCATTGGAATATACCATTCTTTTTTTAAAATAGCTATTTATCCATAATGGTTTTAAATTTTCAACATCAAAGATGAAAATAAAAGCATGAATTTCATTCAGTATTTTTTTGGTTAGTTGGTCAGTAATTTCGCTATCATCAATTTGATCGTTCTTCAAAAACTCTTTCATGTAGCGATTGTATTTTATTTAATATTTTTACATTCAATATAAGTTTATACGTGTTTATTTAAAGGGGTATGGAAATTTTTTCTAAAGTAACGCTAATACTCCATAAAGAGATCAAAACACAGGATTAAGGTAAATCTCCGGCATATATATGGCATTAGAAATACAATTTCCTGATCCTAACGAGGCTGATGAAGACGGATTGGTTGCTATAGGAGGTAATCTTTCTTCGGATTTTCTGCTTGCCGCCTACTCACAAGGACTTTTCCCATGGTTTAATGAAGGGGACCCGCTTTTGTGGTGGTCCCCTGATCCCCGCATGGTATTGTACCCTCAGAAATTCAAATGCTCCAAATCCTTACAGCAGGTGTTGAACAAAAATGTATTTACGGTATCAATTGATTGTAATTTTGAGCAGGTAATCAGTGAATGTGCAGCAGCAAGAAGAAACAAACAGAATGGCACCTGGATTACAAAAGAAATGATGGAGGCTTATATAAAACTACATCACGAAGGGTATGCGCATAGTTTTGAAACCTATCTTGATAAGAAGCTTGTGGGGGGATTGTATGGCATGTCCCTGGGGAGGGCTTTTTTCGGGGAATCCATGTTTTACAAGCTTGACAATGCTTCTAAAGTGGCACTTTATTACCTTTGTGAGTATGCCAAAACAAAGAATTTTGATTTCATCGATGCGCAGCAATCTACAGAACATATGCGCAGTTTGGGAGCCGAAGATGTCCCCCGGAGAAAATTTATTCACATGCTTGGCAGTTCGCTGAAGTATCCTACTCAGAAAGGCAACTGGCAACTTTAAGCCTGTGGTAATGAATTTTCTTTTGATGCGAATACTAAGATTTTACCGGTAAATTTTGGAATTATCATCCAGGCTTTATTATTTGCACATTATTAATGGATCGTGTATATTGACTAAAACCTAACAACATCTGATATGAAAACCAACCATCCAACCCTTCTCATTTCTTTAGTATTGTTTTTCAGTTTGTTTTTTGGTGAAATTGTCAAATGCCAACATTCGATTGACAGTACGGCTTTTCACTATTTTGATAAAGCCGATTCATTACGGAGACTTCAGGCTTATGATAGCGCTCAATGTTATTATATCAAATCCGGTGAATTATTTCTCAGGCAAGGGTTAAAGGAAAAATACCTTGAAGCATTAGTAAAGACTGCCTATATCTATTCCTATAAAAATTTGATCGATAGTACAAATAATCTGGTTGAATTGATTATTGAAAAAGCACCTGAATTGGCCGGAGATTCATCAAAAATCCTAATTGATTGCTATACTTTGAAGTCACGGATTGCCTCAAGATATTCCGATTTTTGGCAGGCAACTTACTATATGACAAGAACAGTACAATTATCTGAAGAATACTATGGCATTGATCATATTACAACATCTTCAGCATATGGAAATCTCGGAATAGTGCATGACATAGCGGGGAATTTTAAGGAAGCAATTACTTATTACAGAAAGGCATCCCAAATAGTACGTAAAAACTACGGTGAGGATCATCCAATGGTAGCAGCAGGATATAACAACATCGGCAATATATACGGTAATCTGGGAAAACTGGACTCGTCATTAATCATGCATGAGAAAGCTTTGGCAATACGACTTAAGGTATTGGGTGAGAATGATTTGAATACGGCAGCAAGTTACAGTAACCTGAGTGTGATCTATTATGAAAGAGGAGATTACCAGAAAGCTCTGAATTATGAACGATCTGTTTTTGCCATTCGCAAAGCTGTTCTGGGTGAAGAACATCCCCTTACAGCCATGTGTTATAACAATTTCGGGGCAGTTTATGAGGCCATTGGCAACTATGATAAAGCTTTGGAAAATCACCTCAAAGCATTAGCGATACGAGAAAAATTACTCCCCGATAACCATCCTGATATAGCCATGTCGTATATGAATCTGGCCAATGTATACCGTCATTTCGATCAATTCGACAAAGCCCTCGAATACCATACCAAATCCTATATTATGAAAAAGGATTTGTACGGAGATTACCATCCGGATATTGCGCAGGTTCTTAGTAATATGGGTGATATCTACTTCAGGATGGGCGATTACAGGATGGCAAACCTGAAATTTGAGGAAGCAACACACAACATGCGTAAATGTTTTGTTAACTATACGCATCCCGATATTGCCATCTATGCGAACAATAAGGCAGAAGGTTTGAATGAACTCAATGAACTCGATTCGGCCTTATATTATGTGGATTACGCAATGCAGGTAAACAGAAGGATAATAGAAAATGCAGATGGAGTTTCCGATACCATCATATTGGATTATCAAATGTATCTGAAGTTACTTCATTTAAAAGCCAGGATATATTTTCATAAATACAACATGGATATATCTGGCCTTGATGTATTAAAGAAATCTGTATTTGCATATAAACGTGCTATTGGTCTGACCGAAGAGATGAGGCGAAGCTATTCAATGGAAGAATCAAAAGAATACCTGGCGGAAAACAGTGAGGAATTGTTTTGTGATGCAACCAATACATGCTATATATACTACAAAGCAAGCAGCGATTCAACCGCTTTGGAGACCATGCATAATTTAATGGAGAGAAGCAGGCACGGTATATTGCGCGATGTACTTATGAAAAACAATTTGACAGAAATTTCAGGTATTCCAGATTCTCTCAGGATGAAAGAGAAGGAGTTAAGTTCAATAATCCGCTCCTGTAAAGCAGAGTTGGTTGAACTGGAGGAACGCTCCAGTAAAGCTGAGTTGATCGCACTGGAGGGAGAAAATGATACTGCAATTGATAACAGGGCAATGAAAGAATTGTATAATGATCTCTTCCACTATGAACAGGAGTATGATGATCTTCAATTTATGATTGCTGCCAATTACCCGAAACTCAACCAGATGGATCTGGTAAGTGAGTTGCTGTCATGGAAAAAGATTTGTGAATCGAGGGATACAAATGAGGTATTGATATCGTATAATATTTCCGATACTTCCCTGTATATATCCTTGTTTGATGATCAGAATTATAACTTGTTCCGACAAACAATAGATACCAGCTTCGAAAAATCCATTCATCGTTATCTGAAATCCATAAAAACATACGATTTCGATACATACAGACAAATGAATTCCGCTCTCTATAGTAAATTAATAGCACCTATTGAAGATCGGATCAATCCTAAGAAACATGTAATCATTGTACCGGATAAAGCACTTTATTATTTGCCTTTTGAGACCCTGTTCAGTGAACCGGATGATAAGGAGGATCTTGTTTTCTCCGAATTGGATTACCTGGTAAAACAACATGATATAAGGTATCGTTATACAGCCTCCATGTTTTTAAATGATCCCGGAAACGGAACCGTTCATGGATCCTTATCAGAGGGTTTCATCGGTTTTGCCCCTGTTTTCGACTCTGACAGCTCAAACAGTTCAGTTATGATGGAAGGCACACCGGTTTTCGATACCCTTATGAACAATGAGATGGCCTTACGATCGGTTTCAATTGACGGGATTACCTTCAACGAGTTGAATTTTTCGGAAAATGAGGTACAGGAAATCAGATCACTTTTTCAAAATAAAAACCTGCCTGCAAGTGCTTATTTTCATTCCATGGCCAACGAGGAAAGGTTCAGGCAGGAATCGGGTAAATACAAATTCATTCACATTGCTACACATGGCATGATAAACGAAAATTACCCTGATCTCTCCGGATTGATCTTTTCACAACCGGAAATTATGCCTGAAACGAAACCAGAAGAAAAAACAGATGGAAAAATTTCGTATGAAGATGGGATATTATATGCTTCGGAGATCTATGGGCTTGATCTGAATGCCGATCTTGTGGTGCTCAGCGCATGTGAAACAGGCACAGGGAAAATGATCAAAGGAGAAGGCATCATATCGATGACACGAGGATTCTTCTGCTCGGGAACTCCCAATGTGATGCTCTCGTTATGGAAGGTTGGTGATAAAAGTACACGTGAACTCATGGTATTGTTCTATTCACAACTTCTCAACGGGAAATCCTATTCCGGGGCCTTGCAATCGGCAAAAATTGAGATGATAAAGAACAAGGAATATGCATATCCCTTGTACTGGGGAGGATTTGCTTTAATTGGAACGAATTAGTCCGGAACTCATTTGGAAAAATGGGGATCATTTACCGTGAATTTTCCCGTATAAAGAATTTCGTCTCCGGCCATAAGCTGCCAGTAATAAAGTCCCGGAGCATCTATTTTTTGAGAATATGCGGATGGAACTTTTTCCCGGAAGAATATTTTTCCGGTATTTCTTCTTATGATAAGTGTAATTTCTTGTTCAGAGCCGGTGTTCCATACAAAATGTATGGCTTGATCCATCCGGAATACTGCTGAATCGGCAGGTGAACTGACAGAAACGCTCTGGCTGCGGAGTTGATTTTGGATTGCACTTTCGAAAACAGGAGAGGCTTGAAAAGCCTCTGCAAGAAGCATCCTTTCTGGTTCCTTTTTCTTCTTTCGAAGTTTTTCTATCGGTTTTCGATCATTTTTTACGGACTGGTTGTTCATGATATCAGAGCTATCCCTCGTGCCATAACTGTTTGTATCGGCTATTGAAATGCCGGTATTCGATTCGTTGTCGCTGGCTATATAATCAGGCTTATCGATATGGAAGATGAAATATGCGGCGCCTGCCAAAAGAAGAAGCGCAGCAGCCACACGCAACAAGGTATTGAAATGCACAACCAATAGGGTTTTCTTCTTTTTCTTTACCGGCAATATTTTAGTATCATCCATTGCACTGTGCTCCGATGCTTCGATGATAGCCTCTACCTGTTCACATTTACGTTTACATTCATCACAGTGTAAAAGATGTTCTTCAAAAGCTGATTCTTCTTCTGCATTCAGCCTGCCCAGAACATAGTTCTCAATCATGTTCTTATCTTCAATCTGATGGTGCCTGAGTTTCATGATTCGAAAATTGATATGAAGAGTATAATTTTGTTCGACCGGGAATTTTTTCCATAAGTCTTTTCATAGCTCTGTGTTTGATCACGCGGCAGTTTTCGGGAGATATGTTTAGCTTTTTTGCGATATCCGTAAGCTTTCTTTCACAGAAAAAATATTCACGGATAATAAATTGTTCATTGTCAGCTAGTTTTTTTATTTCCTGTTTCACCACCTCCAGTCGTTCATCTTTCCCAGAATCTTGAGTTTCATAAGACAATTCCGGGATCTTATGACTCATTAGTTGCTCCTTCTTATTTTTCCGGAATTGTTCTTTCATCTTGTTCTCCAGTATCCTGAAGTAATATGATTTCAATTCGTATGAATTCCTGAAAGAAAGTTTTTTTTGAAACAGTTTTTCAAACAGAACGTGCATGGCCGACCAATGAAGATCATGGATATCCAGATCTGTGGAAATGTTTCTTGTCTTGTACCATTTCAGAGCATACACTTTCAATTGCTCTTCTGCCAGTTTCCAGCTTAGGTTGTTCTTATTTATCAGAAGGGTGTTGAATTCTTCAAATCCTTTTGTGAGCATTTCTTCCGCAAGGGTTAATACCAGCCTTTTATAATCGCTGTAGGTTTTGATACCACCTTTTCTGATTGTGGCCAATGCTTTCAGATACATTTTATAATACAATTCGTCATTTTCCAAAATCCTGTTGCCGGAGACTATCCATTTCAATTCCAGTTTGTTTTTACGACACCAGTTCCTGACAATGATACCGATATGTTCAATTGCTCTTGCACTTTCTTCTCCCTTTGCAAGATCTGTAATAAATATTTTGAAATGGTCAGTACTCTCCATTGTGGAAATGACTTGAAAAAGCAAAAGATTACAATAATCTAATTTTTTATAAAAATATAAGCTTTTTGTAACACTTCGGTTTTTTTGTCATATCCTTTTTAAACATATCTAAATCATAAAAAACCGAAACCTATGAATTTCAAACCGGCAGAAGAATTTTCATTGTCTTTCAGGGATATCTGCCACAAATTTATCATTCCGGCATCTTTCATATTCCTGACTAACTGTAATTACAAACGTATTTTATCTTAATCCTTTAATCCCATTCATTATGAGAAATTTACATTCAAACAGCTACAAAATCCTAATCGGACTTATACTGTATAGCTTACTGACCATTGTGTGCCCATCGGATCTATGTTACGGTCAGGAGATGAAAAACAATTCTTTTCTCTTTTACCTGAATGCTCCCTCCATGACCATATTAAGTCCTGAAAGGGCCGATGAAATTCAAATTGCCCGTAACATCTGGTCTGCTGATCTTGGGCTGGAATTCAGGCTGTTCAAATATACCGGTTTCACTCTGGGTTTAGGCTTCGGCTCGGCAAAAGATCACAATTCGTTCACCCAGGGTACCACCATGGGAGAAAAGGAATCTTCATTCAATGTCGCGATGTACGAACTAAAAGTTGGATTCTGGACACCGGATATTGCCGTTTTAAAAGAGCGGGACCTGGTGGTTAATTTCCGTGCCAATGCGGTCTTTGACGGCATGGCAGGAAAAAGAGAAATAGACGATTGTGTCGACTGCGGCGAGGAAAAGTTCAGGATCGACGGCGGTTTGTCAGTAGAACCTGAGATCGATTTCTTTTTCTTTCAAAATTTCGTTGGCCTGGGATTCGCATACAGGTACTATTTTCTCGAATCCGATATACAGCATAAGCTGGTATTGTTGAAACTGATGTTAAGACTGGATTTCTGAACCCTAAATCTTATTATGCTATGAAACGAATAATTCATGTACTTGTATTTTATACAATCGTAGTGGTTTCTGTATTTTTCCAGAACTGTTCAACGCGGCATTTTATTATCAACTCCACCCCGGATAGTTCGATGGTGGTGATGTGTACATCTTCAAAGGCTCTTATACCAGGAGAAAGAGTATGCGGGCTTACACCGGTAAAGAATACAATAACCTTTTTCGGGAAAAACGATACCTATTATTTTTTTAGTATGAACAGAAATTATGAGGCCGATACTGTTTTTGTTACCAGGGACTCAGCGCTTACAATAAATTTCGAACTCAAAAAAGCTTATGATTTTCCCGCTGAACAACCGGTTGCAGAACGGCTTGCAGATGCGGAATTTTGTTTGTTGCCGGTGAATGCAGAAGTTTTCCTTCACAAAGGTGTAGGTAACCTTGATAAGTATGTAAAGTCGGAAGCATTGAGCAAAGAAGTCACCGATAGTCTCGATCTTAAACTTAAGACGGTTTGCCATGACAGTTCACTTTGTTATTTCTCTCTTGAAGATGTTGATGATTACCGGGTTTGGGAGCCGGTTTCTCAAAAACTTAAAACCTATTTGTTATCTTTAAATTCGCAGTTGATGCCTTATTACACCTTGTCTCCATGGGTATCCGGTCCGATCCTAGAGAAAATGCCGGTCTTCCAGCCTATACCTCAGGACATGCCATCGGAAAAACAATACTGGATTTATGTATGGTGCAAAAGCATAAAACCCACCGCCGGAAGGATCGTAGGAAATATTGCGGCAACTATGGCTACGGGTGTGGTTGAAGGGTATAATGCCGCCATGTACGGAACTCCTATCAATACCTCCAATGCCGATGCGTTTGCCATCGATTACCAAACCATATGGATGGTATCTGTAATTGAACCGGATACCGGCGAGATCATTAGCATTGAACACTATGTATTGCCTTACGAATTAACAAGAGCAATAAACCGGGATCAATTCATAGACCTATTGACAACGATTCCGGAAAAATTTAAATTTCATGATCATGTAGAATAATGCCATTGCAATAGTACTACTGATATTATCATTTTTCAGTTGTGAAAAAGACAAAAATACCTATACGCCTGAGGATAGAAGGCGGACAACCAACTATTGGTGCCGATGGGAGCCTTTATGCAGGGACCAATCAAGGCCTTATTGTTGCGTTTAAGGATTAGAAATGTGATGTAGCTATCGATTGCAATTATTTAATAACCCACTACCCAGAGAATATTTTCTTCATCGGCACATTTCTCTGCTAGTCCTATCAGTTCTTTATTAATGGAAATCAAATCTTTGAGATAAGTTTTCCATTCTTTTTTCCAGTCGGGGGAGTCTGTGTTCAGTGCCTCAATAAATTCTTTTCCAAGAAAATGAGAGCTGATCTGTTTTGCAAAAGATTCCGGAGATGATAGGCTTTCCAGTGCTTTCAGATGTGTGATCAACTCATTTCTCAGAGGTATGATCTTTCGTGCATTGTATTTTGTCGGCCCGTAATAATCGTAAAGCTTATTGGCCGTTTCAAAACAAGGGGTAAACAAATTAAAAACAATGCTATCGATGTATTTAGATTCTTTATCACAACGTATATACGTATCGTTGCCACCTGTGAAGTTCAGTTCCACAAAATTTAATTCTTTTGAGTCATAAATCTCTAACTTCATAATCTTTCTTTAAACTGTTTCTACTAAATTTATTAAATCATTTTATAATTGCAAAACAAGCTTTTTATAATCATGGGTTCCTTTTACCTTTACAGACTGAAAAAAAAATCTAAGTAAATGTATTAAATGTTTAATAAAGAAGAGTTTAAAGAGGATGCGCAAAAGATAATTGACTGGATTGCAGAGTACTATTCTCATGTTGAAAATTTTCCTGTGCGATCTCAATTACACTATGGTGAGATCAAAAAAACGATTTCAAAGGAAGCTCCTGAAATTTCTGAATCTTTTGATGCAATTTTTCAAGATTTTCAGGATAAGATAATACCCGGAATCACGCATTGGCAAAGTCCGAAATACTTTGCATACTTTCCTGCAAACAATAGCATTCCTTCAGTTTTTGCAGAGTTTTTAACTGCTGCCTTGGGCGTTCAGGGGATGAAATGGATAACCTCTCCTGCAGCTACTGAGTTGGAAGAAGTTGTTACGGACTGGCTAAGGAAAATGATAGGTCTCCCTGACCTGTTTAAGGGAGTTATTCAGGATTCAGCATCGGTGGCAACTTTATGTGCAATTCTGGCCGCCAGGGAGAAAGTCACCGGTTTCCAATCCAATACAAAAGGATTACTCACTGAAAAGATCAGAGTATATTGTTCCGATGAAGCACATTCTTCTGTTGAAAAGGCTGTTCGTATTGCCGGCATAGGCAGCGAGAACCTTGTTAAAATTCAGGTTGACAAGGAATGCAGAATGCTTGCTGAGGACCTGGAAAAAGCAATTGCTGAAGATATATCAAAAGGATATAAACCGGCATGCGTTGTTGGTGCATTGGGAACCACAGGCACATGTGCAATAGATCCGATCGGGGAAATAGCTGAAATCGCCGGGAAATTCAATGTCTGGTTTCACGTTGATGCAGCATTTGCCGGAACGGCATTGATCTTACCTGAATTCAGAAAAACAATTGATGGTCTGCAAAAAGCGGATAGTATTGTTTTCAATCCACATAAGTGGATGTTTACGAATTTCGATTGCTCTGTTTTTTTTGTCAGGGATGAAAAGCATTTTCAAAATACTTTTCGTTTGGTGCCTCACTACCTTCAAACCGATACAGATCATGAAGTGAATGATTACAGCAACTGGGGTATACAACTGGGACGACGGTTCAGGGCCCTTAAGCTTTGGTTTGTAATCAGAAATTTTGGAGTGAAAGGTTTACAGGACAAACTAAGGAAACACATTCAGCTGGCAGAATATTTTGAGAGTGCTATCAGGAATAGCGAATGGTTTGAACTGGCAGTGCCCAGAAGTTTAGCGGTGGTCAGTTTTGGTTTTAAGTCTGAATATGCTTCAAATGATGAGAAGGTAAATAAATTGAATGCTGAATTATTGAAAAGCATTAACAAATCAGGAAAAGCATATATGTCTCACACCATTGTTCACGGTAAATACACCCTTCGTTTTGTTTGCGCACAGACAAATACAGAAAAAAAACATGTGGATGAGGCTGTACAACTTATCTTTTCACTTGCTGAGAAAATGATTAAATTAGATTGAAATGCATACATACTATCAGGACATTCATAAATTGTATAAGAAGACCTTCTCAAAAGTACCGGAAGAAGTATTTCCTTTGCCTTTATCCGGATCGAACAGAAAATACTACAGAATTACAGGAAAAGATTCCTCTGTAATAGCTGCCTATAATCCTGATGCGGATGAGAACAGGGCATTTTTGTACATCACGGAAAAACTCAGCAATACAGGGGCAAATGTGCCTGAGATTATAGCTTCAGATTTGGATAAAAACATTTATCTGTTAGAGGATCTGGGAGATACAAAGTTGTTTGATCTGGTGGAAGAATACCGTAAGAACGATGATTCTGATTACATCGACTGGTATAAAAAGGTGATCGATCAGATGCCTTCCATTCAATACAAATCGGCAAAAGATTTTGATTTCTCAAGATGTTACCCCCGTCATTCATTTGACCTGCAATCCATTTTATGGGATTTGCATTATTTTAAGTACTATTTTCTTAAGCTTTCCGGCGTTTCCTTTCATGAACAAAAGCTGGAAGATGATTTCAGAGTTTTAGCAGATTTTTTAATGAAAGCACCGGCAGACTTTTTCCTGTTTCGCGATTTTCAGTCAAGAAATATCATGATACACAAGAACGAGGTGTATTTTATTGATTACCAGGGAGGCAGGAAAGGAGCTTTACAATACGATCTGGCATCGCTGCTTTATGAAGCAAAAGTATCTTTAACTCCGGAAGAAAGAAAAGACCTGTTGAACTATTATTTGGAGCTGTATTCAAAGCAGTCCTTCTTCAGGAAGAATCTTTTTCTTAGCTATTACCCTGCTTTTGTTCTGATCAGGATTTTGCAGGCTTTTGGGGCCTATGGCTACCGGGGTTATTTTGAAAGAAAATCATTTTTTCTTGAAAGTCTACCTTCTGCCATTCAGAACCTGAAGTGGGTACTCGATCATTATGAATTTGGTGTCGATATTTCTTACCTGAAAAGTATTTTAAAGAGGATTGTTGAGGAATTCAAGCTTCAAATTCCTGAATTATCTCCGGGGAAATTTACCTTAACTATTAACAGTTTCTCATACAGAAAAAAAATTCCTGAAGACTTTACAGGCAACGGGGGGGGGTTCGTTTTTGATTGCAGGGCCCTGCCGAATCCCGGAAAATTTGAGGAATACAAAGGATCAACGGGGAAAGATAAGGAAGTGATGGATTTTTTTAAAAATAAAAAGGAAGTGGCGATTTTTTTAGAACATGTGAACCATATTGTTACTGCTTCTGTTGAGGAGTATAAAAACCGGGGTTTTGAGCATCTTATGGTAAGTTTTGGATGTACCGGCGGGCAACACCGGTCGGTATATGCCGCTGAGTACTTATTTCAGGAAATGCTGAAAAGGTATAAGATTAACCTCAAGTTGAATCATTACGAAATTTCAGAAGCAGACAATGGCAAAAGGTATATGCAGAAAGGACAAGGAAGAAAAGAATAGGATAAAGAACAAAGAAGAAAAGTTTTTGTGCAGATCTTGCAAACAAAAAGCACATAAAAAGAAACATCTTTGCAAAGCTAAGAAAATAAAACTCAGTGAATGAACCCCTCATCATGAATAACAGGGTGAGGCATCGGGCATCAAAAGCTTTGATTGTATAGTAGGAATTCAACATAAGCATTTTTAAAAAACTTTTACAGATGAAGGCAATGATTCTGGCAGCGGGATTGGGTATACGGCTGCAACCTCTTACCAACGAAAAACCAAAAGCCCTTATTGAGGTTGGCGGGTATACCATGCTCGAGCTTGCCATTAAATACCTTAAGAAAAATGGTTTTAAAGAAATAGTAATTAATGTTCATCATTTTGCTGATCAGATCGTTGAATACATTAACAAGAATAACCGGTTTGGTATTGATATATCGTTTTCCGACGAAAGAAATCAGTTGTTAGATACAGGTGGTGCTATTGTGCACGCTTCTTCGTATTTCGATGGACCAGATCCTTTTCTTGTTATGGGGGTTGATATTCTGACTGATCTTGACCTGAACAGCATGATTCAAAACCATCTCAAAAAGAAACCATTGGTTAGTCTGGCAGTAAAAAACAGGCAGACCAGCAGGCCACTTCTTTTTGATGAGAACATGCAACTGGTAGGATGGAGAAATATCACCACAGGTCAATCCGGGGGAAATAATATACACAATGCGGCTCATGCCCTAGGTTTTAGTGTCATCCATATCATTCAACCTGAAATTTTCGGGTTGATAGAAGAAAAGGGAGCATTTCCCATCTTTAGCTTGTACCTGAGATTGATGGACACCCAAAAAATAATCGGATTCAGGCACGATGAAGGTTCCTGGTTGGAGTTCGGTCGAATGGATAGAATTGCAAAACATGTGAAAAGCAAGGAATTTCAGCTGATCAGCAGTTCATTCTAAACATATCTTAAGTTTTCCGGTTTCTAAAATTAATGGCTAATTGTTCTAAATTTGCGGTTGTAAATGAGTAGGCCTTTAACACATAACAATGATTCAAAGAATTTGCTTGGCAACATCCTGGATCCTTTCAGACGATTTTTAGATGTTGAAGCTTCAGGAGGCATACTCCTGTTATTGTTTACCGTAGTTGCTTTGGTCTGGGCCAATTCGCCCTGGGGGCATTATTACCATGAGTTTTGGGAGCATCACCTTACCATTGGAATTGACAGTTTTAAGCTGTCAAAATCACTTTTGCATTGGATCAATGACGGACTGATGGCCATATTCTTTTTTGTTGTCGGACTGGAAATAAAGCGTGAACTGATTGCCGGAGAATTGTCCTCGGTAAAGCAGGCAAGTTTACCGATTGCCGCAGCCATTGGAGGAATGATTGTTCCGGCTTTGATTTTTGTTACCGTGAACACCAATAGTGCAACGGAAATTGGCTGGGGAATTCCTATGGCAACTGATATTGCTTTTTCATTGGGTGTACTTAGCCTTCTTGGTAAACGGGTTCCTTTAAGTCTGAAGGTTTTCCTTGTTGCATTTGCTATTGTTGATGATATTGGGGCTGTAATGGTTATTGCCCTATTCTATAGCGGCGATATATATTGGAATTATCTGATCATAGCCATGGGATTGTTCTTGATTCTTGTGATCTTCAATCGACTTGATTTACGGTATATTCCTGCCTATATGATATTGGGATGGATCATCTGGTTTCTGTTTCTTAAATCGGGCATACATCCAACAATTGCCGGGGTGCTTATAGCTTTCACAATACCTATGAAAAGAAAAATAGACGTCTTTACATTCAGAAAACGAATGGATGAAAACCTGACCGTATTTTGTCCAACAGAAGATTGCAGCAATAAAACTACCCTGACAAATGAGCAATTGGCTTCCATTGATAACATGGAAGATGAATTGGTGCGTGTTCAAAGTCCCGTACAATCGCTTGAGCATACCTTGCATCACTTTGTTACCTTTGTTGTGATGCCATTGTTTGCATTGGCCAATGCCGGAGTTGTTTTACATGCATCGGGATTGTCAGATTTTTTCGGAGGGCTAAGCGGAACCATTGAACTGAGCTTAATTCTTGGAAAGGTAGTGGGAATCTCATTGTTTACCTGGCTAAGTGTGAAAATTGGCATCGGAGTTCTGCCTGCAAATGTGCGGTGGATTCATATTACCGGATTGGGCTTGCTGGGAGGTATGGGATTTACCATGTCATTGTTTATTTCCAATCTGGCATTTACAGGACCACTATTCATTGATCCTGCGAAGATAGGTATATTAACGGGCTCACTGATAGCCGGTATTCTTGGATACCTTCTTTTGAATGTTACCCTTACAAAAGAAATAGCAGTTGAAAAATAGAATAGAGAAATGAAAGCAAATGTGGAAGAGATAAATAAGAAATTAAGCGGAAAGAGTACGGAAGAAGTTTTGCATTACTTTCTACGTACTTATCCCGGAAAGTTAATCATGGGCTCAAGCTTGGGGGTTGAGGATCAGGCTCTTACCGATATGCTTTATAAGATCAACAAAGACGTACGGATTTTCACACTCGATACCGGACGGTTGTATCCTGAAAGCTATGAACTCATTGATGAAACCAATAAAAAATACGGAATACAAATTCAAGTATATTTTCCCGATACCGGAAGGGTGGAAGAGATGGTGAACAGCAGAGGAATTAACCTGTTTTATGAGAGTGTTGAAAATCGCAAATTGTGCTGCAGCATCAGAAAGGTTGAACCACTGAAAAAAGCTCTGCAGGGCAACGATGTCTGGATTACGGGCTTGCGGAAAGACCAGTCTTTGATTCGATTTGACACAAAACTGGTTGAATGGGATGAAACCCACCGGATAATAAAAGTGAATCCATTGTTAAACTGGACTGAAAAGGATGTGTGGAAGTACATTAAAGAGAATAAGGTTCCTTACAATTCATTGCACGATAAAGGTTTTCCGAGCATAGGTTGTCAACCTTGTACCAGGGCAGTGAAACCCGGTGAAGATTTTCGTTCCGGACGGTGGTGGTGGGAAGATCCCGAGCACAATGAATGCGGTATTCATGTGAAAGAGGAAAAATAATTTTACCCGAACCTGCCAGTCCATGATTTCTTTAAAAACCGGTATCAGCTCATGTGCAATTTCTTCGTGATCATCAATACTCGGGTGGCCAGTACAGCCAGAGTTATATAGTTTTTTAAAGCTATAGTGTGGAATCATTTCTGAAGAGGGGAATATTCAGAAGATGCTTTGAAAATTGTCCGGAGATGCCTCCGGATAGGTCAGGCAATAACGCCGGATCCCAGAAGCTCATCATCCTTATACCATGCCGCAAACTGTCCCGGGGTGATTCCGCGCTGAGCTCTTGCAAACAAAATATACATACCATCTTCCTGCCTGTACAATGTAGCTTTTTGAAGTGGTTGCCGGTATCGTATTCTTACCAGATAGTTTCTCTTTTCTCCTGTTGACATCTTCAGATCTTCTCTTATCCAGTGAACATCTGCATCTGCAATATAAAGGGCATACCGGTTCAGAGCAGGGTGATTGTGGCCCTGACCAACATAGAGAATATTGTTCACCGTGTCGGTAGCCAGGACAAATAGAGGCTCTTGCTTACCTCCGATGTTCAATCCTTTGCGTTGCCCGATGGTATAAAAATGTGCTCCATTGTGCTTTCCTATGATTTCCTGATCATAAGACCCGAAAGGAAGAGGTTTGCAGAATTCTTTAAGTTCATCCGGAGAGTAGTCTTTGCCTGGTTTGGGTTTTTGCATCTGCAAAGTAATGCCTTTAGGTATTTCTGCCACAACACCTTTTTTGGATTCAAGCTTTTGCTGAAGAAATTCAGGAAGGTTTACCTTTCCGACAAAGCAAATGCCCTGGGAGTCTTTTCGTTTTGCTGTAGCAAGTCCTTGATCAGCAGCTATTTTCCGGATTTCTGATTTCACCATGTGTCCGATAGGAAATAGTACCGGAGCAAGCTGACGCTGGTTTAACTGGCAAAGAAAATAACTCTGGTCTTTGTTGCTGTCCGAACCGGCTAACAACTGAAAACAATCTTTTCCCTGAACCTGAATAGTTTCTTTTCTGCAGTAATGCCCTGTGGCAATATAATCGGCCTGAAATTCCCTGGTCTTCTCCAGAAAGAGATCGAATTTTACTTCCTTGTTGCAAAGAATGTCGGGATTGGGTGTTTTGCCTTTTTGATATTCTTTAAACATATAATCAACTACACGGTCACGATATTGTTCACTAAAATCTACTGTGTGCAGGGGAATATCTAACTTTTTACAAACAAGTTCAGCAAAGATAAGATCGTCATGCCAGGGACAATCTCCTTCCAGAATACCTGTGGTATCATGCCAATTGATCATGAACAGGCCAATCACATCGTGTCCTTTTTCTTTGAGCAGATATGCTGCAACACTTGAATCTACACCTCCTGATATGCCAACGACTACTTTTGCCACTTGCCTGAATTTGAAAGCTGATGAACCGTAAATAATTTATTAAAAGCTATTTTCCCTTACGAATATTTTGTTGAAGAGCAACCATTTTTATCGCTGTAACAGCTGCCTCGTCACCCTTATTCCCATGTTTGCCACCGGAACGATCTTTTGCCTGTTGCAAAGTATTGGTCGTAAGAACACAAAATACAAAAGGGATCTTATGAACCATATTAAGCCGCGTTATTCCATAGCTCACTCCCTGGCATATGGTTTCAAAATGAGGCGTTTCCCCCCGGATGACACAGCCGATGCATACAACTGCATCGAATGATTTTGTTTTTGCCAGGGTTCTGGCACCGGAAGTTAATTCAAAACTGCCGGGAACATAATGTACCTGTATGTTCTCAGCCTTGGCCCCATGCAATGCCAGGGTTTCATGAGCAGCTTTCAGCAGCGAAAAAGTGATGTCAGAATTCCATTCTGATACGACTATGGCAAAGCGCATGTTTTTTGCTGAGGGCACCTTTGCCGGATCATACTCTGATAAATTTTTTAATGCTGTGGTCATGATTTAAAGGATTTTAAAATAAAAAAGTATCAATATCCGGTTGGATAATTGATACTTTTCAACCGACTGAAATTTTAGGTTTTATAGTTTCATCTTTGCAGACTGAATATACTTATCAATATCCCTGGCTTCATCCGAATTGGGAAATTCCTTTTTAATTTTTTCATATGCTGCCATTGCTTTTTTATAGTTGTCTGTTTCTTCGTAAACCAAGCCAAGCTTTTTAAGATAAATACATGTTGTAAACTCGTTTTTGTTCTTACTGGTTGCTTCTTCATAAAAAGAAATTGCTTCATCAAGATCGTCAAGCTCAACATAAGCATCACCTATTGCACCCATGGCAATTGAGGATACCAGTCTATCATTGGAATCAAATTTTTTAAGATGTTCAATGGCTTCTTCAAAATCACCCATTCTGAGATAGCAAATGCCTGCATAATAATGTGCAAGATTTGCTGTATTGGTTATTCCATATTCATCAATAATATCAATAAATCCATAGGCATCACCATCTCCCTCAAGTGCCAGTAAAAATGAATCTCTCTCAAAATATTGTTCAGCCCTGAATATCTGTGACTGAGCTTCATTTTCCTTAGGGCCGAGTACAAATTTATTGTATGTCAGATATATACCGACAATTCCTATTATTACAGCAATGATAATGGATAAACTCTTCTTGTTTTCTTCTACGTATTGCTCGGTCTTTGTTAAGGCATGCTCAACAGTTTCAAAACCAGACTCATTATGCTCACTTTTCTTTTTACTCATTTTTATAGTATTATGCTAGTAGAAACAGGATGCAAAAGTAAATTATTTTCTATGAAAGACAAAAAATTTCCTCCGGTAACAAAATCTTATGTAAAAGTTTTACGAAATTCAATCCGATCCATAGCGGCATTAGGAGTTAATCTTTACATTTGCCTGAAGACTATCATTTCGGAAACACATGCATATAAACAATTTATCCATTGTAAATTTTAAGAATTACAAAGATGTATCGGTAGAATTGCATCCGAAATTAAATTGCTTTGTCGGGGATAACGGAGCTGGTAAAACCAATTTTTTGGATGCCATATTTTACCTCTGTATGTGCAAAAGTTATTTTCATTCTACGGATCAGTATTCTATCTATTCAGGAGATGATTTTATGGTCCTGCAGGCAGATTTTTTCAGAGATAAAAAAACCGAGGAAATTTATTGCGGCCTGAAACACAATAATAAAAAACAATTCCGAAGAAATAAGAAGGAATATAAAAAGCTGAGCGATCACATCGGACTATTTCCGGTGGTAATGGTTTCCCCGGCTGATATTCAACTTATTCTTGATGGGAGTGAAGAGAGAAGAAAGTATATGAACAGTGTGATTTCTCAATACGACAAGTCATACCTGCATGATATGATCAGTTATAATAAGGTTTTGGCCCATAGAAATAAATTGCTGAAAGATATGCAGAGAGGAAAATCTCAACTGGACCTGCTTGATATTTTCGATGAACAACTCGTCACCCTGGGAAACCATATTTTTTCTGTGCGGAAACTATTTATTCAAAAGTTCATACCGGTTTTTAACAGGTATTATTCGTTAATATCCGGCGGAGCGGAATCTGTTGAACTGATATATCAGTCACAGCTTAACGACGGAGATTATGCAGAGAAGTTAAAAAACTCCAGAGATAAAGATTTGGCCATACAGTATTCTACCATCGGCATCCATAAGGATGACCTTGTTTTAAACCTGAATAAAACTTCCATTAAGAAGATAGGCTCTCAGGGGCAACAAAAAACCTATCTGGTATCTCTTAAGCTGGCTCAGTTTGATTTCTTAAAACAGGAAAAAAAAGTTTTGCCGATACTTCTTCTTGATGATGTTTTTGATAAATTTGATGCTCATCGTGTAAAACAAATCTTACAGCTTGTTGCTGATGAAACATTTGGTCAAATATTCATCACACATACAAATCTGGGCAGGATGAAAATTTTACTGAATGAGCTGAAGATAGAACACAAATTGTTTCTTGTAGACAAAGGAGCAATGAAAGCAATGAAATAGTATACAATGAAAAGAACCAATACCAGAATTATAGGTGAAGTTTTACGCGACTATATTGACACGATGAGTATAGGGCGCAAACTGAAAGAATCGCGTTTGGAGAAACAGTGGGAAGAAATTCTGGGAAAAAATGCGGCTTCGCTTACAAGAAAGATCTATATTAAAAAAGGAGTCTTGTATGTTTATCTTAATTCTTCCGTATTGCGCAATGAACTGCTTATGATGCGCGAAACAATCATAAAAAGGATCAATGAAAAGGCAGGAGAAGAACTGGTGAAAAAGATCATTCTGAATTAAGTATTGAGTATTGAGTATTGAGTATTGAGTATAAAACATTCATCTCATGCATTCCCCAAATAATCAACGATTACACTATTCACAAGATAAAAGATAAAAGATAAAAGTAAAAAAGTATTGAGTATTGAGTATTGAGTATAAAACATTCATCTCATGCATTCCCCAAATAATCAACGATTACACTATTCACAAGATAAAAGATAAAAGTAAAAAGTTTGTGTTTTGAGTTTGGAGTAACCAGTAATCAGTAATTGGTAAATGGTGATTGGTGATTGGTGGTTGGTTAAAGCTATTCCACCCCCTTTAATTCCCCCGCCAGCGGGGGATACTGCACTGATTAAAGTAAAGTGGCACAGGGATAGCTAAACAAATGACTAATCTTAGACATTGTGTCCCCCTGGGGGGACATACAGGGGGGAAGTACGATGAATCGGTAAATAAACTATTTCAGAACAAAACAAGTCAACCAGCTTCCCAACTACCCAACAACCCAAAAACCTAAAACCCCAACAACCGAAAAACCCAATAACCAGGATCAATTCACCAATCACCAATCATTCGAAATTTGAAAAGCGTTCACAAGTGGCAAAAAAGAAATCACATTCAATGATGGCATTTTCATTGCTGTCGGAACCATGAACTGCATTGCTTTCAATCGATTCGGCATACAATTTTCTGATGGTACCTTCTTCAGCCTTCGAGGGGTCTGTGGCACCTATTAACTTTCTGTAATCTTCCACTGCATTTTCTTTTTCCAGTATAGCAACGACTACCGGGCCGGATGTCATAAATTCAACCAGACTATTGTAAAAAGGCCTCTCACGATGTATGGAATAAAAATTTTCAGCCTGTGTACGGGTAAGTTTAAAAAGTCTCATGGCAGCGATATGAAAACCTGCTGCATTTATTTTCTCCAGAATTGGTCCTGTATATTCATTGCTGACTGCTCCGGGCTTTATGATGGTTAATGTCTTTGTTCCGTTCATCACTTTATGATTTTAATATGACCTATGAATTAAAGCCGTCAAAATTATAAAAATTTTAGCAATGCCGCTTGTTTCATCCTGGTTTTATAAATCTTTATCATGAAATAACTGTTGGTAAAACTATGCATTGCTGCACCCGCTGTTTCATACCATTTCAGTATATTTGATATGTTTTCATGAGTATAGCGTTTTGGTAGACTTAACAACATATAATTTTGGCAGAATTCAAGAATTGCTGGAACAGGATAAGCAGAAAATTGTAATCCTTACGCATCGCAATCCGGATGGTGATGCAATAGGATCTTCCCTGGCTTTATACAATCTTCTTATCAAAATGGGCCACTTGGTTGATGTGCTTGTTCCCAATAAGATACCAGACTTTCTGAAGTGGATGAAGCATTGCGATAAGATTCATATTTCCTCCGGACAAAAAGAAAAATCAGCGGAATTAATCGGTAATGCTTCCCTTATTTTTGCCATCGACTTTAATGATATGAGTCGTGTGGATGCATTCAATGATACTATAACAAACAGCAAAGCATATAAAGTACTTATTGATCATCATCCCGATCCCGATCCCGTTGTTGACCTGCTTATTTCTGATACTTCCGTAAGCTCGACAGCAGAATTGCTATACTTTGTTATGAAAACCCTGAGGCTGTCAAAATTCATGGATAAAGACATTGCCGAATGCATCTACTGTGGCATCATGACAGATACAGGTTGTTTTAGCTTCAACTCATCGCATCCGGAAACCTTTCAGGCGGTGGGAGAACTGGTAAATTTTGGCATAGATAAAGACAAAATATATGATTTTGTGTACGATAATTTTTCATACAACAGAATGAAGCTGATGGGGTATTGCCTGAATCAAAAAATGGTATACCTTGAAGAGTTTAAAACTGCTTATATAAGTCTTTCTCAGAAGGAACTAAAAGAATTTAATTTTAAAATAGGTGATTCGGAAGGATTTGTTAATTTGCCTCTCTCAATAAACGGGGTGATCATGTCTGCATTATTTATAGAAAATAAGAACATGATAAAACTTTCGCTGCGTTCAAAAGGCAGTTTTGCTGTAAATAAAATTGCCTCAGAATATTTTCATGGGGGAGGGCATGAAAATGCTTCCGGCGGAGAATCATACGATTCCCTGCAGAAAACCGTTGAGAAATTTGTTAACTTGTTGTCAAAATTTAAGGATGAGCTTAACAAAACATAGATTATACCATGTAATCCGGATATTTTTTGTACTATGTCTTTTCGCGTGCAAACAGGAGGGTCCGGTGGATGATCAGCAAGATAACAGGAATACAAGGGAACAATTGATAGAAGTCAATCGCATTCTTGTGAAGAAGGACCAGCAAAGGATCAAAGGATATCTTGAGAGGCAAAATATGGAGATGAATGAATCTGAAACCGGATTGTGGTATGCTATTGAAGCGATAGGTGAAGGGCCTAAAGCCGAAACCGGAAAACGAGCCACTATCAATTATACAGTGGGTCTCCTGGACGGTTCTGAATGTTATTCTTCAAACCGGGATGGTTCCAAAACGTTTACCATTGGCAGGGGAGGTGTTGAATCAGGACTCGAAGAAGGGCTTTTGATGTTGAATGAAGGAGGGAAAGCAAGTTTTATTATGCCACCACATTTGGCTCATGGTTTACCCGGCGATGGAAATTGCATACCCGCAAGAGCTATCATTGTGTATCATATACACCTAATATCGATTGATTAATTGCTTAACAAATGAAAAAATATACAATACTATTCATTCTGATTTTCGTCTTTTCATGCAGTAGTAATTCGCCTTATCCGGGATTTAAGAAGGGGAAGCATAGGATTTATTACCAACTTCATAAAATTGGAGAATCATCTGAGAAGGCCAATTATGGTGATTATATTACGGCAGACATTGTTTACAAAACAATGAAAGATTCAGTGTTTTTTGTCGGCAGAAGGAAATTGCAACTTTTAAAGCGCGATGCTAAAGGGTCAATAGAAGTGTGTTTCAAAATGTTAACCATTGACGATAGCGCCACATTTATTATTTCAGCCGATGAGTTTTTCAATGAAACACTCGAATCATCGCTTCCTGATTTTATTCCGCCCATGAGTAAAATGATGGTATCCTTGAATATTATTGAGATTCAAACACAGATTGAATACCGGAACGAGAAAGAAGCATTTTTGAACTGGATTGAAGACTTTGGTGAGTACGAAAAGATTATTTTAAAACAATTTCTTCAGGAAAAAAAAATTGAGGTAAAACCTTCCGGTTCAGGACTTTTGTATTTGATGATTAAGGAGGGCACCGGCAAAAACATTGAAATAGGCGATACCATAACCATAAATTATGAAGGAAAATTTCTTAACGGCAAATTCTTTGATTCTACCATAAGAAGAAATCAGCCATTTCAATTTGTCTATGGAACTGAATGGCAGGTAGTTGAGGGGCTTGAAGAAGCCATTGGAATGATGAAAGAAGGAGAAAAATCGCTGTTTATATTGCCCTCAGACCTGGCTTTTGGAACAAAAGGATCTTCTACAGGAATAATTCCACCATTTACCTCGTTAATATTTGAGGTTGAGATTTTAGCTGTAAACTAAAAAGCAACCTTTGCACAGTATTTTACATCATAAGAAAAAACGATTAAGTATACAAGAATAGAATTATGACAGCATTTAGAAAATATTTAAAATTTCAACTGCTATTCGTAGCAATTGCTCCCTTGTTTATTGTTTCATGTCTGAAGGATGAAACAGAAGAATATCAAATAGAGCACGACCAAAAGATGGAAGATTTGAAAATCCAGTATGGGTTTACTGAATCAGACTTAATAGGCGATAATATATACCTGAAAATTCTTGAAGAGGAGGGTTCGGATACCAGTACTCCTACACTGAATGATTTGGTGATCATTGATTACATAGGGTCTGTCTTTGACGGATCCATTGTCGATGTATCCGTATCAGAAGTTGCTGTGGAGAATGATATTTACTCAGATGAGTATATTTATGGGCCTGAAAAATTATTGGTAGGCTATACATTCCTGGGCTTTCAAAAAGCCATTCAGCACATGCACCCCAAATCAAGAGCTCTTATGCTCATTCCCCGTGAACAGTGGAATACATATTACTATGAGCCTTTGGTTTATGAGGTTACTCTGTACCGGATAATTAATAGTCTGGATGAATACAACAATGAACAGGTTTCTGCCTATCTTGATTCGCTGGAGATAGCCAATACGGATCATGTCATACCAGGATATGAAGATGGTGGTATATGGATAAAGGGCATTTCGAATTGGGAAGAGAATGGCTTATCTTATGGCGATTCGGTTTTGATATCGCTTCATGGATATTATGTTGAAGCCGATGCCAGTTATATGAAAGATTTTCCCGGCCGAAAATTTTTTCCTATCGGTTCCAGCGGAGATTCTGTCCCATTTGTTTATGGCGAGGATTTTTTTCCCATCACTCCTGCTGTTAATGAAGCAATTAAATTCATGCAGATCGGTGAAACCATTGATTTGGTGACATTGGATGAATATGGGTTTGGGGAGATAGGTTTCAAACATCCAAATTTTGACTATTATATTATTCCTCCATACATGCCTTTACACTATACCCTTCAGTTGCTCGATACCGTGCACTTGCAAAACTAAATACCGGAGCCTGCCGGGAGCAGGGAACATGATATTTCATCCTGTGTTTTACACAGGATTTTTTTGCCGGAAACTGAATTTTATGTACCAATAAGAATTTCGAATATTCCTTTCATTAATCTTTTTTCTGAAGGATAAAAATGGCAGGTTTCTTATTCATTTCAGGGGTATGTATACGCCAGTAATCAACCCGGTGTGTTTCAATGAACTCATTTTCACCTGTTATGTCAATGGCCAGACACAATAGAGTGGAGTTGCCGCATGCGACAAGCATATCATGCAGCAATTGATTGTTTCTGTATGGCGCTTCAATGATGATTTGCGATTGGTTTTCAGCTTTTGATCTGTGTTCAATTTCTTTTATTGTCCTGACTCTTTCCGGACTTTTAACAGGCAAATACCCGATGAAGGCAAAGTTCTGACCATTCAATCCTGAAGCCATCAGAGCAAGCAAAACAGACGATGGTCCTACCAAAGGAATTACCCTGATATTTCTTTTGTGAGCCAGGAATACGATCTCTCTTCCCGGATCGGCTACTGCTGGCACTCCGGCTTCCGATAGAAGACCAATATCTTCTGACTCCGCTATGTTTAAAAAATCAGAAATGTCTTCTTTGCGGGTATGTTTGTTTAGTGTATAAAAGTTGAGTTTATCAATGGGGATGGTGATGCCCAGTTTGATCAGCATCCGCCGGGCAGTTCTTTCGTTTTCCACAATATAATGTTTTATGCCGGATGCTATATTTTTTACGTATGCCGGAATTACATGATCAACTTGTGAGTCGCTGATGGTGGATGGAATCAGAAAAAGTCTGCCTGTCATATGCCTTGTAATTTCACTCAAAGATATGTGATTTTGCAGGAAAAACAGA